>NZ_JADBQM010000025.1:0-113412 GCF_014895895.1 Enterobacter cloacae complex sp. P14RS
GAATCATTTTCAATCATTCACCACAACGATGATCATTTCCGCGGATTTATTCTTTTGAGATTTTACTCAATTAGTAACAATTATATTTTATTACTCTTTCACAGGAGTGATTTAGCATGGGACAACTTTCGGTTTCAGAAAGTTCAACAGGTAATCAAATAAAAACAACTGCAAAGGAATATCACGATGCAAAGAAAAGTACTGGCTCTGATGATTCCAGCTCTGTTAATGGCTGGCGCCGCGCATGCGGCAGAAATTTATAATAAAGACGGCAACAAATTAGATCTGTACGGAAAAGTAGATGGTCTGCACTATTTCTCCGATGATGCCTCAAAAGACGGCGATCAAACCTACATGCGTCTGGGTTTCAAAGGTGAAACGCAGATTAACGACATGATGACCGGCTACGCGCAGTGGGAATATAACATTCAGGCGAATAACACCGAAGGGTCTGATAATCAGTCCTGGACGCGTCTGGCCTTCGCGGGTGTCAAAGTGGGTGACTACGGTTCCTTCGATTATGGTCGTAACTATGGCGTGCTGTACGACGTGGAAGGCTGGACCGATATGCTGCCTGAGTTCGGCGGCGACTCTTACACCTATGCGGATAACTTTATGACCGGCCGCGCCAACGGCGTGGCAACCTACCGCAACACTGACTTCTATGGTCTGGTGCAGGGTCTGAACTTCGCGCTGCAGTATCAGGGCAACAATGAAGATGCCAGCAACAATCAGGAAGGCACCAACAACGGCCGCGACATGCGTTATGAGAATGGCGACGGCTTCGGTATTTCAACCACCTATGATTTCGGTATGGGGTTCAGTGCCGGTGCCGCCTACGCCTCATCTGACCGTACAAATGACCAGGTAAGCGCAGGTACTGGCGCTGCGTCTCAATATGCGGGTGGTGATAAAGCGGATGCCTGGACTGCAGGCCTCAAATATGACGCAAATAATATCTACCTGGCGGCGATGTATTCTGAAACCCGTAATATGACGCCGTACGGTTCAGGTGATAGCAAATCAGGCGGTGGTATTGCCAACAAAACTCAGAACTTCGAAGTGACCGCACAGTACCAGTTCGATTTCGGTCTGCGTCCGGCCATTTCTTACCTGCAGTCTAAAGGGAAAGACCTGGGCAACGGTCAGGGCGATCAGGACCTGGTTAAATATGCGGACGTAGGCGCGACCTACTATTTCAACAAGAACATGTCCACCTATGTTGATTATAAAATCAACCTGCTGGATGAAGATGACAGCTTCTACAAAAACAACGGTATCAGCACCGACGATGTCGTTGCATTAGGCCTGGTTTACCAGTTCTGATGGTCAGAGCCCGCAGCGTCATGCGGGCTCTCCTTTTTTTGATGTTTGTCTCGCAACAGCGCTTTATCGCGATATTGTTGAGGATAAGTTGAAAGAAAGCGGGTTAGACTGCGCCGATATCCCCCTCTTCATTAAGGATACCTGCGTTGTTTGGTCGTATATCCGTTACCATTCTGACACTTTTAGCATGCTTGTGGATGGCGTTAATCTTTGATTTTCGAGATATTGTCGGGCATCTCGGCACGCTGCTAAACCATCTGGATCACCATTAACAGTGATTCCCAGAAAAAAGCCACCAGCAGTGCCGGTGGCGGTCATACGCATTTCGAGCGTTATTTTTTCACGGGTTGAGGTTTTTTATCCCCTGATTCCGGGGCCTCACGCGGATCGTCTTTTTCTACACAGAGCATAATTTCTCCTGTTTTAGAAACCCACTTCCCACTATAGCCAGGCTGATAAAAAAAAGGCCAGGCGGTAATTAATCTTGATTGGTCTCTTTTTTGCGAAACGAGAGATAGCCAAAAACGCCGCTTTCGCCGTCGCTCGGATGGTTTACGCCATCCATCACCGTCACTTCTGGGAAATCAAACGGCGACACATTTTTAAAACAGGTCACATTGACGCCGTATTCATTTGGGTTAGAGCGACGCTGATGGAACGTGTAAATCCCGCAGACCGAGCAGAAGAAATGCCGCGCCGTCCCCGTGTTGAACCGGTACTCCGTCAGCTTATCCTCACCTCTGGTCACGGTGATACCCGACAGCGGTGCAGAGACCACAATCGCGCCCCGCATACGGCAAAAAGAGCAGCTGCAGCGCCGCGCGGTATTCAAGCCGTCAGTCAGTTCGACGGTAAAGGCCACCGCACCACAGTGGCACTGTGCATGACGAATGTCAGCCATTGGCTATACCCCTTTTCTTACCAGTTCGGCAGCTTTGAGAAAAACCTCATCTTCTACACCATCGCCTTTCTGCCTGCCCAGCCTGACAAGTTCGTTGACAATGCTGTCACGATCGATCGTTTTTTGCGATGAAACCAGCCCTATAACGGCAGCCCCAATCGCCAGCCCCACTAATCCTGTTTGTTCGTCTTTGTTCTTCATACTCATGCTCCTGATACAACAAACAAGCGTAGCAGGATTTTTCAGACCGTTTTCAGGCGTTTTACTATTTCGCCTGGATCGCTGTTATTCCGACACGCTGGCCGTATGAGAGCTCTAAGGTATTACCGTCAGGATCGGCAAAAAATACATAATAGCCGACGGGGTCACCCAGATCTTCCGGCGCTTTCCTCAACACCCCTTCTTTAGCGGCCATCGCGGTTTTTCTGTCAATTTCTTCGCGCGTGGCGCAGGCAATCCCAAGGTGGCCAAAATGCCCCAGCGGCGTATCGGTCACGGTGTCCGCCTGCACCAGAACCAGCGCAAAAGGACGCGTATGGTCAGTTAGCCACGCCACTTTACGGGCAGTTGGAAGATCGGGCTCACGCGAATGGATGACCTCCATCCCGGCATATCGGCGATAAAAAGCAAGGCTCTTCTCCAGATCCCTGACCATAAACGCAACATGAGTGAATCCTACATCAATGTCTTTCATTTTAAGATGTTACTCCTGTATCAACATGTCGTAGCCACCTTAAAAGCTCAAGTTAACTTGAGGTCAACGGTGAATTTGTGCGGTCCTGATGATGTTCAAAAAAGAATAAAGGGACAGAAATGATAAAGCGCCGCCGTGGCTGAAATATTCACGACGATGCTCAGCAAAAACCAGGTTTTGAAGGGCTGCTTCTGCGTTTTATGGCGAAAGAGCTGTTGGCCCAATATGGCGCCTGGCCACCCTCCCACAGTACCAAACGTCAGTAAAGTGACTTCCGGTATCCTGCGCATCGCTTTTCGTGCCGCCGTTTTGTCGACACCATAAATCGCTATCGTCAGCATATTAATCAGCAGAAACCACATGGCAAAAGGATACGAGGAAAAAAAGCTGCCGATCGCAGCGAGGATCAGCAGAACAAAACAAAAGCGATTCAATGTCATAGGGTCAGTCACGGAATATGTAAGCGTATGTCGGGAAAGCATTATACGCTATCTTACGCATGTATCCGGTCAGGTGCTATCAGCCCGCTATTGCATGCGGGCCTCAAAATGAATGACCTCTTCGACGCACCGAATTGCATTTTGTGAAGCTTCGCATACGCGCCATCATGAGCAAGCAGTACCTTATGGCTTCCGCGTTCAACGATAACGCCAGTTTGTTTTGGTCCCTCCTCCCGGATGGCGAACAGAAAGCCGACTACGCTTTATTAGCTATTGCGCAGAGTGTAAAACGTGCTGGCATTCGCCGCCGGAATCCGTACCATACGCGGCATACTTTTGCCTGCTGGCTATTATCTGCCGGCGCTAACCCGTCTTTCGCCGCTACTGGCTCCGAAGGTAGTAATAAATGCAAGAAAATCAATCAAATACAAAGAAAGAGCAATACAACCTGAATAAACTGCAAAAGCGCCTGCGCCGTAACGTGGGCGAGGCCATTGCGGACTTCAACATGATTGAAGAAGGCGACCGCATCATGGTTTGCCTGTCAGGGGGTAAAGACAGCTACACCATGCTGGAGATCCTGCGTAATCTTCAGCAAAGCGCGCCGGTAAATTTTTCCCTGGTGGCGGTCAACCTTGACCAGAAACAGCCGGGCTTCCCGGAGCACATTCTGCCGGAATATCTGGTGCAGCTGGGCGTTGAGTATAAAATCGTCGAAGAAAACACCTACGGCATCGTGAAAGAGAAGATTCCGGAAGGGAAAACCACCTGCTCGCTTTGCTCCCGTCTGCGCCGCGGCATTCTCTATCGCACCGCAACGGAACTGGGCGCGACCAAAATTGCTCTGGGCCATCACCGCGACGATATCCTGCAAACGTTGTTCCTGAATATGTTCTATGGCGGCAAGATGAAAGGCATGCCGCCTAAGCTGATGAGCGATGATGGCAAGCATATCGTGATCCGCCCGCTTGCCTACTGCCGGGAAAAAGACATTGAGCGTTTTTCTCAGGCGAAAGGGTTCCCGATCATTCCATGCAATCTGTGCGGCTCACAGCCGAACCTGCAGCGTCAGGTGATTGGCGACATGCTGCGCGACTGGGACAAACGTTATCCGGGCCGTATTGAGACCATGTTCAGCGCGATGCAGAACGTGGTTCCTTCCCACCTCGCTGACGTAGAGCTGTTCGACTTCAAAGGTATCAACCACGGCTCGGAGGTGGTGAATGGTGGCGATCTGGCGTTTGACCGGGAAGAGATCCCAATGAAGCCTGCGGGCTGGCAGCCGGAAGACGAGGACAATCAATTCGAAGAGTTGCGTCTGAACGTGCTTGAAGTGAAATAAGCGATGGGCGTCTCAGAAAGACCTTCTGAGACGCTTTATGCCTTATTTCAGCAGATGTACGCGGCAGGTTTTGCCTTTAATCTTGCCGTTTTGCAGCTGCTTCCACGCCTTATGCGCAACCGCCTGGCGAACCGCCACGTACACGTGTGCCGGATGAACCGCAATCTTCCCGATATCCGCCCCTTCCAGCCCCACATCTCCGGTCAGTGCGCCCAGCACATCCCCCGGTCGCATCTTGGCCTTTTTGCCGCCATCAATGCACAGCGTCGCCATTTCGGCCTCCAGCGGCATGAGCCTGACGTTCCCCGGCGCGTTCACCCAGTTCAGTTTGATCTGCAACATTTCTGAGAGAATATTGGCGCGCTGCGCCTCTTCCGGCGCGCAGAAGCTGATGGCCAACCCACTGTTTCCGGCGCGAGCAGTGCGACCAATACGGTGGACGTGCACTTCGGGATCCCATGCCAGCTCATAGTTCACCACCAGTTCAAGGGATTTGATATCCAGGCCGCGTGCGGCCACGTCGGTCGCCACTAGCACGCGCGCGCTGCCGTTAGCAAAGCGCACCAGCGTCCGATCGCGATCGCGCTGTTCCAGGTCGCCGTGCAGCGACAGCGCGCTCTGCCCCGCCGCATTCAGGGCATCACAAACCGCCTGGCAGTCTTTTTTGGTATTACAGAACACTACGCATGACGCAGGCTGGTGCTGGCTCAGCAGTTTCTGCAGGAGCGGGATTTTTCCCTGCTGCGAGGTTTCAAAGAACTGCTGTTCGATGGCCGGCAGCGCATCGACGCTGTCGATCTCAATGGTGAGCGGGTTATTCTGCACGCGACCGCTGATCGCGGCGATGGCTTCAGGCCAGGTCGCAGAGAACAGCAGCGTCTGACGATCGACCGGCGCGAAGCGGATCACTTCATCAATGGCATCGCTGAAGCCCATATCCAGCATCCTGTCCGCCTCGTCCATCACCAGCGTGCTTAAGGCATCGAGCGAAACGGTGCCTTTTTGCAGGTGATCAAGCAGGCGGCCGGGCGTCGCGACGATAATGTGCGGCGCGTGCTGGAGAGAATCGCGCTGTGCGCCAAACGGCTGCCCACCGCAGAGGGTTAAGATCTTAGTATTGGGCAGGAAGCGCGCCAGGCGACGCAGTTCACCCGCGACCTGATCTGCCAGCTCGCGGGTCGGGCACAGCACCAGTGACTGGGTCTGAAACAGCGACGCGTCAATATGCTGCAGCAGACCAAGACCGAAAGCGGCCGTTTTCCCACTGCCTGTTTTCGCCTGCACACGCACGTCCCGGCCTTCAAGGATAGCGGGCAGCGCGGCCGCCTGAACAGGCGTCATCATGAGGTATCCCAACTCGTTGAGGTTGTCGAGTTGGGCGGCAGGCAGAACATTCAGGGTAGAAAAAGCGGTCACAATAATCTCTCGTGGTCATCTTTACGGTCAGATGGCGCGTATCCTCGCAGATCTCGGGGTTCGATGCGACAATTTAATCGGTTCTTCGTCCGGCGGCGGGTCTGGCATCGGCTGCGGACGCGGAATGGGATCGGGCATCGGCACGGGATCGGTGGGGACAGGATCGGACTGACGCGCGTGTTGCAGTAGCAGAGCGAGTAAAATGCTCATCTTTCCCTCCAGGATTTGCTGTCGTCCCTTTTAGGGTAGACGCTGAGAAACAGGAGGCAAAAAAAAAGCCGACTATAAAGTCGGCGTCGTACGAATCAATTGTGCTATGCAGTAATTCAAAAAAGGAAGTAAGACAATATGGAGCGCAACGCCCATCGCTTGACGTTGCATTCACCTGCGGGAGTAATATTGCACCTTACGGGGGTGATGTTTATTGACTTCGCTCAATTAAAAGAGCGTTTTAATCCTCGAAAAAGGTGAAAAAATCGTAAATTTACAGCCATTTACTACGATGCAACCACCATGCAACACCACCAATCAAAACAACTAACATGACGCAAAACGCGGTGAAGCCGTACCGATATTCGCCGCCGGGTATACCGCCCAGATTGACGCCAAAAAGCCCTGTCAGAAATGTGCTGGGTAAAAAGACCATCGCCATCAGGGACATCGTGTAGGTTCTTCTCGCCAGCGACTCCTGCATCACCTGCGCGATTTCATCCGCCATCACCGCCGTTCGGGCGATACAGGAATCGATCTCATCCAGCCCGCGGCCCAGCCTGTCAGCAATGTCCTGCATCCGGCGGCGCTGATCGTCATTCATCCAGTTGAGTCTTTCACTGGCCAGACGGGCATACACATCCCGTTGTGGCGTCATATACCGACGCATCACGATCAGCTGCTTGCGCAATAGCGCCAGAAAGCCGCGCGGCGGGATCTGCTGATCGAGCAGATTATCTTCCAGGTCGATGATTTTATCGTGCAGCTCTTCAATAAATTCGCTCGCATGATCGGTCAGGGCGTCACAGACGTCCACCAGCCAGCTGCCGCAGTCAACCGGTCCGGTCCCCTCTTTGAGGTCGTTCACAATGTCATCCAGCGCCAGAACCTTACGCTGACGTGTGGAAACAATCAGCCCATCGTCCATATAGACGCGCATCGCAACCAGCTGATCGGGACGTTCATCCGTGCTGCCGTTTATACAGCGCAGGGTGATAAGCGTCCCGTCACCCATCCTGCTTACGCGAGGCCGCAGGCTTTCCCCCGCCAGCGCATCGCGTACGTTGTTAGGCAGCAGCGGAGTCGAGGCCAGCCAGTCAGCGCTGTCCGGGTGGGTATAGTTCAGATGTAGCCAGCAGGGATGCTCTTTATCAATGACATCATCATCTTCCAGCGGTCGGGCACCGCCGCGACCGTCCAGCACCCACGCAAAAACTGCGTCAGGAACGTTAAGTTCGGATCCTTTAATGCTCTCCACAGCGCCTCCCCTGTTTGGCTCTTTCGATGTCAGTCTAGCTTCCATCAGGGGTTAAGCAACAACTATGTTTCGCATCGCGCTGAAATCGCTCAGGAATTGTACACGCTATATTTTGAGAATAAAAAAGCCTGGCATGCCAGGCTTCGGGAAGCTGTCAATGAGAGTGCTCGGGGCGCGGATGAAACGAGACAGGGCTGGCTACTGGTGACGGGGGGTGCCCCTGGTCCAGCCTGAAATTTCGGGTCCGCGTCTGCAGTTCGATCACCTGATTACGCAGCACATCAGAGGAACCGTTGAGCTCCTCCGCCATCGCCACGTTGCTTTGCGTGACCCGCTCCAGTTCGGACAGCGCCAGCGTGATCTGGGAAATGCCCTTCTCCTGCTCTGCGGTTGAGGTAGAAATTTCGTCCATTAACCGGCTGACGTTGCCGGAGCCGGTCACGATGTCACGCATATTCTTCTCCGCTTCCGACACAACGCTGGCACCCTGGGTGACATTACTGCTGGTAACGTCAATCAGCGTTTTGATGTTTTTCGCCGCCTCAGCGCTGCGGTGAGCCAGGTTTCGGACTTCCTCTGCAACCACGGAGAACCCTTTCCCGTGATCGCCCGCCCGCGCGGCCTCGACGGCCGCGTTAAGCGCCAGAATATTCGTCTGGAATGCAATCCCGTCGATCAGGGAGATAATTTCCGTCATCTGCTGCGCGCACTCGGTAATGGATTGCATATTGCTGGCAACCTGTTCCATCAGATCTCCGCCCTTGCGTGCCTGCAACGTCGCGGCATTCGCCTGTTCGCTCGCCAGCCGGGTATTATCGGCATTGTTTCGGGTACTTGCCGCCATCTGCTCCATGCTTGCCGCAGTTTGCACCAGAGACGCAGACTGCTGCTCTGTTTTCACCGAGAGCTGGGCACTGCGGGAAGAGAGCTGATCCGACAAGGCCATGGCGTTTTGTGATGATGCCCTGATCTCACGCACCAGCGTAGCGATGTTGCTGGAAAGACTATTAATCCCGGGAATTAATCGCCCCGCGCAGTTATTGCCAAACTCGGGGATAGAGACGCCTAAGTTGCCTGCGGTCACTTCTTCAATACTTTTTTTCACAGTATTGATCGGCGTCACAAGAAACTTCGTCATATAACTCCAGAGCAAAAATAATCCAACGAAATTGACCAGATTAATCGAAACGAAAAGAGGAAGATTGCTGGAAAATAGAGCAACGATACCTGCATTCACTAAAAACAGGCACAGCAGGAACCAGGCAATGAAGGTCCTGACACTAATATTTCTTAGCATGTTTTTACCCACAACTTATATTTTGGTCGGCATTTAGATTTATAGCATTCACTTTTGCGTTTGTCCTCACATAATACGCTGGTTTCTCGTTTCGCCGTTACCCACCCTGTATTTAACTTAAGTCAGATAAAAAAGAGGTTTTAGTAGAAATGTCATGCCCCATATGCTGTATTGCTGGTCCAAAGCCTCCTGAAGCGATACCATTATCTGCGGTAAAACGGTCCATATGCACACATATTTAAGACGCTTTGCTACAATCTATCGACTATGTTTAGCAGTACTTAATGCATTAACATAAAGAATATATTTTATATTGTGGGTAAGTTTGACCTTTTATATTAGTGGCTATTTTCCACGATAAATAACTAATATGGTTTGAATGCGCATGTTCGTTGCCAGATAAAGACGTGCCGGCAGGCAAAATCGGTAACCCTCTCAGGCGTGGGATTGCATAATGCTCAATATATCGTGGGACCCTGTGTTGATCGCTGTCTCTTATCTGGTGGCGTTTATCGCCTCCTTTGTGGCCCTGGACAGCGCCGGGAAAATTCCCCTTTCCAGCCGTAAAGCGGCTCTGTTCTGGCGCATTGCCGGCGGGATCACGCTGGGCATCGGGATCTGGTCAATGCACTTCATCGGTATGCTGTCGATGCAAATGCCGATGATGATGAGCTATGACCTATGGCTAACCCTTGCGTCTCTCGGCGTGGCGATCGTTGCCTCCACGATAGCAATAAATATTGCCGTTACGGGCAAACACCTCTCTCCCTTTCGGCTGTTCTTCGCCACGGTTATCCTCAGCGCTGGCGTGGTCGCTATGCACTATATCGGCATGGCCGCGTTGATGCTGGAAGGAAGCATCCTCTGGGATCGGCGCATTGTGGGTGTGTCCGTGATGATTGCCGTGGTCGCCTCCGGTGTGGCGCTGTGGCTGGCTTTTCGCCTTAGAGATAAGCACAAAGGGGTCTTTGTGACTCGCATTCTCGCCGCGTTAGTCATGGGCGCCGCCATTTGCGCGATGCACTATACAGGCATGAGCGCCGCGCATTTCCATGAGATGGCGCATACGCTCCCCGGCGGGGTCAGCGAGCTGGGGTTATCCATCTGGGTTTCCGTCACCACGCTCGCCCTGCTCGGCATGATGTTAATTATTTCGCTTATCGATTCGCACTGGCGGACCAGCCGGCTGACGGACAATCTGCGCCAACTCAACCGTCAGCTTGAGCTACAGGTTCGCTTTGACGCTCTCACCGGCCTCGCAAACCGCCAGCAGATGGATATCCGAATGCAGGATTGTCTGCACAGCGCCTTGTTGAGTAACAAACAATTTGGCGTGGTTTTTCTGAATGTCGATCGCTTCAGACGCGTGAATGATACCTGGGGTCACAGCGTCGGTGATGAGTTATTAATTACCATTGCCCAACGCATCACCTCCCTACTTACCCGTGAGATGACGCTGGCCAGGCTTGGTGGGGATGCCTTTATCCTGCTGGTTCCCGAATACGACGAAGAAAAGCTCAATACCCTGCTCACGACGCTGCTCGCGGATATGCGCCGTCCGCTATCCCTTTGCGGACATACGCTGAGTACCACCCTCAGCGCGGGTGTAAGCCTTTATCCTCAGGATGGCGAAACGCTGCATGAACTGAAGTTTAAGGCGGATGCCGCCTTACACCACGTTAAGCAAGAAGGTCGTAACGGCTGGGCGTTTTACCGCCCTGAGATGTCAACGGCGGTTCCGGCGCAGCCGGGTTTTCTGCATGAACTTTATCAGGCGCTGGAAAGCGATCGGTTTGAACTGTGGTATCAGCCAACCTGGCATGCTAAAGATAAGACGATCCACGGTTTTGAGGCTCTTCTGCGCTGGCGGCATCCGGAGCAAGGCGTTTTGCTGCCAGGTATGTTTTTACCCACTCTGGAACAAACGGGTTTGATTATTCCGGTTGGCAACTGGGCTATTGAAGCCGCGTGTCGGCAGCTTCATTTCTGGACTGAACAAGGTTTCAGCCAGTGGACGTTATCGCTCAATTTATCCCCTGTTCAGTTCGAACAGCCGGATATCTTTCACATCGTGTCGTCCATGCTGGATAAATATAATCTGTCGCCCTCAAGGCTGATCCTGGAGGTCACGGAGAGTACCGCGCTAAAAAATCTCGACCGCAGCATCGAGCTGCTCAACGCCTTTAACCATGCGGGGATCACCGTCTCTATTGATGATTTTGGCACGGGCTATTCCAACCTGCTGATGCTGAGCGTTCTTCCGGCAAAAGAGCTTAAAATCGACAAGAGCTTTGTGTCCTCTATGCTGGGAAATGAAAAAAGCCGCAAGCTGGTGGAAACCATTATTAATATTGCGCGCACCATGGAGATGACTGTCGTTGCCGAGGGGATTGAAACGGACGAACAGCAGGCAATACTGACCAGCCTCGGCTGTGACTATCTCCAGGGCTACCTTTTCTCCCGCCCCTTGCCTGCTGAACAGGTTCCGTGGCTGCTGCTACAAAAAAACTCAGACAAACAAATTATACCCATAAGTAAAATTCAAACGGACCCCGAATTTATTTCACAAAAAAATCATGCCTGACGGGATTGACTAGAGTATGTTTCAAGGGAGTACATGCGGGTCAGTTCTGCCATGATTACCAGCGTATCGTGCCGATGAACAGGAAAATACTATGTCGCAAAATAGTTTTGATGCGCTTAATGCAATTAAAACGCCCGTGTGGCTCATTTCTCCTGTTTCGGAACAGATTATTTTTGCAAATGTGGCCGCAATACAGCTAACGGGTAATAAAACGCTGAATGACCTGCGTAAAGGGTCCTGTTCTGCAAGTGCGCAAACCGTACTGTCGATGTATGTTCCTGAACTGAAAAACGATCACGATATTGTCGAGATCTGGACAGTTAGCCGGGGCGGGCAGGACGTACCGATAAGCTGTCGCCTCTCCCTCACCCACGTCACGCCGGATGGTGATGTTATCGTTTTCGAAGGGATCTCTTCGCACGCCCCCTCAAGCCTGAAAGCCAGCCGTTCCGCAACCTATCAACGCAAAAAACAGGGGTTTTACGCCCGCTTTTTCCTGACCAACAGCGCACCAATGTTGCTAATCGATCCTGCCCGTGACGGGCAAATTGTCGATGCAAACCTGGCCGCGCTCAGCTTTTACGGTTATTCACATGATGAGATGTGCCGGAAGCACACCTGGGAAATTAACACGCTTGGCAGAGGCGTCATGCCCATCATGACGGAGATTGCCGCGCTGCCCGGCGGACATAAGCCGCTCAATTTTATTCACCGCCTTGCCGATGGCACCACCCGCCACGTCCAGACCTACGCGGGGCCCATTGAGATCTACGGCGACAAACTGATGCTGTGCATAATCCATGATATTACTGAGCAAAAGAGGCTTGAGCAGGAGCTGGAAAATGCTGCATTACGTGACTCGATGACGGGGTTACTCAACCGACGTCAGTTTTATAACGTTATCGACCAAACCAACCTGAGCCACCTCTCCGCCCAGCAGCAATTTAGCCTGCTGCTGGTGGATACCGATCATTTTAAAAACATCAATGACCTCTTTGGTCACCTGAAGGGTGATGAGGTGCTCATCGCCCTCTCCCGAACGCTGGAAGCCTGCAGCAGACAAGATGACCTGGTGTTTCGCTGGGGCGGTGAAGAGTTTGTCATCCTGTTGCCGCGTACGTCTCTCGAAACGGCGCTGAAGATTGCCGAATCCGTCCGTGCGGCGGTCGCCCATATTACCCTCCCAGGCTTACCACGCTTTACCGTCAGTATTGGCGTGGCTCGGCATGACCCGGAAGAGAGTATTGACGCGCTGTTTAAACGTGTCGACGATGCGCTCTATCGCGCCAAAAACGACGGGCGTAATAAAGTCCTTGCGGCATGAAACTGGAGTATCGTGAAAAGCCCCGCTACAATGCCCAGCTTAAGTAAATTAACGACGGGTGGGTTGTGGCAACAATGGGAAAGACAGAAATAATACTCACCTTAATTATTTTATTGCTTATTATATTTGGCTTATGGTTTATTTTCAGCGGTGAGATTTGGTTTTTCGTTGAATATCTGGAAAACAGTCTTTACCCCACTTTTGACGCACTGTAGTGCACGTTTAATTTATTGTTTCACCTACCGAATTTGTCAGGTATCTGCATTGCCCTCAGCCACGTAAGATACGCGGCGTTATCCTCCAACAATGTTGATAACGAATCACTAAATCATTTGCTTATTTCGCCCGTTCTCTGACGGGCTTTTTTTATTTCCGGCTATTAAGCAAAATCAGGGTTTTCGCCCGTCAGTCACCATGTTGGTGTAGCACCGCTCTGCTCCAGTCATAAAAGGCGCGTACCGAAGGCGGGAGATAGCGGTTTTGTGGATAGACAAGCGAAAGCGGTAAATCGAAAGAGACGTCCTCCATACAGCGAACCAACGCCCCGCTCTTCAGATACGGCTCAGCCAGATAGCTGGCCACGCGAATTAATCCGAGCCCATGAATTCCGGCCTGGATATAGGCGTCGGTGTCATCGACGATCAGCGTCTCTTTCATGCGGATTGCACAATCGCCGTCATCACGCGTAAAAAACCAGTCAATGGTACGCCCGGTGCGGTGGTTCAGGTAGCCGACTGCGTAATGCTTTTCCAGTTGGTCGAGATTTTCCGGCTTACCACAGGCGGCTATATAGCCCGGAGAAGCCAGAACAACCCACCTGAAGTTCGCCAGAGGGCGCGCGACCAGCGTCGTTGAATCTTCGATCCTCCCGGTGCGGATCACGCAGTCATACCCTTCCTGAATAATGTCCTCCACGTTATCGCTGGAACAGAGTATCAGCTCCAGCTCGGGATACTGGCGGAGAAATTCCGGGAGACTGGGAAGAATGCAATGTCGGGCGAGAGACTGCGGCATCCCGACTTTAAAACGGCCTCTTGGCTGCGCGGATCTGCCGGGAAAGGAAGACTCCATTGTCGCAATATCCGTCAGCAGCCGTTTGCTCTCGTCATAGTAACGTCGGCCTTCTGCGGTCACGCTGAGTTTCCGGGTGGTGCGCTGTAAAATCTGAATGCCCAGGTATGTCTCCAACTCCTTAACGACCCGCGATACGGTTGAGCGCGGTAGCCCCAGCACTTCTGCCGCCCTGGCGAAGCTATGGGTTTCGACCACATAAACGTATACCCGCATTGATTCCAGTTTATCCATATTCCCACCGCGCCTGAAAAGATCGATTATCCCATTTTTACGAACAGTCTAACTTATACTTGTCGTCTTATCGAATGCAGCCATCTGACATAACCTTGCTCAAGTTGAAGTAATCAAGCGATTTAACAAAGAGAGGCTCAGTATGAAAGAACGTGATATCACGACAGGCGAAAAAGTATTAGTGCTTGGTGCAGGACAATTGGGCGCTGCCGTGCTGGAGTATCTGGTTCCGGCAGTCGCGCAGCGCGACGGCGCTGTCTCCGTTATCGTATCGCCCGGCTCCAGGGACAGCCGGGGTAAGCTTCAGTCCGAAACGCATCAAAAACTGGCTGATGCAGGGGCCAAATTTATCTCTGTCGATGTCGCTGCCAGCACGATTGACGCGTTAAAAAACCACTTCGCGGATTTTGATACTGTTATCAACTGCATGGGGTTTGTCGCTGGCGCGGGAACACAGATAAAGATTACTCGCGCGGTACTGGAGGCTCGCGTTAAACGCTATTTTCCCTGGCAGTTTGGCGTGAATTACGATGTGGTAGGCAAAGGGAGCGGTCAGCCCGTCTGGGACGAGCAGTATGATGTCAGGACGCTACTGCGGGAACAGAACGCGACGGAATGGGTGATTATTTCAACCGGTATGTTTACCAGCTTTCTCTTCGAACCGGCATTTGATGTGGTGAATTTATCCGAAAAAACCATTAATGCGCTCGGAGGATGGGACACACAGGTCACCGTGACATCACCTGCGGATATTGGCCGACTCACCACCGAAATTTATTTGCATCAGCCGCGGATCGTAAATGAAGTGATATTTATTGCAGGTGAAACAACCTCATACGGAAAACTGGCAGAAACTGTTGAACGCGTGACCGGCCAAACGTTCACTAAAGACGTATTACCCCTCTCTGCGCTACTGGATGAGCTGCGTTTGAAACCGGATGATACGATGACAGGCTATCGCACGGCCTTCGCCAGGGGAGACGGTGTATGGTGGCCGATGAAAGATACCTGGAATGTACTGAATAATCTGCCGACCCAGGATATAGCGTCATTGCTAAAAACCGTCATTTGAGGAAATCTCTTTTCAGGACGCTAATGAAAACTGGCGCTGTCAGCCGCGCCAGCTCTGGATTTAGCCGTGGTTACCTTGCGTTAACAGCAAGCCAGTACCGATTAGTGCTTTTCAATATATATCGTCCGGCTATATGCCACGTCTTCCGGGTTATTGATGGGGTAGCCCTTCACCCAGGGCTTAATCAGGCGACCGTTAGTGTACTGATAAATTGGCGCGATAGGCGCCTTCTCCATAAGGATTTTCTCCGCCATGTTGTAGTCCGCATTGCGCGCCTTCGCGGTGGTTTCCAGCGTCGCCTGCTGGACGATCTTATCGTAGGCAGGGTCATTAAAGCGGGAGATGTTGCCGCTGTGAGTGGAGGTCAACAACGACAGGAACGTTGATGGTTCGTTGTAATCGCCCACCCATGAGGCGCGGATCACATCAAAGTTGCCGGTGTTACGGCTATCAATGTAGGTTTTCCACTCCTGGTTTTGCAGTTTGACATCCACACCGAGATTTTTCTTCCACATGGAGGCCACCGCAATCGCGATTTTCTGGTGGTTTTCCGAAGTGTTATACAGCAGGTTCAGCTTTAGCGGACGCTGAGGACCGTATCCTGCAGCCTGCAGCAAGGTTTTGGCCTGGGCGTTCAGCTCCTGCTGCGACATCTGCTCAAACGGTGAGGCGTCCGGAGTGAACCCTGCCGTCACGTCTGGGGTGAAGTGCCAGGCGGGCTTCTCCCCCGTCCCTAACACCTTTTCTGCCATGATACGACGGTCGATGCTCATACTCAGCGCCAGACGAACCCGTGCATCCGCCGTCGGGCCTTTTTGGGTGTTAAAGGCATAGTAATACGTTCCCAACTGAGGCGGCGTATAAACCTGCCCCGGAATGTCCTTCATGAGCTTCTGATACATGTTTTTTGGGAACGATTCGGTAATATCAATATCCCCTGCCAGGTAGCGTTTGGTCGCCGACGATTCCTGATTAATCGGCACGAAGGTCACCTTCTGCAGTACCGTTTTGGCATTGTCCCAGTAGTGCGTATTGGGCACCACAACCAGTTTTTCATTCACCACGCGGTCCTTCAGAACGTAAGCCCCGTTCCCCACCAGCGCGCCCGGTCGCGTCCACTCTTTACCGCTTTCGACGTTAGCTTTTTGTACTGGATAAAAAGCAAAGTTCGCCGTCAGGTTGCTGAACCACGGCAGCGGTTTGTCCAGCTGAACGCGTAACGTTCTGGCGTCCACCGCCGTCACACCCAGCGTATCGGGCGCGGCTTTGCCGTCAATAATGGCCTGCGCGTTATTAATTCCCGCCAGCGCGGCAAACCAGGCAAACGGAGAGGTGGTTTTCGGGTCAACCAGACGCTGCCAGCTGTAGACAAAATCCTGGGCGGTGACAGGGGAGCCGTCGGACCATTTCGCGTCATCGCGTAAGGTAAACATCCAGACGCGGTTATCGTTGCTCTGCCAGCGTGTCGCCACGCCCGGCGTCAGCTCCCCTTTCTCATTCTGATTAACCAGGCCTTCAAAGAGATCGCGAATCACCTGAATCTCTGGCAACCCCACGGCTTTCGCCGGGTCCAGCGAAGCCGGCTCGTCTTTAATATGCCTGACCAGCTCCTGTTTTTGCGCCAGCGCAGTGCCCTGCGGCACGTCAGCTGCGAAAGAAAGTGAAGAGAGCCCGCACAGGCACAGTGCGACAAAAAGACGCGAAACAGGATGCTTCATAAGATCCCCTTTAATGAATTCAGGTATTAAGCAGATGCGTAATTATTTGTTTCGACAAAGAGAAATGCAAATAACTTACGCCTGAATAGTGATTTAAGGCAATTCTTAGCCATTACGGAAACTATTTGATTAACAGCGGGTTTTGCACAACACTGCCAGTGGTGACTTCTTTATCAGGATTTCGTATGGCAACCACCCGACCGAGAGCGGAACGCGGCGCCTTTCCGCCGGGCGCTGAGCAATATGGCCGCTCCTTTTTAGGCGCATCGCTGATCTGGTTCCCCGCCCCCGATGCAGACCGCGAAAGCGGCTTGATTCTTGCCGGCACGCACGGGGATGAAAACTCCTCCATCGTGACGCTTTCCTGCGCGCTGCGGACGCTGACGCCGTCATTGCGACGTCATCACGTGATTCTGGCGGTTAACCCGGACGGCTGCCAGCTGGGTCTTCGCGCCAATGCGCGAGGCGTTGACTTAAACCGTAATTTTCCATCAGCAAACTGGCGCGCCGGGGAAACGGTGTATCGCTGGAACAGCTCCGCCGAGGAGCGTGATGTGGTTCTGCTAACGGGAGATAAGCCAGGCTCAGAGCCGGAAACCCAGGCGCTGTGCCAGCTAATCCATAAGATCCATCCCGCGTGGGTGGTCTCCTTCCACGATCCGCTGGCCTGTATTGAAGATCCGCGTCACTCCGAGCTTGGCGCGTGGCTGGCAGACGCTTTCGCCCTGCCGCTCGTGACCAGCGTGGGCTATGAAACGCCAGGCTCGTTCGGTAGCTGGTGCGCCGATTTGAGCCTGCCCTGCATAACCGCTGAATTCCCGCCGATCTCCTCCGACGAGGCCAGCGAAAAATACTTAAAAGCCATGGTGGATCTTTTACGCTGGCAGCCTCAGAGATGAAGCACGCCGCTGGTAAAATGGAGCGCGGGAGAGACGTCAACCGCCAGCCACGTCGGGCCGTCCAGATCGGCGAAACGGACCTGATTGACCAGCGGTAGCGCCGCGCCGATTGCCCGGGACGTACAGAGCATACAGCCCAGCATCAGTGAAAAACCTTGCGCCCGGGCTTCTGCCGCCAGGGCCAGCGCCTCTGTCAGCCCGCCGGTCTTGTCGAGCTTAATATTAATCATCTCGTAGCGGCCCTGCAGCTCGCTCAAGCTCGCGCGTGTGTGACAGCTTTCATCCGCACAAACAGGCAACGGATGGATAAAGTTCTTCAGCGCCGCGTCATCTTTTGCTGGCAGAGGCTGCTCCAGCATGGCCACCCCCAGGTCGGCCAGCAGCTGACAGCGGGCGGCCAGCCCTTCTGGATGCCATGATTCATTGGCATCAACAATCAGCGTGGCTGAGGGTACCGCCGCGCGAATGGCGACCATCCGCTCGCTAATCAGACGATCGTCAAGCTTCACCTTCAGCAGCCGGGCCCCGGCGTCATAAAGCGCTTTAGCGCTGGCGGCCATCTGTTCCGGCTCGCCAATCACTACCGTTTGCGCGGTAGCCACCGATTCAGGCAGCGCCACGCCCAGCAATGCTGTCAGGGGTTGCTGCTGTTTCGCCGCCTCCAGGCTCCAGAGCGCACTATCAATGGCGTTACGTGCGGCCCCGGCGGGCAAACGCTGCTGTAATGCCTCGCGCGTGAGCCCGGTTTGCAGGTCTGGCACCAGCGTCATGATATGCGCCATCACTGACGCGAGGCTTTCACCATAGCGCGGGTAAGGCGTACACTCCCCTACGCCTTTAAAACCGTCCTCTTCGATTTCAACGACCACCACGCTGGCTTCGCTTCGACTGCCGCGGGAGATCACAAACGGGGTATGCAATGGCCAGGCTTCTTCATAGACCTTAACGCTTCTCATCACTGACTCCTTGCAGCCCGGAAAGGCGAAAAAATTTGGTTTGCCGTGTTATCCGCGGATGGCATACACTAGCCCCGACGTTAACTATATGTAAACAGGAAGATATCTATGTCACAACTCGTTCATTTCCAGGGCAACCCGGTTGCTGTTGCAGGTTCCATTCCGCAGGCTGGCAGCAAAGCGCAGGCTTTTACTCTGGTGGCTAAAGATCTGTCTGACGTCACACTGGCTCAGTTTGCGGGCAAACGCAAAGTGCTGAACATTTTCCCGAGCATTGATACCGGTGTTTGCGCCGCATCCGTGCGTAAGTTCAACCAGCTGGCAACTGAAATGGACAACACCGTTGTGCTGTGCATTTCTGCTGACCTGCCGTTCGCCCAGTCTCGCTTCTGCGGTGCTGAAGGCCTGAGCAACGTTATCACCCTCTCCACCCTGCGCAGCCCGGATTTCCTCGAAAACTACGGCGTCAGCATCGCCGAAGGCCCTCTGAAAGGCCTGGCAGCACGCGCGGTACTGGTTCTTGATGAAAACGACACTGTCATCTTCAGCGAACTGGTTAATGAAATCACTACCGAGCCGGATTACACCGCCGCGCTGGAAAAGCTGAAAGCATAATCATTACTTAGCATTCTATACCGCTTTTTCAAAACCTCGCTATGGCGGGGTTTTTTATTAATTACTGGCTGAATCGTTAAAGCAACAATGAGCTTGCGTCACAAAATTAACGCAATTCAGTTTCAAGAATTCACCAAAATAGCGATCAGATCCGCATATTGATCGTTAAACAACCCTGAATTTACCCTCAGTGAGGCGCATCACATTTCCCTTATCGCCAAAACATTAGATTTGCTTACGAAGTTAAATAATCGTTTCAGCAAAAAGGGATAAATATGAAAATAAAACTGGCTTTAACGCTCCTTTCGGTACTGGTTTCGGGCCATGCCGCAGCAAAAACCTGGGTGCTGACAAGCGCTGAAAGCAGCGTGGAAAAAGGAAACTGGAAGATTTCCAGCGATGAGCTGAAAATTAACGATCGAACGTTCAGCATCGAGCAAAAAGTGTTGCACGGCGGCAAGCAGGAAGGTAGTAAAGTGATCGTTATTAGCAGTAAAAACGGCCTGACCATCACCTTAAGCCCGACGCGCGGGATGAACCTTCTGCATGTGGAGGGCTTTGGCACCAGGCTGGGGTGGAATTCGCCCGTTAAAGAGGTCGTTAACCCGGCGTATATTAATCTGGAAAGCCGAAACGGACTTGGCTGGCTGGAAGGTTTCAACGAGATGATGGTCCGCTGTGGCTACGAATGGACGGGGCACCCGGTCACCGCTGACGGCCAGATTTACACCCTGCATGGCAAGGCGGGGAATACACCGGCATCCCAGGTGGAGGTAGAAATTGCGGATGCTGCCCCGCATGAAATTCGTATTCGCGGTCTCATCAAAGAAAGCACCTTTAAAAAAGCGGATCTGCAAACCATGACCGAACTGCGTTACGTTCCAGGAACCAACCAGTTCAGCCTGCATGACGTTCTGACGAACCATGCCGATTATCCTCATGACTATCAGATCATCTACCACAGCAACTTCGGGGCGCCTGTCCTCGAAGAAGGCGCGCGCTTCCTTGCCCCGGCGGCAAGCGTGAGCCCGTTCAATGATTACGCGAAAGCGGGCGTTAACGACTGGCAAACCTACGCCGGGCCGACAAAAGGCTTTGATGAGATGGTCTTTAACATCAAACCGCTTGCGGACAGCAACCATGAAACCCTCGCGGCGGTGGTGAATAAAGCCGGTGACAAAGGCGCGTCAATTCAGTTTGATACCCGCCAGCTGCCCGTGCTGACCCTGTGGAAAAATACCGATACGCCAAAACAGGGCTATGTCACGGGGATTGAGCCAGGCACCAGCTACGCCTACCCCGTCACCATTGAACGCGAGCAGAAGCGGGTTAAGCAGCTGCAACCAGGCGCCAGCGCTCAGTTTGACCTGACCTATACCCTGCTACACAGCGCGCAGCAGGTGAAGGACGTCGAAAGCAGGATTGCGTCGATTCAGGGCGAGACAAAAACAGAGATCGTGACCACGCCGCTGGCGAAGGAATAAACATTAAAAAAGCCTCTTTACAGAGGCTTTTTGTTATTCGTCACCTTTCTTATGATTCAATCCATACTCACGTAGCTTATTCGCAATCGCGGTATGCGAGACGCCAAGCCGTTTTGCCAGTTTGCGGGTGCTGGGGTAGCTGCGGTACAGCTGCGTCAGCACGGAGCGCTCGAAGCGGCTGGTGATATCATCCAGCGAGCCTTCCATCGCTTCTTCGCCTACCGATACCGTCCCGGCGTCGTAATCCGGCAACAGAATGTCCTGAGGGCGCAGTTCATACCCTTCCAGCTGGGTCAGCGCGCGATAAACGGCGTTTTTAAGCTGACGAATGTTGCCCGGCCAGCCGTAGCGCATTAACACCGTGCCGAGATCTGCAGACAGTTTCGGACGTGGAACGCCCTGCTCGTCGGCAAAGCGGGCCACAAACAGCTCCGTTAGCGGCATGATGTCCTGCGGACAATCGCGCAGCGGTGGAATGTTCAGCGTCAGGACGTTGAGACGGTAGTAGAGATCTTCGCGGAAAATCCCCTTTTGCACCAGTTCCACTAGGTTCTTCTGGGTGGCGCAAATGACGCGCACGTCCACATGCACTTCGTGATCCTCACCGACGCGGCGGAAGGTGCCGTCGTTCAGGAAACGCAGCAGTTTAGCCTGCATACGCGGCGACATTTCGCCGATCTCGTCCAGCAGCACGGAGCCGCCGTTGGCCTGCTCGAAGAACCCTTTCTTGCCTTCCGGCGCGTGTCCAAACAGCTCGCTTTCGACGGCATCTTCTGGAATTGAAGCGCAGTTAAGCGCCAGATACGGTTTTGCCGCACGCGGGCTTGCCAGGTGCACGGCGTGCGCCAGCAGATCTTTCCCGGTACCGGTATCGCCGGTAATCAGCAGCGGCGCGGTAAGGCTGGCAAGCTTGCGCGCCTGGTCAACCACGTGGCGCATTTTCGGGCTGACGGCAATAATCTGGCTGAATGCGCCAACGTCCTGGCTGGAGAGGTTTTGCAGCTGGCGCCCCATGCGTAGAGTCGAGCGCAGCATGATCACCGCCCCGGTCAATACGCGACTATTTCCTTCTCCTTTCAGATAGACCGGTGTGATCTCCATCAGGAAATTCTGCCCGTTAATCACCACATGCTCGCTGTGCGTATTCTGCGGGTTGCTGTCCAGCCAGCGCTGAAAGTTAAAACCGGGGATCAGCTGCGCGGCGTGGTGGCTGCTGAGCTTCTCCTGGCTCTGCGCGAAAAGCTGGCAGCTCGCGTGGTTAACGCGCTCGACTTTACTTTTCAGATCCAAAGAGAGGAATGGTTCGGGCATCGCTTCAAGCAGCGCGCTCAGGGCGAGGTGCTCACGTTCGGAGGGCATCCAGGGGATGGTGCGTACATCCGTAACGCCAGCGATACGGCGGATTTCCGCCATCAGGCTACTGAAGGTGTTAAATTCAATTTCGGCAAAATTGAGGTAAATTCGCCCGACAGGATCGATCTCAATGCCACGTAAATCAATGCTACGTAAAACAAGAAGATCGAGTAATTCGCGGGTAAGACCGAGACGGTCTTCACAGAAGACTTCAAGACGCATGGGAAATTCACCGTTTTAAGCCAATAACGTTAAAATGATATGTCAGAACTCGGTGAACCGGAAGATGGCTGTCAAGAAATATTGACAGCCAGCACGATTAGTGAACAACACCTTAAGGAGACGGTTTTTTATTGAGCGTTTCTTTCAGCTGACCGATCAGTTCACGCCTGAAATCCCCCAGCCGCGGCTTATCGCCATCAATCCACGGCAGCGGACGGCACACCTCCATCGCTTTGATACCCAAACGCGCCGTCAGCAAGCCCGCGCCAATGCCCTGAGCTGCACGGGCTGAAAGACGCGCCGCCAGATCCTGCGACATCCAGTCCATTCCTACTTCGCGCACCAGCTCGCTCGCGCCCGCAAACGCGATATTGAGCAGGACCAGTTTGAACAGCCTGAGCCGGCTGTAGTAACCCAGCTCTATGCCGTAAAGGTTCGCGATACGGTTGATGAGGCGCAGGTTACGCCAGGCGATAAAGGCCATATCCACCAGCGCCAGCGGGCTGACGGCAATCATCAGCGTGGATTCCGCCGCCGAGCGGCTAATCTCACGCCGCGCCTGGGCATCCAGCACCGGCTGAACCATATGGGAATAGAGCGTGACCACCTCCCGGTCGTTCTGGGTTTCATGGATGGCGGCGTACCAGCGCTGGAGCGCCGGATGCGACTGATCGATACCGGCCTGGCTGGCCAGTTTTTCACAGAAGGCACGGCCTTTGCCGGTGCCGTGGCTGTGGAGGAGATCCCGCGCTTCATCGCGCTCGTGCGCGCGCTGTCGCAAACGCCAGAGGCGGCGCCACTCGGTGGCAACCGACCCGACACCCGCCCCCACGATGAGCGCGCCCGCGGCACATCCGCCCAGCGCAACCCAGTCCTGGGTTTGCCAGGCGTTCATCGCCCACTGGACGCCCTGCCCGACCACGCTGACGCCAAACAGCGCCAGACCGGCGGTGACCATCTTGCGCCACAGGCTGCGTTTAGGACGCAGAGCGGCTTCCACGGCCGCCTCCGCCGGACCTTCCTCGACGGCGGGATCGTCCGGCAGCGCCGGGGCAAAGTTCTCCGCCTGCGCGCCGCTGAACGTCTGGGCCGTTTTAAAGGCGTCCTGACGCTCGGGCTCAAGCGTTCCGGTAAAGTCTATGCGCGGTTTTAACGGTTCCGTCATCGCAATTTATCTCCAATCAAAAACTCCAGCGCCGCATCCAGACGGATGTGCGGTAACGGCCGATCGACGCTCATGGTCTGAGGGCGGAAGGCTTCAAACTGGAAGCCCTGACTCTGCCAGAAGGCCTGACCCGGCAGCCGCGCGGGGACTTCGCCGGGATAGACGGTAAGCGGCTCGCCGTCACTGAGTCGATTCCCGCGTAATGCTGGTATTTTCTCGCCGTTAAGGTCAATCAGGCCGCTTTGGGTCGCCTGCACCGATGCGAGCCCAAGACAATCCATACTGATGCCTTCAAACGCGGCGTTTTGCCAGGCGTCCTGCACCAGCTGCTGCAGCAGAGAAACCATGTTGGCATGCTGATCGACCGTAACGTGATCGGCTTTTGTGGCCGCAAACAGTAGCTTGTCGATCACCGGTGAGAACAGACGACGAAACAGCGTCCGCTGCCCGTAGTGGAAACTCTGCATCAGCTGCGTCAGCGCGAGGCGCATATCGTTAAATGCCTGCGGCCCGCTGTTGAGCGGCTGCAGGCAATCCACCAGCACAATCTGGCGGTCGAAACGTAAAAAGTGGTTTTTATAAAAACCTTTGACCACCTTTTCGCAGTAGTAATTGTAACGCTCGCGCAGCATGCCGGCATTCGTGTGTTTGTCGGCCTGTGCCAGCTTCGACTCGCCTGCGCCGTCCACATCCGGCCACGGGAAGAACTGCAGCGCGGGCGCGCCTGCTAAATCACCCGGCAAGACAAAACGGCCCGGCTGGATGAAGTGCAGCCCTTCCTGTTTGCACTGATGCAGATAGTCCGTCCAGGCTTCAGCAATGGTCGCCAGACGGTTTTCGTCCGCAGGCGCCAGCGGATCAAGGCCCTCGCACAGCTGTCGCCATTTCGTTGACCACTCTGCGCGTTGCCCTTGCAACAAGCCCGTCATCTGGCGGGACCAGCTGAGGTAGTCCTGCGCCAACATCGGCAGGTCGAGCAGCCATTCGCCGGGATAATCGACGATTTCCAGATACAGGGTTGAGGTATCCTTAAAGTGACGTATCAGCGATTCATTAGAACGAAAGCGCAGCGCAAGGCGAATTTCACTGACGCCTCGCGTTGGCGTCGGCCACGCGGGCGGATCGCCGTAAAGCTGCGCCAGCCCTTCGTCGTAGGTAAAACGCGGTATGCCAAAATCACGCTGAGGGACGCGCTTAACGCCCAGCAGACGCTCTTCGCGCACGGCGCTGAGCAACGGCAGCCGCGCGCCGGCGTGCAGATTCAGCAACTGGTTTACCATCGCGGTGATGAACGCCGTCTTACCGCTGCGGCTCAGGCCGGTAACGGCCAGACGCAGATGTCGATCAACGCCGCGGTTCACCAGTGAATTGAGTTCGTTCTTAAATCGCTTCATCGCCATCCTTCATTGCCCGGAAGCCAGGAATGTATGGCTTCAGAATACAATAAATGGGGGCAGATCGTTGATTATCAATTCTTATTTATTGCTATTGCCGTTTTCTCTCCAGTAAGATGAACGACATTGCTGTCAGTCCGGAGTGAGTAAGGTGTATGTCACCCACCATCTATGATATCGCACGGGTTGCGGGCGTATCGAAATCAACCGTTTCCCGCGTTCTGAATAAACAAACGAATATTTCCCCTGAAGCGCGTGACAAAGTGCTTAAGGCGATAGACGAATTAAATTATCAGCCCAACAAACTGGCCCGCGCCCTGACCTCTTCTGGCTTTGATGCCATTATGGTTATTTCGACCCGCTCGACCAAAACTACTGCCGGTAACCCTTTTTTCTCCGATGTTCTTCACGCCATTACGGCAAAAGCGGAAGAGGAAGGGTTTGACGTTATTTTACAAACCTCGAAAAGCAGTGAGGACGATCTGCAGAAGTGCGTGGGAAAAATAAAGCAGAAGATGATCAAAGGGATCATCATGCTGAGTTCACCCGCAAACGAATCTTTTTTCACCACGCTGGACGAATACGGTGTGCCCGTGGTGGTTATTGGAAAAGTAGAAGGTAAGTTCCAGAATATTTATTCTGTTGATACGGACAATTTTCACGACAGCGCTATTCTGGTCGATTCGTTTATTAAACATGGGCGAACAAAAATTGCCTGTCTGCATGCCCCGCTCGATTATCACGTTTCTATCGATCGCCTTGCGGGTTATAAATCCAGCCTTGAGAAGCAGGGTATCGCCATTAACCCGGACTGGGTCATTGATGGCGGATATACCCATGAAAGCGCGCTCCAGGCAGCCTGCAAATTACTCTCGTCTGACAACCCGCCCAATGCCGTTTTTGCTACTGACAGTATGAAATTGTTGGGTCTTTATCGTGCTGCGGATGAGTTAAATCTGATGGTTCCCGAGCAGGTTGCTATGGCAGGCTACAGCGATCCGATGCTGTCTCTCGTTTTAACCCCTGCGCCAGGCGGGTTTGATATTCCGACGAGAAAGCTCGGCGAAGAGAGCTGCAACGTGTTGTTTAAGCGTATTGCGGGTAAACCTGCGCCGCATAAGATTTTGGTTGATACCCATTTTTCGGATGCGGCGTCCTTGCGCTAATAACCAGGGGCATTCGCCCCTGGTAAATCATGATCAGAACGCGTAGTTCACGCCGACACCCGCGTAGTGGAAGCGATCGCTCTCACCTTCGTCATGGTTTTCCCATTCGTAGGCATATTCCAGCGTCATGGATAAACCGTTGTTAAAATCATAGGCGTACAGCATACCCAGACGGTTGAAATCATGTCCTTCACGCGTCGGATCGTCCTGCCAGTCCCAGTTTGACCAGCGATCGAGCCCCAGACGGGTATAAGGCGTTAACGTCGTCTGGCCTAACGAAATCGGCAGGTAGGCACGAATTTCCTGGGTAGAAAACTCGCCGTTATTACGTGAGCTGTCCATATTGAAGCCGCGCTCTAAATAATAATTTACTTTCGCAGAGAACGTTTCGTTGATGGTCCAGGTAAAACCGGTTTCGGTCTCGACGCGGCTGTCAGAATAACCGGTTTTTTCCAGATCGTTGGCAAACTGATACATGGCAAACCAGCCGCCAAAGCGCCAGTCGTCGGTTAATTTAATATCCCAGTCAGGCTGAACTTTATAGCGCTGCATATTAGCGCTGCCGTCTTTGGCACCGTGTTCATCTTTAAAGTGATAACCATAATTGCGGAAGCCACCGGTCAGACCGAACGTAAAATCATCGGTGCCGATAAAGCGATAGCGCAATTCAAATTCCGGGCGATCGAAATAGGTGCCACGCGTCATGCTGCTATAATCAACCGGCCCTTCCTGATACATTGCCAGAGAGATTGTCCAGGCATCCCATGTTGCATTAAACCATACGGAGGGTTCATATAATCCATCTTTATCGTCGCTCTGACCTTCGACGTTTTCAATTTCATACATGGCACCGATATTAAACGCCCACTGCTTTGCGGATTCTGTTGCTTGCGCGCAGCTAACCCCTGCGCACAGAACGAGCGCAGCACTTCTTAGTAGAGTACTCATAAAATATTCCCTTTATAATTAACAAACAAAAAAAACCGGAAATTTGCATTTCCGGCAAACACCTTTCTTATCTAATAGCCGCTTCGGTATCGGCGTCGAAGAAATGGCACTTATTCATATCGAACTGAATGCCGATAGTATCTCCGGCTACGTAGTCATTGGCCGCGCCTGCGCGGACAACCAGTTCATGTCCGCCCACGGTGGCATAAAGCATAAATTCGGCACCGGTAAGCTCAGCGACGCTGACTTTCGCCGCAATATCTTCTCCGCTGCTCTGCAGGGTAAGAATGTCTTCCGGACGAATCCCGAAGACGACCGCTTTACGCTGGTAACCTTGCGCATTCAACTCGGCCAGCTTGTCCTCAGGGATCTCCAGACGCAGCGTTTCCGTTACGAAATAGCGATCGTCGATAGCGCCACGAATGAAGTTCATTGCCGGAGAGCCAATGAACCCTGCGACAAACATATTGGCCGGCTCGTTGTATACCTGCTTCGGCGCACCCACCTGCTGAATGATGCCGTCTTTCAGGATCACGATGCGAGTCGCCATCGTCATGGCTTCCGTCTGGTCGTGCGTAACATAGATCATGGTGGTGTTAAGCTTCTGGTGAAGCTTGCTGATTTCGGCACGCATCTGCACGCGAAGCTTGGCATCAAGGTTGGATAACGGCTCATCCATCAGGAAGACGCCCGCTTCGCGCACGATCGCCCTGCCCAGCGCCACACGCTGGCGCTGACCACCCGATAAAGCGCCAGGTTTACGCTTCAGGTATTCGCGTAACCCTAAAATCTGCGCCGCCCAGTTCACGCGTTCTTCAATCACCGCGGGCGCTATTTTTTGCATTTTCAGGCCAAACGCCATGTTGTCGTAGACCGTCATATGCGGATAAAGCGCATAGTTCTGGAATACCATTGCGATATCACGCGATTTGGCAGGCACGTCATTCATGCACACGCCGTCGATAATCAGTTCACCCGCGCTGATCTCCTCAAGACCGGCAATCATTCGCAGCGTCGTGGATTTGCCGCAGCCCGACGGACCGACGAAAACAATAAACTCTTTGTCTTCAATTTCGAGGTTGAAATCCTTAACCACATGGACCTGGTTATCATAGATTTTCTGAATATGTTTCAGAGAAAGTTGAGCCATAATTTATTCCTTATCAATACGCCCGGGACGCCCAGAATTCTGTCAGGCATTTCCAGGTCAGTTCCCGCGTTGAATGAAGTTGTAATCCCGCATGGTTAAGGCCAGGCCCAATCCCGACCGACAGCATTCCTGCGGCGTTGATTGCTTCAACACCCGCAGCGGCATCTTCAATGCCAATCGCCTCTTCAGGACGCACGTTCAGCCCCGCACAGGCCGCAAGGAAGATCTCCGGGTCCGGCTTTGAACGGCAAATGCGGGAAGCATCAGCGCAAAAATCGAAGGCCTGATGAATGCCCAGCGCGTGCAAAATCCCTGGGGCATTGAGCGATACGGATGCCAGCCCAATCTTGACCTTCGCGGCACGGATCTCCGCCAGCACGTCGCGGATCCCCGGCAGCAGAGAATCCTGCGTCAGTGATGCCAGCGACTGGACGTAAAGCGCATTTTTTTTCGTCGCAAGCGCCAGGCACTGCTCCTCACTAAACATCCCCTCTTTTCCGCCGTGCTTCAGAATGCGCTGGAGGGAATCCATGCGGCTTATTCCCTTGAGCTGTTCGTTAAACACTTCGTCGAAGGTAATGCCAATTTCCTCCGCCACGGCACGCCAGGCCAGAAAGTGAAGATGCGCGGTATCGGTGATCACACCGTCCAAATCGAATACAACAGCCTTAAGCGTCATGTTGCCCCTCCGTGGTAGCGGTCCCATTCACGGAAGCAAGAAAATCCTTATACGCGAAGACTTCTCGCTCCGGGATATGTAGCGTTTTGCCCCACAGTGTCAGCGTGGCAGGCGCCGTGGTTTCAATGGTTAACACCTCGTTTTCATACGTGAAGTGCATTGCTGCGTTCCGCCACCGCAGCGGGAAAGCGAGTTTCTGCCAGTGAGCAGGCAGTTTTGGCGCGAGATGCAGTTCCCCTTCAATGATTTGCAGGCCAGCAAATCCCTGAATTGCGCCAGACCAGATCGCACCGGTTGCCGCAGCATGAATGCCCTCATCGCTGCTGTGCGGATCGTCGCCCAAATCAATGGCGATGCCATCGCGCCAGAAGGCATAGGCCCCCTGCGTGTCACCGCAGCGCGCGAGCACAATCCCGTGAATGGCCTTGCTCAGGGACGAATCATGGATCGTGCGTGGCTCATAGAACGCCAGATTGGCGGCGCATTGCTGTGGCGTAAACCGTTCTGGCAGCAGGTAGTTAAGCATCACCACATCGGCCTGCTTAAGGATCTGCATCTCGTTCACTTCCGCGCGGGAATAATCGAGCAGAATCGTCTGTTTACCCGCTTTGGCTTTGTAGCGGCTCAGATCGATGGCAGGTTTTGCCATGAAGGTATCATCCTGCGGGATCACACCGTCTGCATCGGCCTCCGGTAGCCATAAGCGCGCCAGGAACTGCGCGGCATTCTCCGTAAAACGCTCATCCTCATGCCCAAACATCGCCATAAACTGGCGCGCGCAGGCAACGTTGTGCCAGGCCAGATAGTTGGTGTAAGCGTTGTTGTTCACGTGCTCGGTGTATTCGTCCGGTCCGATCACATCATGGATTTCCAGACGACCATTGACGTCCGTTGCGCGTCCCATCCAGAACAAAGCCGTTTCCATCAGCAGCGTCAGGCCTTCGTTACGCATAAAGGCGTCATCATGCGTCGCCTGCCAGTACGCAACGACGGCCCAGGCAATATCAGCCACGATGTGATGCTCAGCAAGTGCGGAAGCCACCTTCTGGCGTACCCCGGTGCGGATGTTGATTGCCGCGAACTCCGGCGTCTCTTCCTCTCCGCTTGCGGCGCTTTCCCATGGGAACAACGCGCCCGGCCAGCCGTTACGACGGGCTTTTTCCCGTGCGCCAGCCAGATTAAGCCAGCGATAGCGCAGCAGGCTGCGGGCAACCTGCGGGCGGGTAAATAGATGGAAAGGCAGCAGGAAAATTTCGGTATCCCAGAAGACGTGGCCCTTGTAACCCTCCCCCGTCAGCCCTTTCGCGGCGATACTGCTTCGCTCATCATGGGCAGGCGTCATGGTGGTCAGATGCCAGACGGCGTAATCCAGCGCCTGCTGATCCTGTTGCTCCGCGGAAGTCACTTCCACACGGGCATCACGCCAGACCTCTTTCCAGGCATACGCTGAGCTTTCAAGCAATGCGTCGTAACCTCTTGCGGCAGAAACTTTGAGATCGGCCAGCGCGTTGCGCGCAAAAGACTCCTGTGACAGCGCTTTATCGCTGCGATGTGTCACCCAGACGATCTTTTCAAGCGTGACAGTGTCACCCTGAGCAATGGTCAGTGAATGATGTACGCTGAGATGCCGATTTTTGGCGGTGAAACAGCTGTCACTTTTCGAGGAGAGTTGGCAAAACGCCGAAACAACAACTTCAGACGCCCGATCCTGCGTTTCATACACGCCCTGCATGTAGTGCTGGTCAAAGACCCTGACCGAGATTTCATCCAGATGTTGTCTGCCGCTGTTCGTTTGCGTCGCATCAATGCCGGTTTTCAGCACCGCCTGCGTGGCGCCATCAAGGGGCGTGATCGCGAGCTGCATAGCCACTAAAGGCAGCTGGTCCAGCGATACAAAACGACGGCTCTCCAGCCGATAGCGCTTGCCGTCGGGCGAACGCCAGACAACGTTACGATGCAGTTCGCCGTTAGCGAATGCCAGCTCGCGCTGCCACTCAAGAATTTCCCCGGCAAGGAGGGTGAAATTGACGCCGTCCAGCTCTACATCAATACCGGTGATATCCGGCAGATTGACCAGCTCGGTGGTCTCGTTGCGCCCCGCGCGATGATACAGCCCAGCGAGATACATGCCTCTGGTCTGCTGGGTGTACTCTTCTTCATGCGCGGCGCGAATGCCCATGTAGCCATTGCCGCATGCCATGATGGAGGCGTATTTATTCAGGCTGTGTGGACAAAAGCCCGGATCGGTTAATACAGAGACGTTCAGCATAGTGTTACGCTTTCCCCTGTTTCTGCGGATTCATAAAGCGCGCCAACAAGCTGCTGAATTACCAGTCCCTGTTCTGCATCGGCAATCATCACGGGCTCTCCCAGCACGTGACGTACAAAGGCATCCATGCTGCGCAGATGGCGCTGATCGTCCGCCTCTTCGCGCTGGGTAAGGGTTTCTAAAACACCGGCTTCGTCGTTGTAGATGTGCGCCGGGAACAGCGTTGCCCCCGCCTTTTCACCGCAGAAAGAGACGTTCATTATCGACTGCTCGCGAATGTTAAGCGCAAAGGAGGTGTCCAGACGCAAAATGCCGCCGTTGCAGAATTCAATCGTGCCAAACAGCGCATCTTCCACGGTAAATTGCGCAGGATCCCACTCGCCAAACTGACCGGTGCTTTTACGGTTTCCCAGCCTCTGGAAGCTGTGCGCAGTCACCCGTTTTACCGCCGGGAAACCCAGGACATACATTGCGGCGTCGAGCATATGAATGCCGATATCAATCAGCGGTCCACCGCCCTGTAGCGATTTGTTGGTAAAAACGCCCCACCCCGGCACACCGCAGCGACGCAGCGCCTGCGCTGAGGTAAAGTAAATTTCACCAAGCGTTCCGTTCATTACCGCATCGCGCAGGAGTTGGGTATCCAGGGCAAAGCGATGGTGAAAATCATAGGCCAGGACTTTTCCTGCCTTGCGCGCCGCGATGCGCATCTCATCAGCCTGCTGCGGCGTCATCGCCGGGGGCTTTTCACACATCACATGGCAACCCGCCTCGAGCGCCGCCATCACATGTTCAAAATGGAACCGGTTGGGCGAACAGACGCTCACCACATCCGGTTTTACTGCCTGCAACATCTCGTGAGCGTCCTGCCATGCCGATGGAATAGCATAACGTTCCGCGAACGCCTGTGCCTGCTCAAGGCGGCTGTCCATGACAGCCACCATTTGAACATCACTGCGCGTGGCGTAATACGAGGCATGCACTTTGTCCGCGACCTGCCCGGCGCCAATAATGGCGACGCGCAGAGGCGAAGGTGTAGAAGCACTCATCACGCTCGTCATCCTTAGCATTCACGCAAATAAGTGAGAGAGTCCTGATAAGCCTTAGCCGGATCCTCGGCGCGAACACGGCATTCATACACCACGTATCCCTGATAGTTATCGGTACGCAGCTGATCGAACAGGCTGGCGAAATCGAGGCTGCCGCTGCCCGGCTGATAGCGGTGGTTATCTGCAATGTGAACATGACCCAGCAGATCGCGGTTCTGATGCAGCGCGTCCGTCAGTGAGTCTTCTTCAATGTTCATGTGATAGAAATCACCGATGATCTGCACGTGCTTCAGGCCGTTCTCTTCGATATAACGACGCGCGTCTGCCAGGGTGTTGATCATATGATCCTGGTAGCGGTTCAGCGGCTCCAGGTAGACGGTGGTGCCGGTGCGCGCGGCCACCTCATCCAGCCAGCGCAGCGAGGCGCTTACGGCTTTGCGGTCACCGTCCAGGCTGCGTGGAGAGGTCATTGGCGGCAGACGGAAGGTAAACATACCCCAGGCCGCAGGCACGATAATGCCCTTTCCGCCGACTTCCGCCAGCGCTTCCAGAATGCGTTCGATCTGCTGTAATCCGTTCAGACGGCGTTCTTCGATGAAATCACCGATCCAGCCATCGTACCCGCCACATGCTGTCGTCACCGGCAGGCCCGTGGCTTTGATAGCGGCTTTCACTTCGTCGAGATTTTCCACCAGCAGACGGCCGTCAATTTCGTAGCCATCAAAACCCATCGCTTTGATGTACTCGAATTTTTCCATGATGTTGGTCGGGAAAAAGGCCTGGTTTTGTGTTGCGATCTTCATGATTTGCTGTCCTTAGCTTAAAAAGTGACGCCCATTTTGATACTGAGTTCCGGATGCTGATCGACATACTTCATATAGCTTTCCGGGCTGGTGGTGAAGGTCACGACCGGGTCGATCAGATCTTCACAGTTCAGATAACCGTTCATCAGCAATTCCCAGCAGGTCTCTTCGATACGCTTGCGGCTCCAGCGCGGATAGTCCGGGTTCGGTTCACTGCAGGCGCGGGAGAAGACAATCTTAGCGTTGTTGAAGTGCGCTTCGCGGCCCAGGTTGAAGCCTGCCGCAAACGGTTTGGCGAAGGCCACGTAGGAGATGGTGCCGCCGTAGGCGAGCCCGCGCAGCGCGGACTGCAGCGCATCCGCAAAGCCGCTGGTTTCGATGATCACGTCCGCGCCCTGCTTCCCGGTCAGCTTTTTGATTTCCAGACCGACATCGGTACCGATTGGATTCAGGCAGTGGTCCGCGCCGTGACGGCGAGCGATCTCACAGCGGTGTTCAATCGGATCAACGCCGATAACCACTGACGCACCGGCTTTTTTCGCCAGCTGAATCGCAATCTGTCCGATGGCTCCCAGACCGACCACGACAACAAAGTCACCCACACGGACGTTGGCATCACGCACGCCGCTCATGGCGAACTGCGCCGGATCGTAGCAAACGGCATTCTTCCAGGACGCGCCCTGCGGCATTTTACGCAGCTTATAGTTGTTCACCGCGTTAACGATGACCGTCTCCTGCAGCGGGCCGTAGCAGCAGACGCTGTCGCCGATCTGGTATTCCGTTACGTCTGCACCGCATTCAATAATGTCGCCAACGATCATGTTGCCCAGCTGGAACTTACCGAATTCGATACCGCGCGCAGCGCCCTCTTCACGCGGCGTGAACATCTGCCACTCTGCGTTGAACTCTTCATCAATAAACGGGCTTGCCGCGCGGAAATCCACGACTTCCGTTCCGTGCTTCGGGGCGCCAAAGCGGGCGCGAATTTTCACTTCATGTGCTTCCACAGCACGGTCTTCATACTCCACCAGCGCCGCCACGCGTGGCGCTGTCGCAACTAACTTCTTCATAACTTGCTCCTGATAAAAAATTGGCCGCCTTAGCCCTTGACGCCACCGGCGGTCAAACCACTTTTAATAAAACGTTCAGAGAGTGCGTACATGATGACCACCGGAAGCGCCGTCACCAGCGATGCCGCCATCATGCGACCCCAGATATAATCTGGCGTACTAAAGAGCGTGTTCAGCCCGACCGGCAGGGTAAAGTTGCTGGCGCTGGACAGGAAAATGGAGGCAAACAGGTAGTCGTTCCATGCCACCATGAAGCAGTAAACAAACACCGACACGAGACCGGAAATGGCCAGCGGCACGGTAATGCGGAAGATGATTTGCAGGCGGTTCAGACCATCCATCATCGCGGCCTCTTCTATTTCGTCCGGAATGGTGTCGAAATAGCTGCGCAGCATGAATACCGCCGTAGGCAACGTCTGGGTCACCATGGTGATGATCAGCGCCAGTTCAGTGTCGTAAATGCCGAGCGCGGTGATGATTTTGAACAGCGGCACCACCAGCAGAATCCCGGAGAACATATAGACGGTGTAGAAGCTCGCGTTGATCGTCGCACGTCCTTTAAAACGCAGCTTGGACAAGGCGTAAGCGCCCAGCGTGCCGAGAAACACCGCAATTACCGATGACGTCAGCGACACCACCATGCTGTTGCGGAAGTAATCCACGAACGGGAAAATTAGCGGGTTAAAGATGTCAACGTAATGCTGAAGCGTCCACGCCTGCGGCAAAATAGTCGGATTCAGCGATATGGCCTCTTTCGCGCTCTTGAATGACGTCATCAGCATCACGAAGAACGGGAACAGCGTGATAATCAGAAATACCGCCAGCCCCAGATAGAAACCAATACGGCCCAGTATGCGTTTATTTGTTGCCATTGAGGTTTACCCTTTTTCTGGTCAGCAGAATGACGGCGAAGATGATCACAAACAGCACAACAGAAATGGCGGCTGCTTTGCCCAGATCGTTGAATGCAAAGGCAGTTTTATAGAGATACACACCCAGAATATCGACCTTCGTGGTCAGCAGATAAACATCCGCAAACATGTAGAACATCCAGATGGTTCGCAGCGTCACCACCGTTGCCAGTACAGGCATAATGGCGGGCAACGTGACGATACGGAAACGCTGCCAGGCGTTGGCTCCGTCCATCTCTGCCGCTTCATACAGCGATTTATCAATGGTCTGCAAAATTGCCAGGAATGAGATAAAGGCATACGGGAAGTAGCGCCAGATGGCGAACAGCACCACCAGCACGAAGCTGCTGCCAGGGTTGTCGAACCAGAGCGGCGCCTGGTCATACAGATGCAGCAGATCGACGCCCAGATAGTTCACAATGCCGTAGCCGTTGTTGAACATGTATTTCCAGGCAAATACCAGGGAAATAGAGGGTGTCACGTAGGATAAAATCACCAGCGAACGCGCCGTCTTCCGGAGACGAAACTCACGGTTAAAGAAGATGGCGACGGCAAGCCCCAGCCCGGTGCTGCCGAGCACGACCAGCGCCGTATACCAGAACGTCATCCACAGCGAGTGCCAGAACGCAGCATCCCCCAGAATGCGGATGTAGTTATCCAGGCCAACAAACACCGCATCAATACGCGGATTAAGCGGCAGGCGTAAGAAACTGATTTCAATATTGGAAATCATTGGCCAGGCCACCAGGCCCCCCAGCAAAATCAGGCTGGGGGCCAACAGCAGCATGGCGAAAGGCATATCTGAACGACCAGAAAACAACGTCTTCATAATTTCCTTCCGCAGAGCGCTCCTATCGTTGTGAAATCAGGTCAGTCAGTCGCGTCTGGCTCTTGCTAAGCGTTGCGCTGAGATCTTGTTTACCCACGGTGACGTTATGCACCATGGAGCTGATAATGCCGGACCCTGTCACATCGCCCATGCGCGTGAAGTTTTTGTCGCCGACAGCACCAAACACCTGTACGTTCGGGAATTGGGCGATCAGTTCATAAGGCAGTTGCCCAAACGCTTTAATCACCTCGTTGTTTTTCCAGGTATCCGTTCCTACGACCAGCGTGTTCACCGGCAGCGCCGCGCCCGGCGACATCATGACCCAGTCGGTTGCGTTTTGAGCCTGCTCCATCCACGTCACAAACTTTTCAGCCGCTTGCGTTTCTTCTTCGGTTTGTCCGCTGGTGATCGTCAACGAGGTGACCATGCCATAAACGGCAGAGGACTTTTCTGTCGGGACAACGAAGCCAAGGTTGGCAGGGTTACCATCCTGGAATACCGCTGGCAGGATGTAGGTGGAATAGACGGCCATCGGTGCAGAACCGTTCATGAAGGCATCTTTGATCTCCATGACGTCGTTCGAGCCCGGCATGGTGGTCGCGGCCAGCGCTTTATAGAACGCCAGTGCTTTCGCCATTTCAGGGGTGTCAATTTCAACGTTTCCGTTGGCATCAAAAACGTTCGCGCCGCCGGAAAGCGCAAACTGGGAGAACGCCTGCTCGGTCATGACGCTTTCCGCGGTGGGCAGCGCAATACCGTAATGTTTGTTGGCCGGGTCGTTAAGCTTCTGGCTGGCTTTCAGCAGCTGTTCCCAGTTATGCGGTTCCTGAATACCCGCAGCGGCAAGCACATCTTTGTGATACCAGACGCCGGACAGCCAGGCGCTCATCGGCACCCCTGTCCAGGCTGTGCCGTCTTCAGTACGCACAACGCGCAGGATCCCGTCATAGAAGGTCTTTTCGCCTACCGCTTCAATGGCTTCACCGATAGCCTTGCGATCCAGCAGTTGTTCCTTATCCATGACTTTCGCGTAATCATGGCTGACTTCAATCACTTCAGGCAGCGCGCCCGTTCTGGCGAGCGTAATCACTTTGGTGTTGTAGGCATCTTCTTCCACCGGCACCTGCTTCACCGTAATGCCGGGGTTTTCTTTCTCGAATTTTTCGATCAGTTTCGTAATAACCGCCTGGCGCTCCTGCTCTACTGACGAGTGCATGAACTCAATGGTCACAGCAGACGCTTTATCATCTTTACAGCCTGATAACAGGGCGCACGAAACCAGTGCTGATAACAGCACAATTTTGGGCATTTTCATTTTAGGGTCCTTTTTAGTTTTCTTTAATCCACATAACCTGCCATGGATTGAGGGTCAGCTTTTTACCGCTAACAGCTTGTCCTGATAGTAATTCCATACCAGTAAGCGTGTCCCCATAAACGGTATGAACGTTATTACTAAAATTAAACAGGGCTGTAATTCTCTCACCGTTTTCAGCCACGCGTACAATTTTAAGAATTTGTTCATCCAGTGATTCAAAAAATGCCTGGGCATCAGGGTGAAACGCACTTTCCCCACGACGAATCGCAATAAACTCGCTTAAACGGGAATAAATTTTATGACGAATGCTATTTTTATTATTAAGTTCGAGATCAACCTGACCGGCGGTATATTTCTTGCGGTTTATCGCGCGGTTATAGCCGAGGCGCTCGACCCCTTCATAATCGTTACGGGAGCCAAGAATACTTTGAATATACACGGCAGGTACACCTGGGAAACTTAACAGCACCGCATGCGCCAGAATAAAGCGCGCAATGCGTTCATCATCTGAACTGTTTTGCGCGCTTAACGCGTCAAGATAGGTCACATTAATTTCGTAAGGACTGCGCGTACCGTCAGGATTATTTTTCCAGTTGACCAGCGCCCCTTCCTGCTGAAGTTTCTCAACCAGTGCGAGGATTTCTGATTCCGGCAGAATGCCGCGCAGTGGGTTCAGACCGATACCGTCATGAGACGCCAGGAAATTGAACCAGGTCGTTTTTGTTGAAGGCAGCGCCAGCGATCCCGCCCACTGACAGAGAGCGTTAACATCCTGACGGTGCACAGCATGCAGCACCAGCGGCGGCAAGGAGAACTGGTAGACCATCTGGGCTTCATTTTCACCGTCACCGAAATAAGAGATATTGTCCTTATGCGGAACGTTCGTCTCAGTAATGATCACGGTACCCGGCGCCACTGCCTCGGTAATAGCACGGAATAGCTGGATAAGGCAGTGAGTCTGTTCCAGATGGATGCAGCTTGTTCCAGGGATCTTCCACATAAACCCGACGGCGTCCAGACGGATATAACGCGCCCCTTCCGCCAGGTAATGGAGCAGCACGTCAACCATCGCAATCAGCACCTGAGGCGAGGCGAAGTTAAGATCGATCTGGTCATCGCTGAAGGTGGTCCAAAGATGACGCACGCAGCCATCATGCAGCGTAAACGGCGTCAGCAACGGTAATGCGCGAGGACGCGTCACCGCAGATAAATCAGTTTCAGGATCGACAGCAATAAAGAAATCTTCGTAGCCAGGTTTCTGCGCAAGATAATTAGCAAACCATTCACTTTTTGCTGACATATGGTTGCAGACGAAATCAAACATTAAGCTGGCAGACTGTTTTAAATCAGCAACGTCTTGCCAGGTCCCGGTTTCAGGCGCAACGTTGTGGTAATCAATAACGGAAAATCCGTCATCAGAGGACCACGGATAAAAAGGTAAAAGGTGGACATGGGAAAACGTGCGAGCAAGCCACTCATTATAAAAGCGGGTAAATACCGGCAACGCTTTCTCCCCTTTCGCGGAGAACTGATCGGCGTAGGTGATCAGAACAACGTCTTTTTCATCCCAGCCTGATTTACGCTTTTCTGTAATACCAACAGCAGCTTGTTCAAGCTTTGTTAATAACACTTTAAAATGTGCTTCAGAAAATGATTCACCGTAAATATGATTGATAAGTTTTTTAATTTTTGCGTTCACATTATTTTCCATGGTAGCGGTCCCACGAAGGGCAATCTACTCCCCTGAAAAATATCTGTCAACGAACCGGGAGGCTGAAAAACGCAATTACAAAGCAGCTCTGTGCAGTAATGTGAGCTGCCGCAAAGAAAGTGAGGGAAAGGGATGAAATGTCGTTAGCCCTTCCGGGGAGAGAAAGGGCTAACGCGAGCGTGAATTATCGGGATAAGTAACGGCGTGACAGCCGCTTTGCCGCTTTTTGCAACAGAGGTTCAAGCGCCACGGCCAGCAACATTCTGACCGGCTTGCGGGCAACAGATTTGATCGCCCAGCCCGCCACACCTGCCGGGCCGTAACGTAACGCCGTCATCAGAACCAGTTTACCTGCGATTTTCAGGCCGGGTTTTACCTTCTGACCGGCCTGTTGCCAGTTTTTCTTCATGTATATTCTCTCTTAAAGCTGACGAAAACGACTTCTCAGCGTAAAGGTATCGGATGTGACATAGCGTTCCATTTCACGTAACCGCTTCTCCCCTTCAGCCAGCCGATCGTCAACCGCATTGAGAAGATCGTTACTGGTAGGCGCGCCTTCCGCAGCCAGTTCGCCTTCCGGCATCGGGTCAAGTACAAACGACAGCACGATGTAGGCGACGAAAGTGATAAACGCCAGGCCGAAAAATATCGACAGCACCGTGACCACACGAACCAGCTTTACCGGAACGTCGAGATAATGGGCCAGCCCGGCGCAAACGCCGCGCACCATGCCCTGCTGTGGAATTCGCCACAATTTTTTGTTCAGATTCAGTCCTGACATTAACGGTCCCTCCAGTTAGGATGTTCTGCATCCAGGATTGCTTCCAGCGCCTGAATGCGATCGCGCATCTTGTTAGCCTGGTCGGTAAGCTGCGCAAGACGTTGTTGTTCACTCTGGGATAAATCGTTCCCTGAAGAACGGTTGCTGTAGTGCAGCCATAGCCAAATCGGCAAAACAAACAGCACGAAAATCGTCAGGGGAATGGCCAGGAAAAGCGCGCTCATGTGTACTCCTTGTCGTCGGATGCTTAGCGGCACGCTCAGGTGCCGCAACATTATTATTGGTTATCTTGCTTCATTTTGGCTTTCAATGCCGCCAGCTGCTCGCTGATTTCATCGTCCGCTTTCAGATCGGCAAACTGTTGATCCAGCGACTTTTGCTTACCGATGCCGTGGCTCTCTGCTTCCGCTTCCATCTGGTCGATACGACGCTCGAATGACTCAAAACGCGCCATGGCCTCATTCAGCTTGCCGCTGTCCAGCTGACGACGCACGTCGCGGGAAGAGCTTGCCGCCTGATGACGCAGGGTCAGCGCCTGCTGACGCGCGCGGGTTTCGCTCAGTTTATTTTCGAGCTCACCAATCTCTTTTTTCATGCGGGTGAGCGTGTCTTCCACCAGCGTGACTTCATGCTCCAGCGTAGCGATCATGTCCGCCAGCTTCTGCTTTTCAATTAACGCTGCGCGAGCAAGATCTTCTTTATCTTTGCGCAGGGCGAGTTCCGCCTTTTCCTGCCATTCATTGAGCTGAGCGGTGGCCTGCTCAATACGGCGCGTTAACTGTTTTTTCTCAGCCAGCGCACGGGCGGAGGTAGAACGCACTTCAACCAGCGTGTCTTCCATCTCCTGAATCATCAGGCGCACCAGCTTCTGCGGATCTTCTGCTTTCTCCAGCAGTGAGTTGATGTTGGCGTTCACGATGTCGGCAAAACGAGAAAAAATACCCATAATCAAATCCTCATAGTTCTGTTATCGGGCTATGCCCTGCTGTACTGACAATACAATTCCCGTGCCAGTTTTTTATCTTATTGATTTTACACGGCGTGATTGATTTTTATTCAGCACAGAACTATGCTGACCTGGTGAATATCGCTAAGGAGTGGTTAATTTCATCATGGCTCAATACAAAGATAACTTACTCGGCGAAGCCAACAGCTTTCTTGAGGTACTGGAACAGGTTTCTCGCCTTGCGCCGCTCAACAAACCGGTACTCATTATCGGCGAGCGCGGCACGGGTAAGGAACTGATTGCTAACCGTCTGCACTATTTATCCGGACGCTGGGACGGCCCCTTCATTTCTCTAAACTGTGCGGCGCTGAATGAAAACCTGCTCGATACCGAGCTGTTCGGCCACGAGGCGGGCGCTTTTACCGGCGCTCAAAAGCGCCATCCGGGACGTTTTGAGCGCGCCGACGGCGGCACCCTGTTCCTTGATGAACTCGCCACCGCGCCGATGCTGGTGCAGGAAAAGCTGCTGCGCGTGATTGAGTATGGTGAACTGGAGCGCGTCGGCGGCAGCCAGCCGCTGCAGGTTAACGTGCGCCTGGTCTGCGCCACCAACGCCAATCTGCCGGATATGGTCGCGGAGGAGAAATTCCGTGCCGATCTGCTTGACCGCCTGGCCTTTGACGTCGTTCAGCTTCCGCCCCTGCGCGACAGGAGAAGCGACATCATGCTGCTTGCTCAACAATTTGCGATTCAGATGTGCCGCGAGCTCGGTCTCCCTCTTTTCCCCGGCTTCAGCGATCATGCGCGGGAGACGCTTCTGGCCTACCGCTGGCCGGGAAATATCCGCGAACTGAAGAACGTTGTGGAGCGTTCTGTTTACCGCCACGGCAGCAGCGAGACGGAGCTGGACAATATCATTATCGATCCTTTTCAGCGCAATGCGCCGCCGGTTTCCTCCCCGTCATCGTCAGGCGATACTCCCGCGCTGCCCCTTGATTTGCGTCAGTTCCAGCACGAGCAGGAGCAACAGCTGCTGGAGCAAAGCCTGAAGGCGGCGAAATATAACCAGAAACGAGCGGCCGAACTCCTGGGCCTGACCTACCATCAGTTACGGGCATTGCTTAAAAAACATCAAATGCGCTGACAATATCGGCACTTACCCGCAGACATTTTTACGAAGCAGGCGTAAGTGCGATACACTTTGCAGATCGAACCTAAAAACCTTAAAAATTATGCGTCTGGTTTTATCGTCCTTTTTTGCACTCGGTCTGTTCAGCGGCCTGGCGTTTGCTGCGCCCGGGCAGTCTACGCAGCCTGACATTCGTGACAGCGGCTTCGTCTATTGCGTAAGTGGCCAGGTGGACACCTTCAACCCGCAAAAAGCGGGCAGCGGCCTGATTGTGGATACGCTCGCCGCGCAGCTTTACGACCGTCTGCTTGATGTCGACCCGTACACCTATCGCCTGGTGCCTGAACTTGCGGAAAGCTGGGAAGTCCTGGATAACGGTGCAACCTACCGTTTTCGCCTGCGCGATGATGTCGCGTTTCAGCGTACGCCGTGGTTTACCCCTACGCGCAAGCTGAACGCGGATGACGTGGTCTTCACCTTCCAGCGTATCTTTAACCGTAACCACCCGTGGCATAACGTTAACGGGGATAATTTGCCCTATTTCGACAGCCTGCAGTTTGCCGACACCGTTAAAAGCGTGCGCAAGCTGGATAGCCGGACGGTTGAATTTACGCTGACGCGCCCGGATGCCTCCTTCCTCTGGCACCTGGCGACCCACTATGCGTCCGTTATGTCCGCCGAATACGCGGCGAAGCTGACGAAAAAAGATCGTCAGGAGCTGCTCGACCGTCAGCCGGTCGGTACCGGTCCATTCCAGCTGGCCGAATACCGCGCGGGGCAATATATTCGCCTGCAGCGCCACGAACATTTCTGGCGTGGTACGCCGCTGATGCCGCAGGTGGTGGTCGATCTCGGGTCTGGCGGAACGGGACGACTCTCGAAACTGCTCACCGGGGAATGCGACGTGCTCGCCTGGCCCGCTGCCAGCCAGCTCACCATTTTGCGCGACGATCCGCGTCTGCGTCTGACGTTACGCCCGGGGATGAACATCGCTTATCTGGCCTTTAACACCGATAAGCCGCCGCTGAACAACCCTGCCGTACGTCACGCTCTGGCGCTGGCCATCAACAACCAGCGTCTGATGCAGTCGATCTACTACGGCACGGCGGAAACCGCCGCCTCAATTTTACCGCGCGCCTCGTGGGCCTACGACGGTGAGGCTAAAATTACGGAATACAATCCGGCAAAAGCGCGTGAACAACTGAAAGCGCTGGGCGCGGAAAACCTGACGCTCCAGCTTTGGGTGCCCACCAGCTCCCAGGCGTGGAACCCGAGCCCGCTGAAAACCGCTGAACTGCTGCAGGCGGATATGGCGCAGGTGGGCGTCAAGGTGATCATCGTACCGGTTGAGGGCCGTTTCCAGGAGGCGCGCCTGATGGATATGAATCACGACCTCACCCTGACAGGCTGGGCTACCGACAGTAACGATCCGGACAGCTTCTTCCGGCCGCTGCTGAGCTGTGCTGCGATAAATTCGCAGACCAACTACGCCCACTGGTGTAACCGGGAGTTCGACGCCGTGCTGCAAAAAGCGCTCTCTTCCCAACAGCTGGCCTCGCGCATTGACGCTTACGATGAAGCGCAAAAGATACTCGCTCAGGAACTGCCGGTGCTTCCGCTGGCCTCTTCCCTGCGCCTTCAGGCCTACCGCTATGATATTAAAGGCCTGGTGCTGAGCCCGTTCGGCAACGCCTCGTTCGCCGGCGTATCGCGTGAAAAAGAACAAGAGGTGAAAAAACCATGATTATTTTTACCTTGCGTCGGCTCCTTTTACTGCTGGTGACGCTCTTTTTCCTGAACTTTGTCGGCTTCAGCCTGAGCTATTTCACGCCGCATGCCCCGCTACAGGGCTCATCGCTGTGGGATGCCTGGCTGTTCTGGTTTAACGGTCTGCTGCACTGGGATTTCGGCGTGTCGAGCATCAACGGGCAGCTTATCTCCGAGCAGCTGAAGGAGGTGTTCCCGGCCACGATGGAGCTGTGCATTCTGGCCTTCGGCTTTGCCCTGATGGTAGGTATTCCCGTGGGCATGCTGGCCGGGATCTACCGCAACAAATGGCAGGATAAGTTTATCAGCGCCCTTGCCCTGCTCGGCTTCTCTATCCCGGTATTCTGGCTGGCGCTGCTGCTGACGCTGTTCTTCTCGCTGACGATGGGTTGGCTACCGGTCTCTGGCCGTTTTGACCTGCTCTATACGGTTAAAACGGTAACGGGTTTTGCCATCATTGACGCCTGGCTGTCCGATTCCGTCTGGCGCCATGAGATGATCGTCAGCGCCCTGCGTCATATGGTACTGCCGGTGCTGACGCTGGCGGTTGCGCCGACAACCGAGGTGATCCGTCTGATGCGCCTGAGCACCATCGAGGTGTTTGAGCAGAACTATGTCAAAGCTGCCGCCACGCGCGGATTGTCGCGCCTGACCATACTGCGCCGCAACGTCCTGCACAACGCTCTGCCGCCGGTAATTCCGCGCCTGGGGCTGCAGTTTTCCACCATGCTTACGCTGGCCATGATCACCGAGATGGTCTTTAGCTGGCCCGGGCTGGGACGCTGGCTGATTAACGCCATCCGTCAGCAGGATTATGCTGCTATCTCAGCGGGTGTGATGGTGATTGGTTCGCTGGTCATTATTGTTAACGTGTTGTCCGATATTTTGGGTGCGATGGCTAACCCATTGAAGCATAAGGAATGGTATGCCTTACGATAACGTTTACAGTGAAAAGCGCACGCCCGGTGCGCTGCGTACCGTGTGGCGTAAGTTCTATGGTGACACCACGGCAATGATCGGCCTTTATGGCTGCGCCGGTCTGGTATTGCTTTGCCTCTTTGGTTCGTGGTTTGCGCCTTATGGCATCGATCAGCAGTTCCTTGGCTATCAGCTGCTACCGCCTTCCTGGTCACGCTACGGCGAAGTCTCATTCTTCCTGGGCACTGACGATCTCGGACGCGACGTATTGAGCCGTCTGTTAAGCGGGGCTGCCCCGACGGTGGGCGGCGCGTTTGTCGTGACGCTCGCGGCGACGCTCTGTGGACTGGCGCTCGGTATTTTCGCGGGCTCCACGCATGGCCTGCGCTCGGCGGTGCTGAACCACATTCTGGACACGCTGCTGTCGATTCCGTCCCTGCTGCTGGCAATCATTGTGGTTGCCTTTGCCGGTCCGCATCTGTCGCATGCCATGTTCGCCGTCTGGCTGGCTATCCTCCCCCGCATCGTGCGCTCGGTTTACAGCATGGTGCATGACGAGCTGGAAAAAGAGTATGTCGTTGCGGCCCGTCTGGACGGCGCGACGACCTTCAATATTCTGTGGTTTGCCGTTCTGCCAAACATCGCCGCCGGGCTGGTCACCGAGATCACCCGTGCGCTGTCGATGGCGATCCTGGACATTGCTGCGCTCGGGTTCCTCGACCTCGGCGCGCAGCTGCCGTCCCCTGAATGGGGTGCAATGCTCGGTGACGCGCTGGAATTGATCTACGTGGCGCCGTGGACGGTTATGCTGCCGGGGGCGGCGATTATGGTAAGCGTGTTGCTGATCAACCTGCTGGGCGATGGTATTCGCCGTGCAATTAACGCGGGGGTGCAATAATGCCGCTTCTTGATATTCGCAACCTCACCATTGAATTCAAAACCGGTGAAGGCTGGGTTAAAGCCGTCGATCGCATCAGCATTACTCTCGCCGAGGGCGAGATTCGCGGGCTGGTGGGTGAATCTGGTTCGGGAAAAAGCCTGATCGCCAAAGCGATCTGCGGCGTGGCGAAAGACAACTGGCGCGTGACCGCCGACCGCATGCGGTTCGACGATATAGACCTGCTGCGCCTCTCTCCGCGCGAGCGTCGCAAGCTGGTCGGCCATAACGTCTCGATGATTTTCCAGGAGCCACAGTCCTGCCTCGATCCGTCCGAGCGCGTAGGCAAACAGCTGATGCAGAACATTCCCGGCTGGACCTATAAAGGCCGCTGGTGGCAGCGTTTCGGCTGGCGCAAGCGCCGCGCCATTGAGCTATTACACCGCGTCGGGATCAAAGACCATAAAGACGCGATGCGCAGCTTCCCGTATGAGCTGACCGACGGTGAATGCCAGAAGGTGATGATTGCCATCGCCCTGGCTAATCAGCCGCGTTTGCTGATTGCGGATGAACCCACCAACGCGATGGAGCCGACCACCCAGGCACAAATTTTCCGCCTGCTGTCGCGCCTGAACCAGAACAATAACACCACCATTTTGCTGATCAGCCATGACCTGCAAATGCTCAGCAAATGGGCGGATAAAATTGACGTGATGTACTGCGGGCAAACGGTCGAAACTGCCCCGAGTGAGGAGCTGATCGCCGCGCCGCACCATCCATATACGCAGGCGCTTATCCGCGCCATTCCTGATTTTGGCAGCGCCATGCCGCACAAGAGCCGTCTGAATACCCTGCCCGGAGCGATTCCGCTGCTGGAATCGTTGCCGATAGGCTGTCGTCTGGGGCCGCGTTGTCCGTATGCTCAGCGTAAATGTATCGAAACGCCGCGCCTGACCGGCGCCAAAAATCATCTTTACGCCTGTCATTTCCCGCTGAACATGGAGAGAGAGTGAAATGGTCGAAACCTTGCTGGAAGTCCGCAATCTGAGTAAGACCTTTCGCTATCGCACGGGGCTGTTTCATCGTCAGACTGTCGAAGCGGTTAAGCCGCTGAGTTTTACCCTGCGTGAAAAACAGACGCTGGCGATCATCGGCGAAAACGGCTCCGGTAAATCCACGCTGGCGAAAATGCTTGCCGGCATGGTCGAGCCCACTGCTGGAGAAGTGTTGATTGACGATCATCCTCTGCAGTTTGGCGATTACTCTTTTCGCAGCCAGCGCATCCGCATGATCTTCCAGGATCCGTCTACCTCGCTTAATCCACGCCAGCGCATTTCGCAGATCCTTGATTTCCCTCTGCGTCTGAATACCGAACTGGAGCCAGAGGCGCGCCGCAAGCGTATCTTCGAAACGCTGCGTATGGTTGGGCTGTTACCGGATCACGAAAGCTACTACCCGCATATGCTGGCCCCCGGTCAGAAACAGCGTCTGGGTCTGGCCCGCGCGTTGATTCTGCGCCCGAAAGTGATCGTTGCAGACGAAGCGCTTGCCTCGCTGGATATGTCGATGCGTTCGCAGCTGATTAACCTGATGCTCGAATTACAGGAAAAGCAGGGTATCTCCTACATCTACGTCACCCAGCATCTGGGGATGATGAAGCACATCAGCGATCAGGTAATGGTCATGCACCAGGGGGAAGTCGTCGAGCGCGGCAGCACGGCGGATGTGATGGCCTCCCCGCTTCATGAGCTGACGAAAAGGCTGATTGCCGGGCATTTCGGTGAAGCATTGACCGCCGATGCGTGGAGAAAAGACCGTTAAGCGCGGCGGTAAACACGGATTGCTCCGCTCAAATAAGGATTAAATAGCCTGCGTGCGCTATTTAATCCTTTTATTTTTTTGTCTCCATCCCTGCTCCATATTTTAAGCAATATCCAGCAATAGTTCTTCTCCAGAATACCGGAACATTACGGAGGAGAAGAAATGAACACCACCACATATGTTCTAAAATATACGGAGTATCTCATCAGAAAATGCCGTTCATATTTCATGACGGACCTCAATTTTCACACTGCAAAACTCAAAAAGACATCAGGCATAACCCCTGACATTAAATCACCCACTACGTTGAGTGAAAAAATATGTCATCGCCTGGTCTATGACCATAATAATCTCTACACAATGCTTGCCGATAAACTCGCCGTCCGCGAATACGTTGCGTCCAGAACAACGCGAGTAAAAGCGGTGCCTTTGATTGGGGTATACCGCAGGTTTTCGCATATCGATTTTTCAACACTGCCCGATCAATTCGTCCTTAAGTGCAATCATGACAGTGGAAGCACAATAATCTGTACAAACAAAAACCAGTTCAATTACCGGCAGGCCCGAAAAAAGCTCACTCTCGCCTTAAAGAAGAATTTGTATTACACCACGCGCGAGTGGCAGTACAAAAATATTACACCCGTTATACTGTGTGAGCCCTATGTCGATCTTTTCAATAATGCGGACAGGAACAGCACGCCGGAAATGCTGAGAATTCACTGTTTTCACGGCGTCGCACACTATGTTGAGGCCGATTTTACAGATGACCGCGGCAGAGAATTTATCAACGTTTACGACCGACACTGGAATTTACAACCCTTCCAGATGGAATATCCTAATACGCCGGTCGCGCCCGGCGAGCCGAAATTGTTCCGTGAGGCTCTGCTGGCCGCTCAGGAGCTGGCGAAGGGCCTTGACTACTGCCGCGTTGACCTCATGTTGAAAAGCGATGAAATTTACTTCAGTGAAATAACCTTAAGCCCAAAACGGGGCAAACTGCGAATTACCCCTCTGGAATGGGATACAAAGTTAGGCGATATATGGCAGTTGCCGCTATCGGCGGGCAGGCCAGGCTGACCTGCCGCCAGGGCTCAGGCATCGGGCCAGGTCAGTTTGAACAGGGAGTGGTTTTGCTTCGATAGGGTATACGTTACATCGCCACCATGAGCCAGCATGATGGCTTTTACCACCGATAACCCTAAACCACATCCTTCGGGATTAACATCTCTGGCACCTTTATCCCGCTGGAAAGGTTGAAATAAGAAATCATGAAATTCCCTGGGGATGCCCGGCCCGCCATCCTCAATAAGGATATAATTGCCTTTATCAGAGACGCCATTTTTTACGATGAGTTTTCGCGAAGTTGAATAATGTAATGCGTTGTCAAACAGAACGGCCAGACACTGATTGATGCGCAACGGATCGAACACGCATCGCTGTTCACTCAATTCTGTTTTAATCGCAAACTGGTTGCGCTTGAACTCGGGCATGAAAGTATCAAGCGCATCCTGGATTGTGCCTTTGAGGTCCGTTCTGGATTTATACAGCGTATAACCCGCCCCGCCGTCAGAGCTGATCACCCGAAGATCTTCAATCAAACGGGTTAACCCCTCAGTCTGCTTGAGAAGATTATTAAAAAGCAGCGGATCCGGCTCAAAAACGCCGTCAACCAGCCCCTGAAGCCGTCCGCGTAAAATCGTGACCGGGGTTCTCAGCTCATGGGCAATGGCGGCATTCCAGGATTTCCTCTGAATATCCAGCGTCTGGAGTTTTTCCGCCATTTCATTGAAATCCGTGACCAGATGATTGACCTCTCCCAGACGGGAGCTGGCGCAATAAGCACGGGCATCCAGCTGGCCCTGAGAAATTTTTCTCAGGCTGGACGCTACCGCGTTTAACGGGGTGAGTATTCGTGAAGAAAGTTTTATCGTTAAAAATATCGCGATTATCAGACTGATTGTTGTCGCGGTCCCAATCCACACCCAGTCCCACATCGTCATTTGCTCGTCATCGCCCGCAACGGCACCGCCGGGGAGGTGATCGAGAATAAAAGAGTAAAAAAACCAGGAGCCCAGTACCGCAATGGCAATGATCATAAACGTCAGCAGCAGCATATACGTTAGGATCTGCCGACTCAGAACAGAATCTCTGTTCATTTTTTCTCCCCGAGCCGATAGCCCATCCCCCTGATGCTCTCAGGAACGCCATAAAGGCCTGCAAGCTCCAGCTTTTTACGTAGCTTGCTCATATGGCTGTCTACCGTTCTGTCGAGCGTATCGCCTTCCGGCAGACACGCGTTAAGTAACTCTTCCCGGGAACAGACCTTTCGCGGGTATCTCACCAGGTAAGTAAGAAGTTTAAATTCCGTCGTCGTTAATACTGGGGAGACTACCTCTTCGCCCACGGTGACCTCAACGTAAAAATCGTCCGGGTAGACCGTAATAAAAGGCGTCCTGAGAGGCACGGCACCCGCCTGCTGGAAAACGGGTCTGGTTCTGCGCAGCACGGCTTCAACTCGCGCGACCACTTCGGAAGGGTTGAAAGGTTTGATGACGTAATCATCCGCGCCAAGCCTGAGTCCCATCAGCTTATCCACGTCCTGATCGAGTGCGGACACCATAATGACGGGCACAGAACTTTCCTGACGGAGCGTCGTGAGTACACTCCAGCCATCGCATACGGGCAGATGGATATCCAGCAATATAAGATCCGGTTTATGGAGCCGATTAAGCGCTATCGCCTGCTCGCCCTGCCGGGCTCTCAGCGTTTTCATCCCAGAACGCTCTAAGTAACTCATCAGTATATCGGCAATTTCGTTTTCATCTTCAACAACAAGGATTAGAGTATTTTTGTTCATTTTATCTCCGCGGGTGAAATCCCTTTGAGCACGCTATCAGATATCTTTAGCACAATAAGACACAGGCTCCGGGAAAAAGTGCCGTGACCGCGAAAATTTCCTGGGTTAATTTAAGCGCCCGGCAATTTCTCCATACAGCCTACACATTCAGTCAATAAAGACTCGACAATGTCAGTCCACAATAGTTATTCGGAGTTAAACCGTCTTTCGTTTAACGTGGTAAATACCCCTGTCGCTTAAAGGCTTTCTGAATTTGGCTGAGATAATGAGCATGGAACTTTCGAAATACTTCTCTCCTAAAAAAATCGGCATATTTTCTCTCTTCCTGCTGCTATCGTGGGGATTACTTTATACCTGGCTGGTATTGATGCATATAATGGATGAGAAAGTCGCCGCAACGCTACTCTCTTCCCCCATGATCTATGGCTGCATTGCCTTGTCGGTTGTCTCTCTGATAATACAAAACAAAGCAGGCGCGTTCACTGAATTACTTCTCATCGCCTTCTGGCTAATGGTGATTTTCGTTTATCTCATTATTACGTTCACTGTGCTGCTGAACGCTACGCCAGATTTTAACGATTTGGTGTTTTACTATGAGTGTTATTTAATTCTCTTTTTTGGCGGTTCACCGTTGTACCTCATCGTGAGAATGATTTAAACAACCGTGTTGTTTCGCTCCACACTCTCTCCATAAACCGCCCATGTCCGCTAAACAGGCGAGTTGTAGACTCTCCATCACACCATCTTGAACAAAATAACTCACTGAAATAGTCACGTATCTGGAAGTTAAATTAATGCCTCATTTCTTTATTGAACGTCCCATTTTCGCCTGGGTCGTGGCGCTTTTTATCGTCCTGGCGGGTGTATTGTCTATCCCCCGGCTGCCGGTTGCGCAGTATCCTGCGGTGGCACCGCCTGGGATTATTATTTCTGTCACCTACCCGGGCGCCAGCCCCGATATTATGAATACGTCGGTGGTGTCGTTACTTGAGCGCGAAATATCTGGCGTCGATAATTTGCTTTACTTCGAATCATCCAGTGACACAACCGGTTCTGCGTCTATTACCGTGACGTTTAAGCCCGGCACGGACATCAAGCTGGCGCAGATGGACCTTCAGAACCAGATTAAAATTGTGGAGCCGCGTTTGCCACAGGCGGTCAGGCAAAATGGCATCAACGTCGAGGCGGCCAATTCCGGTTTTTTAATGATGGTGGGGCTGAAGTCCGCAACCGGTAAATTTGAGGAAGCCGATTTAAGCGATTACTTTGCCCGGCATGTCAGCGACGAGCTTCGCCGCGTACCTGGAGTAGGGAAAATTCAGCTGTTTGGTGGCGAAAAAGCGCTGCGCATCTGGCTGGACCCGATGAAGCTTCATAGCTACGGACTTTCGGTGAGCGATGTGCTTACCGCCGTTGGCCAGCAAAATGCCCTGGTTTCGCCCGGCAAAACGGGAGATGAACCGGCATCTGAAGGGCAAGGCGTAACGTATCCGATCACCGTGAAGGGGCAACTCACTTCCGTAGAGGCTTTCAGGAATATTACTCTTAAATCAGAGGCGTCCGGCGCAAGGCTGAAGCTGTCCGACGTCGCGCGCATTGAGTCCGGCCTGCAAAGCTACGCTTTCGGTATCCGCGAAAATGGAGTTCCCGCAACGGCTGCGGCGGTCCAGCTATCGCCTGGCGCCAATGCGATGAGCACGGCTGCAGGCGTACGCGCACGCATCGACGAACTTTCTCAGGTGTTACCGGAAGGAATGACGTTTACGGTTCCCTTCGATACCGCGCCTTTTGTGAAGCTCTCCATCATGAAGGTGGTGCAGACATTTGTGGAAGCGATGATTCTGGTCTTCCTCGTAATGCTGCTGTTTCTGCATAAGATACGCTGTACGCTTATCCCGGCGATTGTTGCCCCCGTCGCACTGCTTGGCACCTTCACGGTGATGCTATTGAGTGGATACTCCATCAATATTCTGACCATGTTCGGCATGGTTCTGGCGATAGGGATTATCGTAGATGACGCTATTGTGGTCGTGGAGAACGTCGAGCGCCTGATGGAAGAAAAACAACTCTCTCCGCGCGACGCAACCCGGGAGGCCATGAATGAAATCACGCCGGCAATTATCGGGATCACGCTGGTGCTTACCGCCGTCTTTATTCCCATGGGTTTCGCCGAAGGATCCGTCGGGATTATTTATCGACAATTTTGTATTTCCATGGCGGTCTCCATACTGTTGTCGGCATTTCTTGCCCTCACGCTTACCCCCGCGCTATGCGCGACGCTGCTTAAGCCTCACAGCGCAGCAAAGCACGTAGGTGGCAGGTTCGCAGCAGGGTTTAACGCCCGCTTTCGTACCCTCACGACGTGGTACGAATCCTGGCTGGGCGCGGTGCTGAGACGTACCGGGCGTATGCTGCTGTTGTATGTTGCGCTATGTGCTGCCCTATGTTTGGGGCTTTCTTCGCTGCCCTCGTCCTTTCTTCCGGATGAAGATCAGGGCTATTTTATGTCCTCATTTCAGCTGCCTTCCGATGCCACAATGCAGCGCACCCTGAGAGTGGTTAAAAAATTTGAAGAGGAAATTGCGGCCCGGCCGGATATTGCAAGCAACATTATGATTCTGGGATTTGGGTTTTCAGGCTCGGGACCGAATTCGGCCATGGCCTTCACCACGCTGAAGGACTGGAAAGATCGGCAGGGTACGACCGCACAGAATGAAGCCGACCATATACAGGCCAGCATGGCTAACGTCTCTGATGCCGTCACGATGAGCCTTCTCCCGCCGGCCATTTCGGATATGGGCACCTCCTCGGGCTTCACCTGGTACGTGCAGGACAGGGCGGGACTGGGCTACGAGGCGTTAAAGAGAGCGGCCGATGCGCTGGTTATGAAAGCTAATCAACGTCCTGAACTGAGTGACGTGTATATAGACGGTCTGCCGGAAGGAACAAGCCTGGCCCTTCAGATTGACCGGGAAAAAGCGGAAGCGCTGGGCGTTTCATTTGATGAAATCAACCAGACGCTCTCGGTCACCATGGGGTCGAACTACGTTAATGACTACACGAACAAGGGCCGCGTTCAGCAGGTCATTATTCAGGCCGACGCCCCTTACCGCATGCAGCCTGAGCAGATCCTGAAATTATCGGTAAAAAACCGTATGGGGCAGATGGTGCCAGTATCTACGTTTGCGACGCTTTCCTGGAACGTTGCGCCGCAGCAGTTGACGCGTTATCAGGGATATTCTGCTATCCGCATTACCGGCAGTGCGGCCCCGGGCAAATCCAGCGGCACTGCAATGAAGGCCATGGAGACGTTGTCACGGGATTTACCGCAGGGGATGGCCGGCGAGTGGGCCGGGAGCTCATTGCAGGAGAGAAAATCCGAATCTCAGCTCCCGGGTCTGATCGTTCTGTCGATACTGGTCGTATTCATGGTGCTCGCCGCCCTGTATGAGAGCTGGTCAATTCCATTTGCGGTCATGCTGGTCGTTCCCCTGGGGCTTATCGGTGCGGTGGTTGCCGTCTCCGTTGCGGGCATGACGAATGATGTTTTCTTTAAGGTCGGTCTTATCACCCTGATAGGCCTTTCCGCCAAGAACGCCATTCTGATTGTCGAGTTTGCAAGGCAACTCCACCGGGAAGGACAACCCCTGCTGGCGGCTACGATACAGGCCGCAAGCCAGCGTCTGCGCCCTATTCTGATGACATCGTTAGCCTTTACGTTAGGCGTGGTGCCATTGATGCTGGCGCGTGGCGCGAGTGACAGCACGCAGCACGCTATCGGCACCGGGGTGTTTGGCGGCATGATCAGCGGCACGCTCCTCGCGATTTTTTTCGTCCCGGTATTTTTTATTGTCGTTGCGCGTTTCGTTGAAAACGCCAGGAACGTGTGAATACCGCTGATGGATCGCTGAACCTTGCTGGTTGGATGAGGCGAAGCTGCTGCCGGGTGATATACTGGACGAATGCTGAAATTTTGAGCCCCCTCCAGCCCGCGCCTCACCTTTTGGGGCATTCCTCTTCGGAGATCGACGAGAAATATCGTGACACAAGGGGCCGTGAGTGGGCTATAATTTCGAGCTAATTTCGAATGATTTTGAAATACTGCCTGTAACGCTATGAATTACAAGGCAAAATAAGCAATGAATATAAGGATTAAAGCTATGGGTTTTCTTTCCGGTAAGCGCATTCTGGTGACTGGCGTTGCCAGCAAACTGTCCATCGCATACGGCATCGCACAGGCAATGCATCGCGAAGGCGCTGAGCTGGCGTTCACCTACCAGAACGACAAGCTGAAAGGCCGTGTTGAAGAGTTTGCCGCGCAGCTGGGTTCCAGCATTGTTCTGGAATGTGACGTTGCACAAGACGAAAGCATCGACGGCATGTTTGCTGAACTGGCAAAAGCATGGCCGAAATTCGACGGTTTCGTTCACTCCATCGGCTTCGCTCCTGGCGACCAGCTGGACGGCGACTACGTGAACGCGGTAACCCGTGATGGCTTTAAAATCGCGCACGACATCAGCTCCTACAGCTTCGTTGCAATGGCGAAATCTTGCCGCGCAATGCTGAACCCGGGCGCAGCGCTGCTGACCCTGTCCTACCTGGGCGCAGAGCGTGCTATCCCTAACTACAACGTTATGGGTCTGGCGAAAGCCTCTCTGGAAGCCAACGTCCGCTACATGGCGAACGCAATGGGTCCAGAAGGCGTGCGCGTTAACGCCATCTCTGCTGGCCCTATCCGCACTCTGGCGGCGTCCGGCATCAAAGATTTCCGTAAAATGCTGGCACACTGCGAAGCGGTTACCCCGATTCGTCGTACCGTTACCATTGAAGATGTGGGTAACTCTGCTGCGTTCCTGTGCTCTGACCTTTCCGCAGGTATCTCCGGCGAAGTGGTTCACGTTGACGGCGGCTTCAACATCGCTGCAATGAACGAGCTGGAAATTAAATAAGCTGTGGCTCTCTTCCCGCACGGGAAGAGAGCTTTCCCCCTCCGCACTCCCCTTCGTTATTCCGTTCTGCTATTTGTTATCACCTAACAATATTTTTCCCTTTATCTGCCTTACGCCAGGATATTGATCGCCATTTTGAGATCAAGGAACGCCCATGGAACAACGCCGTTTTTCCGGCAAAGGCCACTGGTATCACGAAACCCAGTCTAACCACGCGCAGCCGGATGTGCTGCCCCTGGTGCCCGAAGCCGCTAACGTCGACGATCGTTTTTTGCTCGATTTAGCCCTGCCAGATGAGCTTGTCGCCGCCTGTACCGGCTGGCTCGCTCCTGCCAGATCCTTATGTCATCAGCTGTTCCCGCTCTCACTTCCCGTAAACCGCCTGCGAACGCTTAGCGCCTACGATCGGTTAAGTACCGCGCTGACGGTGGCGCAGGCCTGCGGCGTTCAGCGGCTGTGCAACCACTACGCCGCCCTCCTCGCCCCGCTGCCGGGCCCTGACTCCTCCCGCGAAAGTAACCGACGGCTGGCGCAAATCACGCAGTACGCCCGCCAGCTCGCCAGCTCACCTGACGTCATTGATGATAAGGCGCGAAACCAGCTTGATGAGGTAGGTCTGTCTATCTATGACGTTGTGGTAATTAACCAGATAATCGGCTTTATCGGTTTTCAGGCGCGCGTGGTCGCCGTCTTTCAGGCGCTGCTCGGCCATCCCGTCCGCTGGCTGCCGGGCCATCATATTCAGCCGCACACCCTGCCAACGTCCTCCGACGCGTGGATCTCGCTTCTGCCCGTGGTCGAGCTTCGCTATGCCAGTGCACATCAGCTTGAGTCCCTCTCCCGCTGGCAGGCAGAGCCCACGCTTGAGGCGCTGACGCCGGTCCTGTGCCATGAACCGACCTTGCTCGATCTGATGGGGGAGATCCTGATAAACAGCCGGGAAACGGTTTCGCTGCCTCCTCCGGCGCTTTCGGCAGCAGCCGAATTGCTGACACGCTCGCCGGACCGCTTCAGCGCCGCACAATTTACCCCGCTCACGGAAGAAGGACTTACTGCCGTTCAGGCGATCAACCTGCTCAGCCAATGCGCGCTGGAGGGCTGGCTCAATCGACTAAAAGTCGCGTCCGGCAAAGCGGAATAACCACACTCTTTCCCCAAAGAGCGCTTGCTGTAGCAGTGAGAATCGCGTAAAACTGTCAGCCGCTCAATGGCTACGAAAATAGAACATTATGTTTCAGGACAACCCGCTGCTAGCGCAGCTTAAACAGCAACTGCATTCCCAGACGCCGCGTGCAGAAGGGGTCGTGAAAGCCACGGAAAAGGGCTTTGGCTTCCTTGAAGTTGACGCGCAGAAAAGCTACTTCATTCCGCCACCGCAGATGAAGAAAGTGATGCATGGCGATCGCGTCATGGCCGTCATCCATACCGAGAAGGAACGTGAATCCGCCGAGCCGGAAGAACTGATCGAGCCGTTCCTGACCCGCTTTGTGGGCAAAGTGCAGAGAAAGGACGATCGTCTTTCTGTCGTGCCGGATCACCCCCTGCTGAAAGATGCCATTCCCTGCCGCGCCGCCCGCGGCGTTGAGCATGATTTTAAAGAAGGTGACTGGGCCGTAGCAGAAATGCGCCGTCATCCTCTGAAAGGCGACCGCGGTTTCTATGCTGAACTGACCCAGTTCATCACCTTTGGCGACGACCATTTCGTCCCGTGGTGGGTCACGCTGGCGCGCCATAATCTTGAAAAAGAAGCGCCGAACGGCGTGGCAACTGAGATGCAGGATGAAGGCCTGGCGCGCCGCGATCTTACCGCGCTGGAGTTTGTCACCATCGACAGCGCCAGCACAGAAGATATGGACGATGCGCTCTACGCTGAAGAGAGCGCCGATGGCAAACTGCATTTGACCGTCGCCATTGCCGATCCAACCGCCTGGATTGTGGAAGGCAGCAAGCTGGACGAAACGGCGAAAATCCGCGCGTTCACCAACTACCTGCCGGGCTTTAACATCCCGATGCTGCCGCGCGAACTGTCTGACGACCTCTGCTCGCTGCGCCCAAATGAGGTGCGCCCGGTTCTCGCCTGCCGCATGACCATTGCCGCAGATGGCACGATTGAAGACGATATCGAATTCTTTGCCGCCACCATCGAATCCAAAGCCAAGCTGGCCTATGACAATGTATCCGACTGGCTGGAAAACACTGGCAGCTGGAAACCTGAATCCGATGCTATCGCGGCACAGATTCGTCTGCTGCACCGCATCTGCCTGAACCGCGGCGAGTGGCGTAAGACTCACGCCCTGGTCTTCAAGGATCGTCCGGATTATCGTTTTGTTCTCGGTGAAAAAGGCGAAGTGCTGGATATCGTGGCCGAGCCGCGACGCATTGCTAACCGCATCGTCGAAGAAGCGATGATTGCCGCCAACATCTGTGCCGCGCGCGTGCTGCGCGACAGGCTGGGCTTCGGTATTTATAACGTTCATACCGGATTCGATCCGGCCAATACCGAAGCGCTCGCGGCCCTCCTGAAGAATCACGATGTGCATGTTGATCCGGAAGAAGTGCTGACACTGCCGGGCTTCTGCAAGCTTCGCCGCGAGCTGGACGCTCAGCCGTCCGGTTTCCTGGATAGCCGTATTCGCCGCTTCCAGTCCTTCGCGGAAATCAGCACCGAGCCAGGCCCGCACTTTGGCCTCGGTCTGGAAGCCTACGCCACCTGGACCTCCCCGATCCGTAAGTATGGTGATATGGTTAACCACCGCCTGCTGAAAGCGATTATTAAGGGCGAAACCATTGCCCGTCCACAGGACGACACGACCCTACAGATGGCCGAGCGTCGCCGTCTGAACCGCATGGCGGAACGTGACGTTGGAGACTGGCTATACGCGCGCTTCCTGCAGGATAAAGCCGGTACCGATACCCGCTTCGCGGCAGAAATTATTGATATCAGCCGCGGGGGAATGCGCGTACGTCTGGTGGATAACGGTGCGGTCGCCTTTATCCCTGCCCCGTTCCTGCACGCCGTTCGAGACGAACTGGTCTGCAGTCAGGAAAGCGGCACCGTGCAAATTAAAGGCGAGACGGTTTACAAAGTCACTGACGTGATTGATGTAACTATCGCTGAAGTTCGCATGGAAACCCGCAGTATTATTGCGCGCCCTGTCGCCTGATAACCTGCTCAATTGTCGGTCATTTCCGTTCAGAAAGGCCGACAATTTTCTCCCTGTCTTTCCCCTCGCAAAAGCATCATTTTTCTTACTTTTTCCGCCCCAGCCCGCCCAAAATAGCCATAATTATCTACAGTTAAAGAGTGCTGCCCTGTTCGGGCACGTGGATTTCATACGCTCAGCATTTTTATCTGTCTGATGCGTTTTATTATAAAAAAGCTGCGAAAAACAATACCTTCACTGCGGCTTTGCCGCTATTTTCAACGGAAAAGTCGACGACTAATGAATAATTTGTTCGCTAATGCGTCGCGGCGGGAGAAATCATGATCGACGAACTTGAGCAAAATTTGCTGTTTCGTTACATGGGTACTCACAGCCCGTGGTGGCGATTGTCGGCTGACAGCAACGCTCTGCACCTTGCCGCCAGCGAAAATGCTGACGTGACTCAGGAGATCGTACTGGATGATGAACAGGCCGCACAGATCCGTCAGCTAACGGTAATGACCACCAGCATTTCCCTGAACCTCTCTCTTTACGGCGAGCAAGTTCCCGTCCATCTTGTCGGACGCAAAATCACCCGAAACGAGTGGGCCGGAACGGCTTCCGCCTGGAACGATACGCCCTCCGTGGCACGCGATCTGGCTCAGGGGCTCTCCTTTGCGGAACAGGTTGTTTCTGAAGCGAATTCCGTCATTGTCATTCTCGATCAAAACGGCAATATCCAGCGCTTTAACCGCCTGAGCGAAGAGTATACCGGTCTGAAAGAACATGAAGTCATTGGTCAAAACGTGTTTGAACTGTTCATGAGCCGCAGCGAAGCGGCAGCCTCGAAGCGCAACATTGCGGGTTTCTTTCGCAACGGCAGCTCCTACGAAGTCGAACGCTGGATTAAAACGCGAAAAGGGCAACGCTTGTTTCTGTTCAGAAATAAATTCGTTCACAGCGGCAGCGGTAAAAATGAAATTTTCCTTATCTGCTCCGGGACCGACATTACCGAAGAACGGCGGGCACAGGAGCGCCTGCGCGTGCTGGCCAATACCGATACCATCACCGGCCTGCCCAACCGCAATGCGATCCATGAGCTGATTTCAGACGCCATCAATAGCCGAGGCGACACGCAGGTTGGCGTGGTATACCTCGACCTCGATAACTTCAAAAAGGTTAACGATGCCTACGGGCATATGTTCGGCGATCAGCTCCTGCAGGCGGTTGCACTTGCCCTTCTGAGTTGTCTGGATGAGGGGCAGGTTTTAGCGCGGCTCGGCGGCGATGAGTTTATCGTTATGGCCACTAATACCTCTCAGGGCTCGCTGGAAGCGATGGCGTCGCGTATTCTGACACGCCTGCGCCAGCCGTTCAGAATCGGTCTGATTGAGGTTTACACCGGTTGCTCCCTGGGGATCGCCCTCGCGCCGCAGCACGGGAACGATCGGGAAAGCGTGATTCGCAATGCCGACATTGCCATGTACACCGCCAAGGAGAATGGCCGTGGCAAATTCTGCGTCTTCTCCCCCGAGATGAACCAGCGCGTGTTTGAGTACCTGTGGCTGGACACCAACCTGCGTAAAGCGCTGGATAACGATCAGCTCCTGATCCACTACCAGCCGAAAATGACCTGGCGCGGCGAAGTCCGAAGCCTTGAAGCGCTGGTCCGCTGGCAGTCGCCCGAGCGCGGGCTTATCCCCCCTCTGGAATTTATCTCTTATGCCGAGGAGTCCGGTTTGATTGTGCCGCTGGGTCGCTGGGTGATGCTTGATGTGGTTCGCCAGGTGGCAAAATGGCGTGACAAGGGAATTAACCTGCGCGTGGCCGTGAACGTCTCTGCACGTCAGTTGGCCGACCAGACGATTTTCAGCGAGCTAAAGCAGGCGCTTAAGGATCTGCATTTTGAGTACTGCCCTATCGACGTTGAGTTAACCGAAAGCTGTCTTATCGAAAACGAAGAGCTGGCGCTCTCGGTGATCCAGCAATTCAGTCGGCTTGGGGCACAAATTCATCTGGACGATTTCGGTACCGGCTACTCCTCCCTTTCCCAGCTGGCGCGTTTTCCTATTGATGCCATTAAACTCGATCAGGCTTTTGTCAGAGATATTCACAAGCACTCTGTCTCCCAGTCTCTGGTACGCGCCATTGTCGCAGTGGCGCAGGCGTTAAACCTGCAGGTGATTGCCGAAGGGGTGGAGAACGCAAAAGAAGATGCCTTTCTGACCAAAAACGGCGTCAACGAACGGCAGGGTTTTCTTTTCGCTAAGCCGATGCCCGCTGCCGCATTCGAGCGCTGGCTAAAACGATATCAAGCGCGACAACAACGTTAACGTCATACAGAGGTTCACTTTCGTATAGGTAATTTCGTTATGGCGTTTTTTCCCTTCTCTTTTGAACCTATTTTCTGCATCATTGAAATTATTAACTTTTCGCTCCTGGGGAGAGATGATGTCTACTATTGATCCACAAGCTGTAGCACAACGTATTGATACCGTGCTGGATATACTGGTGGCGGGTGATTATCACTCTGCAATCCGTAATCTCGAGATCCTGAAGTCTGAACTTCTCGCTCAGGATGGCGCTGACAATGCCCCCGAAAACCGACAGCCTAAAGCGCCGTGGGAAGTCTAAACCCACTGTCTCAGACCTCGTTTCGCTTTATTAATTGGATGCTATGAATTCCCGACAACAACTCATTTTGCAGATGGTCATCGATCAGGGGCGCGTAAGCGTCGTTGAGCTGGCTAAAACCACCGGCGTTTCAGAAGTGACCATCCGTCAGGATCTTAATCTGCTGGAAAAACAGAGCTACCTGCGCCGTGCGCATGGCTATGCCGTGCCGCTGGACAGCGACGACGTTGAGACGCGCATGATGAATAACTACGCGCTTAAACGAGAACTGGCAGAATTTGCCGCATCGCTGGTAAACCCTGGCGAGACGGTCTTTATTGAAAACGGCAGCAGCAACGCTCTTCTGGCACGTACGCTCGCCGAACAAAAAGACGTTACCATCATCACCGTCAGCAGCTATATCGCCCATTTGCTCAAAGAGACGCGCTGTGAGGTGATTTTGCTGGGCGGCATTTACCAGAAAAAAAGTGAGAGCATGGTAGGCCCGCTAACCCGGCAGTATGTCCAGCAGGTTCATTTCAGTAAGGCGTTTATCGGTATTGACGGCTGGCAGCCGGAGACAGGCTTCACCGGCCGGGATATGATGCGATCTGACGTTGTGAATGCCGTTCTGGAAAAAGAGTGTGAAGCCATTGTGCTGACCGACAGCTCTAAATTTGGCGCCGTCCATCCTTACACCATGGGTCCAGCCTCACGCTTTAGCCGCGTAATTACCGACGAAAGGTTAAGCGACGAACATCGTAATAAACTGGAAGATGACGGTCTCATTGTCGATATTATTAAAACGCCCGCCTGAGTCCCTTTGCGCCCGTATTCCGGGCGCATATGCCCCCTTCGTCTGAGAGGATTCCTATCCATCCTTTAAGAGTTTTTACCTGTTTAACCTGCCGTAAAGTCGTAAAATTAATGTTAGCGATATAACAGGAAGTGACTATCACCTGCGTGATTACGTAACGCCTGCGCGACCAGCTTTCACGGAAAAAAGAATTGAGTATTCATTTTGACTATACTTAATGTGTACATCTTTCCGTGAATCGATAATTCAGGAGAAAGTATTATGACCTTAACCAGCAAAAAATTAGCCGCCGCTGTTCTGGCAATCACTGTAGCAATGTCCCTGAGCGCGTGCTCTAACTGGTCTAAACGTGACCGTAACACCGCAATTGGCGCCGGTGCTGGTGCGCTCGGTGGTGCAGTATTAACGGATGGTAGTACGCTGGGTACATTAGGCGGCGCTGCTGTCGGTGGTATTATCGGTCACCAGGTTGGCAAATAATTATTTTTTTAGCCTTCCCGTTAAGGCGATTTAGCATCGCATTTCAGGTCTGACTAACGCACGTATATAACACGAGCCACGGCATTTGCCGTGGCTTATTTATTTTAGCCGCCTGCCAGTTTAACTTTCATGCCTTTGGCTTCAAGGAGCGATTTAATTAAATCGCGTTTATCACCCTGAATTTCGATAATGCCGTCCTTCACGGCGCCGCCGCAGCCACATTTCTTCTTCAACTCTGCTGCCAGCTTGTTCAGCTCCGCATCATCCATATCAATCCCGGAGATCAGGCAGACCCCCTTTCCTTTTCGCCCGCTGGTCTGACGCTGGATACGAACAATACCGTCACCTTTCGGACGTTCTGCTTTCGTTTTCGGTTCGTCTATGCGCCCGCTTTCCGTCGAGTAGACCAGCCGACTGTTGGAATCAGTCATTGCGCCCCCTTTTTCAGTGATGCGTTAATAGCCTTAAGCGTCTCCGCCGGGTTCACAGACTGCGTCACCGGCCGGCCGATAACCATGTAGTCAACGCCTGCTGCCAACGCCTGCTCAGGCGTCATAATGCGTCGCTGATCGCCCACGTCGCTGCCAGCAGGACGAATGCCTGGCGTGACCAGTTTAAAATCTTTGCCCAACTCTGACTTAAAGCGTACCGCTTCCTGCGCGGAGCAAACGACGCCATCGAGACCACAGCTCTGCGTCAGACGCGCGAGACGCTCGGCGTGCCCGGCAGGTGACAACGTCACGCCGAGGTCGCGCAAGTCGCTGTCGTCCATGCTGGTCAGCACGGTAACCGCAATCAGTAATGGCGCATCGTTGCCGAACGGCAGGAGTGCTTCGCGAGCGGCTGTCATCATTCTCGCCCCGCCCGACGCGTGGACGTTGACCATCCATACACCCAGTTCCGCAGCGGCGGCAACCGCGTGCGCCGTGGTGTTCGGGATATCATGGAATTTGAGATCGAGGAAGACATCGAAACCACGCTGCTGCAGATCGCGGACGATTTGCGGTCCAAACAGCGTGAACATCTCTTTACCAACTTTCAGACGACAATCGCGAGGATCGATACCGTCGACAAAGGCCAGCGCTGCGTCACGCTTATTGTAATCAAGCGCAACAACAACAGGAGAATCCGTAATAACGCGGGAAGTGGAGGAAGTAACAGACGTCATGACCAGCCCTTTTCGTCTATGGGCGCGCAGCGGCGCGGAACAGATAAACGGCCTGCATTCTACCTGCCGTCGCCGCAAATTGACAGAATCCATTTATGCCCCTGCCAGGCCAGCAAGCCGCACGGTGTTGAGAAAACGGAAAAGCCATCAGTATGTTGTAACTAAAATGAAGGCTTTTAAAAAAATTACTGCCCATCCAGGCCGCGAATTGGCTTGATGGTGGACCAGGCCCGGCAGGACGGACAGTGCCAGTAGAGCGTATACGCGGTAAAACCACACTTCTGACAACGGTAGCGCGGCTTGCTGCGCACCTGCTCGCCAACCATGTCGCGCAGCACCATCAGACTCTCTTTCGCGCGCCCTTCTTCCGCATCGTTCAGATGGTAGTCCATCAGCTTGTGGAATACGCGCATCGTGGGATGACGCTGCAGCTGACGGGTAATATAAACCTGTGCGGTGTCGCTCCCCTCATACTGCTCAACCACGTCAGAGAGCATCAGCTCAGCGGTCGCGCCGGTAATCTCTTCCACGCAACGACGCAGAAATGCCACCCACTCTTCCTGCTTGTCCAGCTGCTGATAGCAGGTTTGCAGCATTTCAAGCGTTTCGCTGACCAGCTCTTTGTCCTGGTCAATCACCCGCATCAGGCTTTCAACGGCTTTAGCGTAGTCGCCGCTGGCCATAAAAACGCGCCCCATCATGATAGAGATACGCGCGCTATTGCGGTCTGCGGCGGCACCTTTCTTCAGCAACGCCATGGCTTTGTCCATGTCGTCGTTGCCCATCTGCTGAAGGGCAAGCTCGCAGTAGAAATGCGCAATTTCAACGCGCTGCTTGTCTTTGCCCAGCTTCACCAGACGCTCGGCCGTATCAATGGCTTTCTGCCAGTCGCTGGTGGCCTGGTAAATCTGCAGTAACTGCTGCAACGCGCCGATACGGAAATCCGTTTCATCCACTAGCTGTGTGAACATATCTTCAGCGCGATCGTACAGCCCCGCGGCCATATAGTCTCGGCCCAGCTGTTGTACCGCCAGGAGACGTTGTTCGTAGGTCAGGGAGGCGCTTTCCATCAGGGTCTGGTGGATACGGATAGCGCGGTCAACCTCGCCGCGCGAGCGGAACAGGTTACCGAGAGTGAGGTGGGCTTCGACGGTCCCCGTATCCTCTTTCAGCATATCGAGGAACAGGTCTACCGCTTTGTCCTGCTGATTGCTCAGGAGGAAGTTCACCCCCGCAACGTAGTCGCGGGAGAGTCGGTTAGCCTCATCCTGTTTCGTTTGTTGCGCACTTCTGCGGCCCATATACCAGCCATAGGCTGCGGCTACAGGCAAAAGCAGAAACAACAACTCCAGCATAGTCGATTATTCCTTCACGACCGGCACACCTGAACTTTCCGGCATGTCGGACGCAGGCGCAATGTGCTGTTCAAGTCGTTTAATTTTACGTTCAGCGCGCGCAAGAGAAACACGAACTTTCAACCAGAAAAGACCGCAAACCAGCCAGCCGATGGCAAAGCCTGCAGCAAATAAGACCGCCAGCAGGCTGGAGACCCGATACTCACCCTGCGCCAGCAGATAGTTAAACGTCACCTGTTGATCGTTTTGTGCACCCAATGTGACTGAAATGACAAAAATCGCCAATACCAGTAAGAAAATGAGTAAATATTTCACATTACTTCCCGTTATGTGGTTCTAGCGAATAAAGTGTGTTCAACTTACCGCAATCAGCCTTATAAACTACCATTTTAGCGACGGGCGCGAAACGGAAAAAGTAACGCGCACGTCATGGATTTATGGGCAAAATGCACAATATCAACCGTCAGGCATCGCTTTGCTCCCTTTCGGCGATCTCTTCTTTCTCTTCAGGTGGTGGCGTGAGCGGGCCGCAGAACCGTTCTGCAAGCCAGGTTGCCAGCGTCACCAGCAACCAGGAGATCAGCGTAGCGACCACCAGATCCCGCGGCCAGTGCATTCCCAGCAGCAAGCGGCTGCCCATCACCCCTGTCGCCCAAACCAGTAAAATCGCGATGGTCATGGTGCGACGTCGAGGCCAAAGCAGCCCAACGCCCAGCAACGCCCAACTGGCTGCAAACATCGTATGGCCGGAAGGAAACGCGAATCCCGTCTCTTTTTGCCAGTGCTTACGCAGGAACTTTGGAATATCTTCCTGTTCTGAAAGCTGTTCTTTCACCAGCGCGCCGCGATCTTTACGCTTTAAATTGTAGAACTCATCCACCGGAACATGGTGCGCTTTTTCCAGCCAGACCACAAAAGGTCTTGGCTCCTGAACGTGATCCTTCACCCAGGACTTCACGCCCTGTCCAATAACGATCGCGCCACCGAGGATAGCAAAGAGCATCAACGCTGCGCGCAGTCGAAAGCGCAGGCACCACAAGAACCAGCCGCAGAGGATAACGTGGGTAATAATTCCCCACGGCTGCGTGACCGTCTCCGTTACCCAGTATAACGTTTTCAGCCACGTGGCATTCTGCCCCGGCTGCCACATCCAGCCGGAGACCCACACGGCCAAAGGCATAATCAATAAAATGGCCGCGCCTGCTGCCGTACGTCTGGCGATTGAAAGCATGTCTTCTCCTTTTTCGCTAAGCCTCACAATCATAACTGAAATTCATTCGATGGGTGGATATGTCGGATCGTGCGTTTAACGTTCATATAGCATGGCGCCCATTAGGCGAACGTGCTGAGCTTGTGGCAAAATGGACAAATACAGAAAGCAAAACAGGCGCAAGGCACGAAACGTGTCAGCCTACTCTGGAGAATCACATGCAGCTTAAACGTGTGGCAGAAGCCAAACTGCCAACCCCATGGGGCGATTTCCTGATGGTGGGGTTTGAAGAACTGGCAACCGGACAGGATCATGTCGCGCTGGTCTACGGCGACATTTCAGGGCAGACGCCGGTGCTGTCCCGCGTCCATTCGGAGTGTCTGACCGGCGACGCGTTGTTCAGCCTGCGCTGTGATTGCGGTTTCCAGCTCGAAGCTGCCCTTACCCATATTGCCGAAGAAGGCCGCGGCGTGCTGCTCTATCACCGTCAGGAAGGTCGTAACATTGGTCTGCTGAATAAAATCCGCGCTTACGCGCTGCAGGACCAGGGCTACGATACGGTGGAAGCCAACCACCAGCTCGGTTTTGCCGCCGATGAACGTGATTTCACCCTCTGCGCCGATATGTTCAAGCTGCTGGGCGTGGACGAGGTTCGCCTGCTGACCAATAATCCCAAAAAGGTGGAAATCCTCACCGAAGCCGGGATCAACATCGTCGAGCGTGTACCGCTGATTGTCGGCCGCAACCCGAAAAATGCCCACTATCTCGATACCAAGGCGGCTAAAATGGGACATCTTCTGAAAGAGTGAAAGTAAAAAGCCCGGCACAGATGCCGGGCTTTTTTTATCAATCCAGCATTTTACGAATCACATAATGTAAAATGCCGTCGTTCTGGTAGTAGGTCAGTTCGGTTGCCGTATCAATACGACACCGGCATTCCAGTACCTCGCTTTTCCCGTCTGCTCGCGTAAGCTTCACCGGCACCGTTTTGCCCGGCTGCAGGTCTTGCAGGCCGCTAATATCAATCTGCTCTTCCCCCGTCAGGCCCAGCGTTTTGCGCGTGACGCCCTGCGGGAACTCAAGCGGCAGGATCCCCATGCCAATCAGGTTCGAGCGGTGAATACGTTCAAACGACTCGGCGATGACCACGCGAACGCCAAGCAGTCGCGGACCTTTCGCCGCCCAGTCACGACTGGAGCCGGACCCGTACTCTTTCCCGGCGATCACCGCCAGCGGCGTACCTTCCTGCTGATATTTGACGGCTGCGTCATAAATCGACACGACTTCCGTCCCCGGAAGATGGCGCGTCATCCCCCCTTCCACGCCCGGAACCATTTCGTTACGAATGCGGATGTTGGCAAACGTCCCGCGCATCATCACTTCATGGTTACCGCGGCGCGATCCGTAGGAGTTAAAATCGCGGCGCTCCACGCCCCGGCTCTGCAGATAACGGCCCGCCGGGCTGTCGGCTTTGATGCTCCCCGCCGGAGAGATATGGTCAGTGGTGACGGAATCCCCCAGCATCGCCAGTATGCGCGCCCCGTGAATATCCTGAAGCGGTGCAGGCTCGGCCAGCATCTCATCAAAGAACGGCGACAGGCGGATATAGGTGGAATCGTCCTGCCAGTCATAGGTGTCCGAGCCCACAACGTTGATGGCTTTCCATTCCGGCGTGCCTTCAAACACTTCCGCATACTCTTTGCGGAACATCTCGGTGGAGACCTTTTCAACGGCCATCGCAATTTCACATGAGGACGGCCAGATATCTTTCAGATAGACCGGCTCATTCTTGCGGTCGTGACCAATAGGATCGGTAGCCAGGTTGATATTCATGTTCCCGGCGAGCGCGTAGGCCACCACCAGCGGCGGCGAAGCGAGCCAGTTGGTTTTCACCAGCGGATGAATACGTCCTTCAAAGTTACGGTTACCGGAAAGGACTGCGCCAACCGTCAGATCGCCCTGCTTGATCGCCGTTTCAATAGGTTCAGGCAGCGGGCCGGAGTTACCGATGCAGGTGGTACAGCCATAGCCCACGAGGTTAAAGCCCAGCTCATCAAGATACGGCGTTAGCCTGGCCTGCGCCAGGTAATCCGAGACCACTTTGGAGCCCGGTGCCAGAGAGGCTTTGACCCAGGGCTGTGGTTTCAGTCCCAGCTCAACCGCTTTTTTAGCCAGCAGGCCGGCAGCCATTAATACGCTGGGGTTTGAGGTGTTGGTGCAGGAGGTAATGGCGGCTATGACAACCGCGCCGTCCGGGAGCTGATACTGATGTCCGTTCAGAACATAGTCGATTGGGCGATGGTCCTTCTTCGCCACGTTAACTTCCAGCTCGTTGCTTGCGGCAAACGCTTTTGGCACGTCGCTTAACGCCACGCGATCCTGCGGACGTTTCGGACCGGCGAGGCTCGCCTCAACGCTTCCCATGTCAAGCGCAAGCGTGCTGGTAAATACCGGCTCATCCCCCGGATTGCGCCACATACCCTGCGCTTTGGTATACGCCTCCACCAGCGCCACCTGCTCTTCGCTGCGTCCGCTCAGGCGCATGTACTCCAGCGTGACGTCATCAATGGGGAAAAATCCGCAGGTTGCACCATATTCTGGCGCCATGTTGGCGATGGTCGCGCGGTCTGCCAGCGGCAGCGAATCCAGCCCGTCACCGTAAAATTCAACAAATTTTCCCACCACACCATGCTTACGCAGCATCTGGGTAACGGTGAGCACCAGATCGGTGGCGGTAATGCCTTCAGACAGCTTCCCGGTGAGCTTAAAGCCCACAACATCAGGGATAAGCATGGAGACCGGCTGACCGAGCATGGCGGCTTCCGCTTCGATACCACCTACACCCCAGCCCAGCACGCCGAGGCCGTTAATCATGGTGGTGTGGGAATCTGTACCCACCAGTGTGTCCGGATAAGCCACCCACTCTTTGTCCTGCAATTCACTCCAGACGGCTTTACCGAGATATTCAAGGTTAACCTGGTGACAAATACCGGTGCCGGGTGGAACCACGCTAAAGCGGCTGAACGCCTGCTGACCCCACTTCAGGAAGACATAACGCTCGTGATTTCGCTCCATCTCGAGACGCACGTTCTCGCCAAAGGCATCGTCATCACCGAAGTGGTCAACGGTTACGGAGTGGTCAATCACGAGGTCAACGGGTGAAAGCGGGTTCACTTTAGCCGTATCGCCGCCGAGGCGTTTAACCGCCTCACGCATGGCGGCGAGATCCACCACGGCAGGAACGCCGGTGAAGTCTTGCATCAGGACCCTTGCCGGGCGGTAGGCAATTTCTCTGTCGGCATGGGCATTCTTAAGCCACCCTGCCAGCGCCTGAATATCGTCGAGGGTCACGGAGTCACCGTCCTGCCAGCGCAAGAGATTTTCCAGCAAAACTTTCAAGGACTTGGGTAAACGCGAAATGTCCCCAAGCGTTCTGGCAGCCAGCGGCAGGCTATAGTAGTGCCAGGTTTTATTTTCTGCCTGTAACGTGTCCTTACTGGCTTCGCGTAGGGTTAACGACATAAGCTCCTCCTTAATTACAGAGATGTCCTGACAATCATCAGGGCCGTAATTAAAGATAACACAAAGATGTCGTAACGTTTTGATAACAACCCAAATTGATAAATTTAGGAATGGTCCAGAGGAGGGTAAAACAAAAAAACCCCGCCGCAGCGAGGTTTTATGATTTAGTGGACGGCCAGCCAGATGAGCTGACTCCAGAACAGAATCGACAGGGTAAAAACGCCGATCCATGACCAGTATTTTTGAGACATCATGTTATTCATCATAGGGACACCAGGCATTATTTATTAAACATTCCGAGGCAGGTCCTCGTGCTATATTGCTGATGTGTATTTATTAAAGAGTACAAAGGCGCATAGTCATTATTCATACTAACTGCATCATTACGCAATAAACTAAATTATTGTTTTTTGGGTTCGTCTTCCGCGAACACATCAATAAAAGCCTGCTGCTGCGGCGTCAGTTTCCAGGATGCTGGCACTGCTGTTGCAGGCGCTTTGCGTCCCTTGTGAACAGTGTCATGATGCTGACACATCCGCTTAGCCGTTTCTGTACGTACCGTCACTGCCATATTCAACCCCAATATTTCCAGGCCAGGAGAGCAACCATCACCCAGAACAGGGCGGAAACGAGAAAGACCGCCAGCCAGGCTTTACGCTTGAGCGCAGGATCCCTTTGCGGTTCTTCACTTCCTGAAGGCATTGCTAACCTCATACAATCGATATCGCTTATCATTTAGGACCAAACAATTGGTACAATTAATCATCTGTTGAGATAAATCCTAAAGAAACTTTAGCCGAAAAGCCAGTGAATTTACGCATCAAGAGGCATGAAAAATTCAATCTTTTGACCAGAAATAAATATTTGAAAAGAAAAATTTGCGTAGCCGTTAATTAGTTTCTATTTTTGTCGCCAATTCACGACATTAAAGCCACACAAATTAAAAGGATAATGACAATATATGGCAGGGGAAGTGCAGATGATGATAATTCTAATTTAGCTTTAAGCCGATATTTCGGTATCTTTCCCTAAGGGAAAGATACCGGGTGTGATTATTTTTCGGGGAGTTTGATATCTTTAAACATCTCTTCGATATCTTCATTTGATCGTAATGCCACGGCGGTATCCACCACGTCACGCGTTAAATGCGGTGCAAAGCGCTGAATAAAATCATACATATAGCTTCGCAGGAAGGTACTGCGGCGGAAGCCAATTTTTGTCGTGCTGTGACTGAAAATATCATGCGCATCAAGACGCACCAGGTCAGGGTCTGACACCGGGTCGACCGCCATGCTGGCGATCACCCCTACCCCCAGGCCAAGCCGTACATAGGTCTTTATAACGTCTGCATCGGTGGCGGTAAAGACAATCCGCGGCGTTAACCCGGCCCGGTTGAAGGCGGTATCAAGCTCAGATCGTCCGGTGAAGCCAAACGTGTAGGTGACCAGAGGATATTGCGCTAGCTCTTCGATTGACACCGACCCTTTGCCCGCCAGCGGATGATCCGGGGTCACCACAATGGAGCGGTTCCAGTGATAGCACGGCAGCATGACCAGATCGTCATAGAGATGGAGCGCTTCCGTCGCGATGGCAAAATCTGCATTGCCCTTCGACACCGCCTCCGCAATTTGCGTCGGCGATCCCTGGTGCATATGCAGGGAGACGCGCGGATAACGCTCAATAAAGCCCTTGATAACGCCTGGTAGCGCATAGCGCGCCTGGGTGTGCGTCGTGGCAATATACAGCGAGCCTTTATCCGGCCAGGTATGTTCCCCCGCCACAGACTTAATCGCATCGACTTTGGAAAGGACTTCCCGCGCAATACGGATGATTTCCTGCCCCGCTGGCGTCACCTGGGTAAGGTGCTTACCACTGCGGGCGAAAATCTGAATACCTAATTCATCCTCCAGCATGCGAACCTGCTTGCTGATGCCCGGTTGCGAGGTATATAGCCCCTCGGCGGTGGAAGAGACATTAAGGTTGTGATTCACCACCTCAACGATATAACGAAGCTGTTGTAATTTCATGCCAGACCATCCGATTTAGCGCACGCGGTCAATCGCTTAAGACGATTTGATAATAAAAAAAGGGTTAACTATAACCACTATATCACTTATAGCCTGACTGTATAGTACGGAACAAAAAATAATAATAAGGTAATAAAAAAGGGCCGGAAGTCCGGCCCTTTCACGGGTAAGCTACGGTTAAGAAAGATTATTTCTTGCCTTCAACCCATTTGCCATCGACAAAGAAGGCGGACCATCCGGTCGCTTTACCCTCTTTCTCTGCCGCAACGTACTGCTGCTTCGTTTTACGGCTAAAACGGACCACCGTCTTATTGCCTTCAGGATCCTGCTGTGGCGCATCGGCCAGATAACGCAGCTTCTCAGGCAGACGATCGCGGAAGCGATGCAGCTCTTCCACCAGCGGTGCGCGCGTTTCACGCGATTTCGGGAAGGTGTTGGCGGCCAGGAAGACACCTGCGGCACCATCACGCAGCACGAAGTACGCGTCGGATTTTTCACACGGCAATTCTGGCAGCGGAACCGGATCTTCCTTCGGCGGAGCAACCTCACCATTGCGCAGAATTTTGCGCGTGTTCTTACACTCGTCGTTGGTGCAGGCCATGTACTTACCGAAACGCCCCATTTTCAGGTGCATTTCAGAGCCACACTTCTCGCACTCCACAATCGGGCCGTCATAACCTTTAATGCGGAACTCACCCTCTTCGATCTCATACCCGTCGCACGTTGGGTTGTTACCACACACGTGTAGCTTGCGTTTAGGATCGATCAGATAGCTGTCCATCGCCGTGCCGCATTTTTTGCAGCGGCGTTTCGCGCGCAGGGCGTTGGTTTCCGCATCATCACCTTCCAGCACGTTGAGAACTTCGTTCTCCGGCACCAGGTTGATGGTTGTTTTGCAGCGCTCTTTTGGTGGCAGCGCATAGCCTGAACAGCCAAGGAACACGCCCGTTGTCGCAGTACGGATCCCCATCTTGCGGCCGCAGGTCGGGCAGTCGATGCTGGTCAGAACCATCTGGTTAGGCAGCATGCCGCCCTCTTCAGGATCTTTCTCCGCTTTCTCAAGCTGGTTGGTAAAGTCGCTGAAGAAGCTATCGAGAACCTTCTTCCATTCCGCCTTGTGACTGGCCACTTCGTCGAGGCTGTCTTCCATCTGCGCGGTGAAGTCGTAGTTCATCAATTCGCGGAAGTTAGCTTCCAGACGGTCAGTGACAATCTCACCCATTTTTTCGGCATAGAAACGGCGATTCTCTACGCGAACGTAACCGCGGTCCTGAATGGTAGAGATGATTGAGGCGTAGGTTGACGGACGGCCAATCCCACGTTTTTCTAGCTCTTTAACCAACGACGCTTCACTAAAGCGCGCAGGCGGCTTGGTGAAGTGCTGGGCCGGAACCAGGTCGACAAGCGACAACTCGTCGCCTTTGTTTACCGCAGGCAGCGTACGGTCTTCATCACCTTTACGCAGCGCAGGCATCACTTTCGTCCAGCCGTCGAAGCGCAGGATACGACCGCGTGCCTTGAGGCGGAAGTCGCCCGCGCCAACGGTCAGCGTAGTGGAATCATATTTCGCTGGCGTCATCTGACACGCGACAAACTGACGCCAGATCAGCTGATACAGCTTCTGGGCGTCGGCTTCCATATCCTTCAGCGACTCGGCTAAAACAGAGACATCAGAGGGACGAATCGCTTCGTGCGCTTCCTGAGAATTCTCTTTGCTGGCGAACTGGTTGGCGCTTTCCGGCAGGTATTTTTTACCGAAGTTGTCGCTGATGTAGCCGCGCACCATGTTCACCGCGTCCTGGCTCAGGTTGGTGGAGTCAGTACGCATGTAGGTGATGTAACCCGCTTCATACAATCGCTGGGCCATCATCATGGTTTTCTTCACGCCGTAACCCAGACGGGTGCTCGCCGCCTGTTGCAGTGTGGACGTGATAAACGGCGCGCCAGGCTTGCTGCTGGTCGGCTTATCTTCGCGTTCCAGTACCTGATAGCGCGCTTTTTCCAGCAGCGCCACGGCGGCCATGGTCTGATCGCGGTTTTCAGGACGGAAAGGCTTATCGTTGTGATGGCTTACCTGCAGGGGCAGCGCATCACCGCCCGGGGTGGTGACATTGGCGTCAACTTCCCAGAACTCTTCCGGCACGAAAGCTTTAATTTCGCGTTCACGCTCAACGACAAGACGCACGGCTACAGACTGCACGCGTCCTGCAGACAGGCCGCGGGCAATCTTTTTCCACAGCAGTGGAGAAACCATGTAGCCCACAACGCGGTCCATAAAGCGACGCGCCTGCTGGGCGTTCACACGGTCGATATTCAGCTCGCCCGGCTTCTCAAACGCCTGACGAATCGCATTCTTTGTAATTTCGTTAAACACTACGCGGCTGTAGCGTTTGTCATCCCCGCCGATCACTTCCCGCAGGTGCCACGCAATGGCTTCCCCTTCGCGGTCAAGGTCGGTTGCGAGATAGATGTGGTCTGCTTTTTCAGCCAGCTGCTTCAGCTCGTTAACGACTTTTTCTTTCCCGGGCAGCACTTCATATTGTGCATCCCAGTTGTGCCATGGGTTAACACCCATGCGGTTGACAAGCGCGCTACGTTCATCCTTTTTAGGCTTTTTAGCCCCTTTGGTGGAGGTAGAGTCTGCGCTCTTTTTGCTGGCTGAGCCACTGGTCGGCAAATCGCGGATGTGACCAACGCTGGACTTAACCACGTAGTCATTACCCAGATACTTATTGATCGTTTTGGCTTTTGCCGGGGACTCAACGATGACGAGAGCTTTACCCATATTCACCTTTACCTAATTTAATTCTTCCAGGAATACGCCGCACGTTGATTTCCCTTCCGCTGACGACGAGCCAATGATATTGCGACTGCGTCAGGGGATATCAACCCCTATGTCTTACCGAACGTCAGAATGGCGACATCCAGGTCATTGAGTTTTCGGGTATTTTTCTCACATCTCGTATAATTCGTGACGAATTCCCGGTCGAATGTCAAGCAATTCTGTTGCCAGAATGACGAAAGCGCACACTCTACCTGATAAAATTCGTTACGCAACTTTATTAGCATGCAAAAGCAAATCCCGCCAACCTGCCCTCTGCATCTTATCCCCTCACATTACAGGGAAAATTTGCCCCCAAAGCGCCCCCGGCGTAGACTATTGTCACTGTTTAAGGAGTGGATTATGCAGAATACGACCCAACCCATTGACCGAGCCTCTCTGCTTATCGAAGCAAACAAGCTTATTCGTGACCATGAAGATACGCTGGCAGGCATTGAAGCCACCGGCGTTGAGCAACGTAATGGCGTGCTGGTTTTCAGCGGCGAATACTTCCTTGACGAGCAGGGGTTACCGACCCCGAAAAGCACTGCCGTGTTTAATATGTTTAAATACCTGGCGCATACGCTTTCAGAGAAATATCACCTGGTCGATTAATGCAAAACGCGAGGCATATGCCTCGCGTTTTTGTTTACAGCAGCGGTTTTTGTCCGCGCTGTAGCCAGCGAAGCAGCAGGCGGTCCGCGCTTTCCGCCGCACTGTTGGTAAAGCGGTCCATCAGCCGTTTGCGCTGTGTAAAGCGCACGCCTACCAGTTCCCGGCCTTCCATCAGGTTGAGCAGCAGGTCATCACTGGTACCTACTTCATCCACCAGCCCTTTTTCCTGCGCCTGGATGCCGTACCAGTGCTCACCGGTCGCCACCTGTTCAATATCCAGCGTTGGGCGCATGCGATGTACGAAGTCTTTAAAGAGATGGTGGGTTTCATTCAGATCTTCACGGAATTTTTGGCGCCCCTCTTCCGTGTTTTCCCCCAGCAGCGTCAGGGTGCGTTTGTACTGACCCGCCGTGTGAAGTTCGATATCAATCTCTTTATTTTTCAGGAAGCGGTTAAAGTTAGGGATCTGTGCGACCACGCCAATCGAACCTATGATGGAAAACGGCGCCGCAACGATTTTGTCCGCCACGCAGGCCATCATATAGCCGCCGCTCGCCGCGACTTTATCTACCGCCACGGTAAGTGGGATCTGCTTCTCGCGCAGACGCTGCAGCTGTGAAGCGGCCAGCCCGTAACCGTGAACCACCCCGCCCGGGCTCTCAAGACGCACCACCACCTGATCCTGCGGCGTTGCCACGGCCAGAACCGCAGTCACCTCTTCGCGCAGCGAAGCGACTTCATGCGCATCCATGCTGCCTTTAAAATCGAGCACATAGACGCGGGGTTTTGCGTCGCCCTGCGGCGTCGCGAGCTTTGCCTTCGCCTTCGCGGCTTTGGCTTCATGCTTGTGTTTTTTCTTCTGGGCTTTCAGCCACAGCTTCTGCTGATGGCTATCGAGCAGCGAGAGGGACATCTCTTCCTGCATCTCTTTATACTGCTCGCTCAGGCGGGTGATGCGTAACTCCCCACGCTGACGCTTGCGCTGCGTCAGGTTGACAATCAGAACGGCAACCACGGCAATGGCAATCACCACCGTCGCGATTTTGGCCAAAAACAACCCATATTGAGAAAGTAATTCCACGCGTTCCACCTTGATTTAACCACGAATCTTTCACGGCAGTGTACAACAGCCCTGCCCCTGCGTCTCGCCCGTGACATTACCTCTGCGAGCCGTCTTCAGGAATCCCCGCGCTGCGGTTTAAATATTTGCAAATTGTTAATTTTGCAGCAATGCGTCCTGTAGACTGATTGAATTCTCACGCTAATTCGGGCATAAAGCCGAAAAGTCATTATGAAGGCGTGATAGAGACACCGTGCGCCTGAGGAGTCACCGTGCATTATCAACCGCAAAAAAACCTGCTGCAGAACCGAATCATTCTTGTCACTGGCGCCAGCGATGGTATTGGTCGCGAAGCGGCCCTGACGTACGCTGAATATGGCGCAAGCGTAATTCTGATTGGGCGCAACGAAGAAAAGCTCAAAGGGGTCGCTCAGGAAATTGAGGCCGCAGGCGGCACACCTGCCCCCTGGTACACGCTCGATTTGCTGACCTGCACCCCAGCGCTCTGCCAGGAGCTTGCTCACCGTATCAGTACCCACTACCCACGTCTTGACGGCGTACTGCACAACGCTGGTTTGTTAGGTGAAGTGCGTCCAATGGATGAACAGGATCCTGAAATCTGGCAGCAGGTGATGCAGGTTAACGTTAACGGTACTTTTTTCCTCACGCAGGCCTTGCTTCCTTTATTACTCAAATCCGAGTCTGGATCTCTGGTCTTCACCTCTTCCAGCGTAGGCCGCGAGGGACGCGCAAACTGGGGGGCTTATGCTGTCTCAAAATTCGCGACCGAGGGCATGATGCAGGTGCTGGCGGATGAGTATCAGAGCCGCCATCTGCGCGTAAACTGCATTAATCCGGGGGGTACGCGCACCAGCATGCGCGCCAGCGCGTTCCCGACGGAAGATCCGCTGAAGCTGAAAACCCCGGCAGACATTATGCCACTCTATCTCTGGCTGATGGGCGACGACAGCCGCCGCAAAACCGGAATGACCTTTGATGCCCAGCCGGGCCGCAAACCGGGAATTTCGCAATGAGTGAAGAACGTCATCAGCAGCGACAGCAGCGTCTGAAGGAACAGGTTGACGCGCGCGTCGCGGCAGCTCAGGACGAGCGAGGGATCGTCATCGTTTTTACCGGCAATGGTAAAGGCAAAACTACTGCCGCGTTTGGCACCGCTACCCGCGCGGTCGGTCACGGGCAGAAGGTTGGCGTTATCCAGTTTATTAAAGGTGAATGGCCCAACGGCGAACGTAATTTGCTTGAGCCTCACGGCGTTGAGTTTCAGGTGATGGCGACCGGGTTTACGTGGGATACGCAGAACCGGGAAACCGATACCGCAGCCTGTCTGGCCGTCTGGGAGCACGCTAAAAGAATGCTGGCCGATCCCTCGCTGAATATGGTTCTGCTGGATGAGATCACCTATATGGTCGCCTACGACTACCTGCCGCTGGAGGAGGTGCTGAATGCACTGAAGAACCGCCCTGCGCACCAGACGGTTATCGTTACAGGTCGTGGGTGTCATCGTGAGATTCTGGAGCTGGCAGATACCGTCAGCGAGCTGCGTCCGGTCAAGCATGCGTTTGATGCAGGCATCAAAGCACAAATTGGCATTGATTACTAAAGAAAAAGCCCGGTGAGTTCACCGGGCTTTTTCAATTAACCGTTGTTATTCCGGTTGCCAGAGCGACGATTGCTGTTCACCTGGCTGTGGCGTTTAACCGCACGACGGATCTGATTCGCCTTCATACGACGACGATCTTTCTCCACCGCCACTTTAGATGTGGTTTCCGGCGTCAGGCCAACCAGCTCGCGCAGGTAGTTAGTCTGGGTAAGATCCAGCTCGGTATAACCACCGCGCGGCAGACCTTTCGGCAGCAGAATGTCGCCGTAGCGAACGCGGATCAGGCGGCTAACCTGCACGCCTACCGCTTCCCACAGACGACGCACCTCGCGGTTACGGCCTTCGGTCAGGGTCACGTTGTACCACTGGTTAATCCCTTCACCACCGGTAAATTTGATGGTTTTGAACGCCGCAGGGCCGTCTTCCAGCTGCACGCCACGCGACAGATCGCGCAGTTTATTTTCGTCGACCTGGCCGAAAACGCGAACGGCGTATTCACGCTCTACTTCACGGCTTGGGTGCATGAGGCGGTTTGCCAGTTCACCATCGGTGGTGAACAGCAGCAGACCGCAGGTGTTCACGTCCAGACGCCCCACCGCAATCCAGCGGGCGCCGCGCAGTTTTGGCAGACGGTCAAACACCGTTGGACGACCTTCCGGGTCGTTGCGCGTACACAGCTCGCCTTCCGGCTTGTAATACGCCAGCACGCGGCAGATCTGTTCCGCGGACTCTTTCACGGAGATAAGATGACCGTCAATGCGGATCTTGAGCCCCGGTACGATTTCTACGCGGTCACCCAGCGTGGCGATTTTACCGTCCACACTCACGCGGCCCGCTTCAATAATGGCTTCGATTTCACGGCGTGAGCCGTGGCCGGCGCGCGCCAGCACTTTCTGTAACTTCTCGCTCATTGAGCTTCCTCAGGTGTCGCCTTCACAGGCGTCGAATCAGGTCAAAAGCAGAGCCGAGCCCTGCTTTGATGGCCGCGTAGTATATCTGCTTACACCTTTACAAGAAAGGCTTAACATCACCCACGCCTTCACGAATCACTTCAGGCGCGTCTTCGGTCAGATCCACAACGGTAGTCGGCTGCTGGCCGAGATAACCGCCGTGAATAATCAGCTCCACTACCTTCTCCAGACGATCTTTAATCTCCTCCGGATCGGACTCGGTAAACTCGCTGCCCGGCAGCATCAGCGAGGTGGAGAGCATCGGCTCGCCGAGGGTTTCCAGCAGCGCCTGGGCAATCGGGTTCGACGGCACGCGCATGCCGATAGTCTTACGCTTTTCCTGCAGCAGGCGACGCGGCACCTCCTTCGTCCCTTTCAGAATGAAGGTGTAGTTACCCGGCGTGTTGTTCTTGATCAGGCGAAACGCCACGTTGTCGACATACGCATAGGTCGACAGCTCAGAGAGATCGCGGCACATCAGGGTAAAGTTATGGCCGTCCGGCAGCTGACGAATACGGCAAATGCGTTCCATCGCTCCTTTATCTTCAATTTTACAGCCCAGCGCGTAGCCGGAATCGGTCGGGTAGACTATCACGCCGCCTTTGCGGACGATCTCCACGGCCTGGTTAATCAGACGTGGCTGCGGGTTGTCCGGATGGATATAGAAAAACTGACTCATACTTCCCTCTCTTCAATTTGCTGCGGCTGCTCCCAGAGCTGCCAGACCGGCTCAACGCCAGCGGGTAGCCAGAGCTTGCGTCCCAGCTCGATCCACGCGCAGGGCTGGTGGAAATCAGAGCCCTGTGACCCTAGCAGGCCAAACTGGCGGGCGTAAGTCGCGAGCTGCGCGCGCTCGTTGGGCGCCTGCTGACACTGGGCGACTTCCATCGCCTCGCCACCGCATTCGGCAAAGTGCGCCAGCAGCCGTTTCAGCCATTTAGCAGAAAGATTATACCGTCCCGGATGGGCCAGCACGGCCTTACCGCCAGAATGATGAATGACATCAATAGCTTGTTTTATTGTACACCACTGTGGCGGAACGTATCCGGTTTTCCCGCGCGCCAGATACTTTTTAAAGACATCCGCCATGGTCGTCGCTTTGCCCGCTTCAACCAGAAAGCGGGCGAAATGACCGCGGGTGACCGCCCCGCCGTTCGCCAGCTTTTGCGCACCTTCCAGCGCACCCGGAATATGCGCCTTCTCCAGACGCTCGCCGATCATCTCCGCGCGCTGGTTGCGGCGCGTTTTTTGTTCTTGCAAAAAGGCAAGAAGTGCCGGATGTTCTATATCAATGTTCAGGCCAACGATATGAATCTCATGGTTTTCCCAGACGGTCGAGATCTCGACGCCGGGCACCAGATTCAGCGCCAGCCCGCTGCGGGCAATCTCGGCGCGCGCTGCCGGAATGGCGTCGGTGGTATCGTGATCGGTTATCGCCAGCGTGCCGACACGCATTTCAACCGCGCGATGAACCAGGGCTTCGGGTGTCAGCAGGCCATCAGAGGCCTGAGTATGGCTGTGTAAATCATAAATAATCGCGTAGGTGGTATCGCTCAAAGCACTTCCCATAACAGGTTGGAGACATCCGAAAACGCCATGATACCGACTTAATATGAAATTCTGAAATCAAGGGTTGACAATACGCCATCGAACTAGTTAACTAGTACGCAAGTTCACACGAGAAAGGTATCTGAAAATGACAGCACATTTCACTCTGCACGGTTGGTGGCGCACTTCCTGATCTTCGGGCAGTGTCACGCATCTGCGAAATGCAAACAGATACCCGCCCGCTACCCAGCGGGCTTTTTTTTGAACAGAATAAATGAGAATCACAACATGCAAACAGCCAAACCTCATCTCGAACTGTTGACCTGCGAGGCGGTCTATCGCCACAACCCGACCGCGCTGTTTCATCAGGTGTGCGGCGCGCGTCCGGCGACGCTGCTGCTGGAGTCTGCGGATATCGACAGCAAGGACGATTTGAAAAGCCTGCTGCTGGTCGACAGCGCGCTGCGCATTACCGCGTTAGGTGACACCGTCACCATTAAGGCGCTCTCTGATAATGGTGCATCGCTGCTGCCGCTGCTGGATGCGGCTCTGCCCGCGGGCATCGACAATGAACGTCACCCGGACCTGCGAATTCTGCATTTCCCGCCGGTAAGCCAGCTGCTCGACGAAGATGCGCGCCTCTGCTCGCTGTCCGTGTTCGATGCCTTCCGCCTGCTGCAAAATCTTGTCACCGTGCCGGAAGATGAGCGCGAAGCAATGTTCTTCGGCGGGCTGTTTGCTTACGACCTCGTCGCCGGTTTTGAAGATTTGCCGGAAACCGAGCAGGGCAACCGCTGCCCGGACTACTGTTTCTACCTGGCCGAAACCCTGTTGGTGATCGACCATCAGAAAAAATATACCCGCATCCAGGCAAGCCTGTTCACGCCCTCTGCGTCTGAGAAAAACCGCCTTGAGCATCGCATCGCCCAGCTCCGGCAGCAGATGACGGAAGCGCCGCCTGCGCTGCCGGTACAGCACGTGGAAAAAATGACATGCGACGTTAACCAGACCGACGATCAATACGGGGCCGTGGTTCGCCAGATGCAAAAGGCTATTCGCGCCGGGGAGATTTTCCAGGTTGTGCCGTCCCGCCGTTTCTCGCTGCCCTGCCCGTCACCGCTGGCGGCTTACGACGTGCTGAAGAAGAGCAACCCGAGCCCATATATGTTCTTTATGCAGGACAATGATTTCACGCTGTTCGGCGCCTCGCCGGAAAGCTCGCTGAAGTACGACGCCACCAGCCGCCAGATTGAGATCTACCCGATTGCGGGCACCCGTCCGCGTGGCCGTCGTGCCGATGGCTCGCTGGACCGCGATCTGGACAGCCGCATCGAACTGGAAATGCGAACCGACCACAAGGAGCTCTCCGAACACCTGATGCTGGTTGACCTGGCGCGTAACGACCTGGCGCGCATTTGCACCCCGGGCAGCCGCTACGTGGCAGACCTGACCAAAGTTGACCGTTACTCCTTCGTGATGCACCTGGTCTCCCGCGTGGTGGGTGAACTGCGCAGCGACCTCGACGTGCTGCACGCCTACCGCGCCTGCATGAATATGGGCACGCTGAGCGGCGCGCCGAAGGTGCGCGCCATGCAGCTTATCGCCGAAGCGGAAGGACGTCGGCGCGGGAGCTACGGCGGCGCGGTGGGTTACTTCACCGCCCACGGCGACCTCGATACCTGCATCGTGATCCGCTCCGCCTACGTCGAAGACGGTATTGCCACCGTTCAGGCCGGCGCCGGGATTGTTCTTGACTCTGTTCCGCAGTCTGAAGCTGACGAAACCCGCAGTAAAGCACGCGCGGTATTGCGCGCCATCGCTACCGCACACCACGCACAGGAGATTTTCTGATGGCTGACATTCTGCTGCTCGATAACATCGACTCCTTTACCTATAACCTGGCAGATCAGCTGCGTGCGAATGGTCACAACGTCGTTATCTACCGCAACCACGTTCCGGCTCAGACCCTGATTGACCGTCTGGCGACCATGCAAAACCCGGTGCTGATGCTCTCCCCGGGGCCGGGCGCGCCGAGCGAAGCGGGCTGTATGCCCGAACTGCTGACCCGCATGCGCGGCAAGCTGCCGATTATCGGTATCTGCCTTGGTCACCAGGCAATCGTGGAAGCTTACGGCGGTTACGTCGGCCAGGCGGGCGAGATCCTGCACGGTAAAGCCTCCAGCATTGAACATGACGGCCAGGCAATGTTTGCCGGGCTGCCGAATCCGCTCCCGGTCGCGCGCTATCATTCGCTGGTCGGCAGCAACATTCCGGCCGGGCTGACCATCAACGCCTCGTTTGAAGGGATGGTGATGGCGGTACGCCACGATGCGGATCGCGTCTGCGGGATGCAGTTCCACCCGGAATCTATTTTGACCTCCAATGGCGCCCGCCTGCTGGAGCAGACCCTTGACTGGGCGTTACAGAAGCTGGAGCAGACCAACACCCTGCAGCCGATTCTGGAAAAACTGTATCAGGCACAGACCCTGAGCCAACAGGAGAGCCACCAGCTTTTTTCCGCCGTGGTGCGCGGCGAGCTGAAGCCTGAGCAGTTGGCGGCGGCGCTGGTGAGCATGAAAGTGCGCGGCGAAAGCCCGCAGGAGATCGCCGGTGCGGCAACCGCGTTGCTGGAAAATGCTGCTCCGTTCCCGCGCCCGGACTATCAGTTTGCGGATATCGTCGGGACCGGCGGTGACGGTAGCAACAGTATCAATATTTCTACCGCCAGTGCCTTTGTCGCCGCAGCGTGTGGACTGAAAGTGGCAAAACACGGTAACCGCAGCGTCTCCAGCCGTTCAGGCTCGTCCGATCTGCTGGCCGCGTTTGGCATCAATCTGGAGATGAATGCCGAGCGTTCGCGTGAAGCGCTGGACGATTTGGGCGTCTGCTTCCTGTTTGCGCCGAAATATCACACCGGTTTCCGCCACGCGATGCCGGTTCGCCAGCAGCTTAAAACCCGCACGCTGTTTAACGTGCTCGGCCCGCTGATCAACCCGGCCCATCCGCCGCTGGCATTAATTGGCGTTTACAGCCCTGAGCTGGTCCTGCCGATTGCCGAGACGCTGCGCGTGCTGGGTTACAAACGCGCCGCCGTGGTGCACAGCGGCGGAATGGATGAAGTTTCGCTGCATGCACCGACGCTGGTGGCCGAGCTTAACGATGGTGAAGTACTCAGCTATCAGCTTGAGGCGTCTGATTTCGGCTTAACGCCGTACCATCAGGAAGCGCTGGCAGGCGGTACGCCGGAAGAAAACCGTGACATTCTGACGCGCTTACTACAAGGTAAAGGTGAGGCCGCTCATGAGGCCGCCGTGGCTGCCAACGTCGCCATGCTGATGCGTTTGCACGGTGAGGAAGACCTGAAGGCCAATGCTCAAAAAGTTCTGGATGTACTGCGCTCCGGTGCAGCTTACGATCGCGTTACCGCACTTGCGGCAAGAGGGTAAAGAATGCAGACCGTTTTAGCGAAAATCGTTGCCGATAAGGCCATCTGGGTGGAAGCACGCAAAGCAGAGCAGCCGCTTGCCAGTTTCCAGAATGACGTCGTCCCGAGCAGCCGTCGTTTCTATGACGCCCTGCAGGGTGCACGTACCGCCTTTATTCTGGAGTGCAAAAAGGCCTCTCCCTCAAAAGGCGTTATTCGTGACGATTTCGACCCGGCGCGTATCGCCGGTATTTATAAGCATCATGCGTCGGCAATCTCCGTGCTGACGGATGAGAAATATTTCCAGGGCAGCTTCGATTTTCTGCCGATCGTCAGCGGCATCGCACCGCAGCCGATCCTGTGCAAAGACTTTATTATCGACCCGTATCAGATCTGGCTGGCGCGTTTCTACCAGGCCGATGCCTGCCTGCTGATGCTCTCGGTACTGGACGACGAACAGTATCGGCAGCTTGCTGCCGTGGCGCACAGCCTGAAAATGGGCGTGCTGACCGAAGTGAGTAACGAAGAAGAGCTTGAGCGCGCCATCGCGCTGGAAGCCAAAGTGGTCGGCATCAACAACCGCGATCTTCGCGACTTGTCGATTGACCTGAACCGCACCCGCCAGCTGGCGCCGCGTCTGGGTGCGGGCGTCACGGTGATCAGCGAGTCCGGCATTAACAGCTACGCCCAGGTGCGCGAGCTGAGCCACTTCGCCAACGGTTTCCTGATTGGCTCCGCCATGATGGAACATGACGACCTCAATGCGGCGGTGCGTCGCGTGCTGCTGGGTGAAAACAAAGTCTGCGGCCTAACCCGCGAACAGGATGCGCTGGCCGCGTATGAGGCTGGAGCAATCTATGGCGGTTTAATCTTCGTCGACACCTCTCCTCGTGCAGTCAATGAGGAACAGGCCCGCAAGGTAATCGCGGCGGCCCCGCTGAGCTATGTTGGCGTGTTCCGCAATGCGGATGTCGCGGATGTTGTGGCAAAAGCCGACGCGTTATCCCTGAGTGCCGTTCAGCTCCATGGCGATGAAGATCAGGCGTATATCAATGCCCTGCGCGACGCGCTGGCACCGCAGGTTCAAATCTGGAAAGCACAAAGCGTGGGCACCACCCTGCCCGCACGTAATCTTCACCACGTTGACAAATACGTGCTCGACAACGGCCAGGGCGGCACCGGACAACGTTTTGACTGGTCGCTGCTGAACGGCGAAAAGCTGGACAACGTCCTGCTGGCGGGCGGACTAAGCCCGGATAACTGTGTGGAAGCCGCGAAAACCGGCTGCGCAGGCCTCGATTTTAATTCAGGCGTAGAGTCGCAACCGGGTATCAAAGATGCCAGCAAGCTGGCCTCGGTGTTTAAAACTCTGCGTGCATATTAAGGAAGAGAAGATGACGACATTACTTAACCCGTATTTTGGTGAATTCGGCGGGATGTACGTTCCGCAAATCCTGATGCCCGCGCTGCGCCAGCTGGAAGAAGCGTTCGTGAGCGCGCAGAAAGATCCGGCGTTTCAGGCGGAGTTTACCGACCTGCTGAAAAACTACGCCGGGCGTCCAACCGCGCTGACCAAATGCCGCAACCTGACCGAAGGCACCAAAACCACGCTGTATCTTAAGCGTGAAGATCTGCTGCACGGCGGCGCGCATAAAACTAACCAGGTGCTGGGCCAGGCGCTGCTCGCGAAGCGTATGGGTAAAACCGAAATCATCGCCGAAACCGGCGCGGGCCAGCACGGCGTGGCTTCTGCGCTCGCCAGCGCCCTGCTCGGCCTGAAGTGCCGCATCTATATGGGTGCTAAAGACGTTGAGCGTCAGTCGCCGAACGTGTTCCGTATGCGCCTGATGGGTGCGGAAGTGATCCCGGTGCACAGCGGTTCTGCGACGCTGAAAGATGCCTGTAACGAAGCGCTGCGCGACTGGTCCGGCAGCTACGAAACCGCGCACTATATGCTCGGCACCGCGGCAGGTCCTCACCCGTTCCCGACCATCGTGCGCGAATTCCAGCGCATGATCGGTGAAGAGACCAAAGCGCAGATCCTTGAAAAAGAGGGTCGCCTGCCGGATGCAGTCATTGCCTGCGTCGGCGGCGGGTCTAACGCCATCGGCATGTTTGCCGATTTTATCGACGAAACCCGCGTAGGGCTGATTGGCGTCGAGCCTGCCGGTCATGGGATTGAAACCGGCGAGCACGGCGCGCCGCTGAAGCATGGCCGCGTGGGGATCTACTTCGGCATGAAAGCCCCGATGATGCAGACCGATGAAGGGCAGATTGAAGAGTCTTACTCAATTTCTGCCGGACTGGACTTCCCGTCCGTTGGGCCACAGCACGCGTTCCTGAACAGCACGGGGCGCGCGGACTATGTCTCCATTACCGATGACGAAGCGCTGGAAGCCTTCAAAACGCTGTGCCGCAGCGAAGGGATCATCCCGGCGCTGGAGTCTTCTCACGCGCTGGCGCACGCGCTGAAAATGATGAAAGAAAACCCGGAAAAAGAGCAACTGCTGGTGGTGAACCTTTCCGGTCGCGGTGACAAAGATATCTTCACCGTTCACGATATTTTGAAAGCACGAGGGGAAATCTGATGGAACGCTACGATAACGTATTTGCAGAACTGAAATCCCGCCAGGAAGGCGCGTTCGTCCCCTTCGTTACCCTGGGCGACCCTGGCCCTGAGCAGTCTCTGAAGATTATCGACGCCCTGATTGAAGCCGGCGCCGACGCGCTGGAGCTGGGTATTCCTTTCTCCGATCCGCTGGCGGATGGCCCGACCATCCAGAACGCCACCCTGCGCGCCTTTGCGGCAGGCGTGACCCCAACCCAGTGCTTTGAAATGCTGGCGGCGATCCGCCAGAAGCACCCGACCATTCCGATTGGCCTGCTGATGTACGCCAACCTGGTGTTCAACCGTGGTGTTGACGAGTTCTATGCAGAATGCGCGCGCGTAGGTGTCGACTCGGTCCTGGTAGCAGACGTGCCCGTGGAAGAGTCCGCGCCGTTCCGCCAGGCTGCGATGCGTCACAATGTCGCCCCTATTTTCATCTGCCCGCCAAACGCAGACGATGAACTGCTGCGCCAGATAGCCTCTTACGGGCGCGGGTATACCTATCTGCTTTCGCGCGCGGGCGTGACCGGCGCCGAAAATAAAGCTGCACTGCCGCTGCATCATCTGGTGGAAAAGCTGGCCGAGTACCATGCCGCGCCGCCGCTGCAGGGCTTCGGGATCTCCTCTCCGGATCAGGTCACCGCGGCGATTGACGCGAAGGCAGCGGGTGCCATTTCCGGTTCTGCGATTGTGAAGATCATCGAGAAGAACGTGGACAAGCCCGAGCAGATGCTGAGCGAATTGAAAGCGTTCGTGACCGCAATGAAAGCAGCGACGCGTAAAGCATAATCCCTCCACCGTCTGGCAACCCTGCCAGACGGTTACTCCTCCTTCTCCATCCTCTACAAAGGATTACGTCAAAATTGATCCCGTCGATATTTTCGGTGTGAATAGCTTTTCAAACTTTCGCGTAAGCGTATGATCTGGACTCTTTTTAGCACTAATCCTTCTGAGTTCAGAGGCTTATTCATGTCATGGCAATCCTTCAAACAGACTTACCTGGTTAAGTTCTGGTCACCTGTTCCGGCCGTCATCGCGGCAGGCATTCTCTCTACTTATTATTTCGGCATTACCGGCACCTTCTGGGCCGTCACCGGTGAATTCACCCGCTGGGGTGGGCAACTGCTGCAGCTCGCAGGCGTGCACACCGAAGAGTGGGGATACTTCAAACTCATTCACCTGGACGGCACCCCGCTTACCCGCATCGACGGAATGATGATTATCGGCATGTTCGGCGGCTGTTTCGCTGCGGCGCTGTGGGCAAACAACGTTAAGCTGCGCATGCCCAAAAGCCGCGTTCGCATCATGCAGGCGGTAGTCGGGGGTATGATTGCCGGGTTTGGCGCCCGCCTGGCGATGGGCTGTAATCTGGCCGCGTTCTTTACGGGGATTCCGCAGTTCTCCCTTCATGCCTGGTTTTTTGCCGTGGCCACGGCGATTGGCTCTTACTTCGGAGCAAAATTCACCCTTCTGCCGCTGTTCCGCATTCCGGTGAAAATGACAAAAGTCAGCGCGGCGTCCCCGCTAACCCAAAAACCGGAGCAGGCAAAGCGCCGTTTCCGCCTGGGTATGCTGGTCTTTTTTGCTATGATCGCATGGGCCATTTGCACGGCGATGAATCAGCCGAAGCTTGGCCTGGCGATGTTGTTCGGCGTCGGCTTTGGCCTGCTGATCGAACGCGCGCAGATCTGCTTTACCTCTGCGTTTCGCGATATGTGGATCACCGGAAGGACGATGATGGCGAAGGCAATCATTGCCGGCATGGCGGTGAGCGCTATCGGCATTTTCAGCTATGTTCAGCTCGGTGTTGAACCGAAGATCATGTGGGCTGGCCCGAACGCGGTGATTGGCGGTCTGCTGTTTGGCTTCGGGATTGTGCTGGCGGGCGGGTGTGAAACCGGCTGGATGTACCGCGCGGTTGAGGGACAGGTGCACTACTGGTGGGTCGGGCTTGGGAATGTCCTTGGATCCACACTCCTCGCATACTTCTGGGACGACGTGTCCCCGGTGCTTGCCACAAACTGGGACAAGGTTAACCTGCTGAGCGCTTTCGGCCCTCTCGGCGGCCTGCTGGTGACTTATGCCCTGCTGCTGGTCGCTTTTTTACTGGTTGTCGCGCAGGAGAAACGCTTCTTCCGCCGTGCCGTCGTCAAAACTGAAACGCAGGAGAACGCTGCATGAAAGAGATCGTCCCCGACTATCGTCTGGATATGGTCGGTGAACCCTGCCCGTATCCGGCGGTTGCCACGCTTGAGGCACTGCCGCAGCTGGAAAAAGGTGAAATTCTGGAGGTGGTGAGCGATTGTCCGCAATCCATCAACAACATTCCGCTGGATGCAAAAAACCACGGTTATACGGTGCTGGATATCCAGCAGGACGGGCCAACCATTCGCTATTTGATTCAGAAGTAATAGACGAAATGCGCCCCCTCGGGGGCGCATTAAACATACAGAATTAGAAACGATAACCCGCAGAGAACATGAACACCCACGGATCCAGACGCGTATTGATGCTTTGCTGCTCGCCGCCCGCCTTAAAGCGTACGTCCGTATCAATGTCCATATACCAGACCGAGGCGTTGATCAGCCAGTCACGGTTAATCAGATAGTCCAGACCAACCTGCCCAGCCATACCCCACGAGTCTTTCAGGCTGAGATCGGAGAGTCCTGCTTCTTTGCCGGTATCGTTGAATTTCTCATCGAAGAAGGTGGTGTAGTTCACACCCGCGCCAATATATGGACGCACCTTGCTGCTGGCATCGCCAAAGTACCATTGCGCCATCAGCGTTGGCGGTAAATGGTGAACCGTGGCGATATCACCGGTCGCACCAAGACCGACACGGTGACGGTACGGCGTTGCCGCCAGAAGCTCAACCCCAACGTTATCCGTCGCCATCCAGGTGAATGTTAAACCTAACTGGGTGTTGTTACTGACGTTAAAACCGCCCATTCCCAGTACGTTATCCGATCCTTCAGTTGGGCGAACCGTAGCCGAACCGGCACGAATAAAGAATTCGCCTGCTTCATGCGCATACGCGCCGCCAGAGAGACTGCTTAATACAAGGGCTGCCACCGCTAATTTTTTCATATCCGCTCCATCGTTGTGGTTTTAATCGCGGATGAGAATATACTCACAAAAGAGTAATAAGTGATCTGCCACAGATCACATTAAAACCAGTAAGTTAACATTCATTGATCTGGGTTAATTTTTGGTGGCGCTTTGAAAAGCAATAAGTTGTTTCTATGTCAATTTTTGGCATTTCACAGTTACAAAATTTTCTCTTTTCCCCCTCTTGCTCTTCCTCTGTCGGCTGGATAATTTATCGCTCTCACAGGTTGATTTGATGCGTTCTTTTTTGCAGGTGTGCTATGAGTGAAGTTAACCCGTGCATGACGTGCGGAGCCTGTTGTGCGTATTTTCGAGTCTCTTTCTACTGGGCTGAAGCCAGCGATGGCGGCGGTACCGTTCCGGTTCATCTTACTGAGCCGTTAACCCCCTTTCTGCGCTGCATGAGCGGCACCAATCAAAAGCAGGCCCGCTGCGCGGCCTTACAAGGGGAGCCCGGGGTTTCGACCCGGTGCGCAATCTATGAGGATCGCCCCAGCCCGTGCCGGGAATTTGCCATGTCGGGGGAAGATGGGCAGGTCAACGAAGCCTGTAATCGCGCCCGCGCACGCTTTGGATTACCGCCGCTTTACAAAGATATGCTTTTCCATACAAGCCTTGATGCTGCCACAGCAGGTTCATCCGGTGTACAATTGCCGGCTAATTAACACCTGCAATACGCAAGGAGAGTGCATGTCTATCACGGCGAAGTCTGTCTACCGTGACACGGGAAATTTTTTCCGCAATCAGTTCATTACCTTTTTACTGATCGCGTTGCTTTGCGCCTTTATCACTGTGGTGCTGGGTCATGCGTTCTCACCGAGTGAAGAACAGATTGCCAGCCTGAGCCAGGGCGACCATCTTGCAGGAAGCGTGGGGCTATTTGAACTGGTGCAAAACATGACGCCAGAGCAGCAACAAATTCTGCTCCGGGCGTCTGCCGCATCCACGTTTTCTGGCCTGATTGGTAACGCCATTCTGGCGGGCGGCGTTTTGCTGATGATCCAACTGGTGTCGGCGGGCCACCGGGTCAGCGCCTTGCGGGCGATTGGCGCCAGCGCGCCGGTCTTACCTAAGCTGTTTATCCTGATCTTTTTAACCACCATGCTGGTGCAGATGGGAATTATGCTGGTTGTGGTGCCGGGCGTGTTACTGGCTATTGTGCTCGCTTTTGCCCCAGTAATGATCGTGCAGGATAAAATGGGAATTTTTACCGCGATGCGCAGCAGCATCCGACTCGCATGGGCTAATATGCGTCTGGTGGCTCCCGCAGTCATTGCCTGGCTGCTGGCAAAAACGCTCCTGCTCCTGTTTGCACCGAATTTTGCGGTATTAACCCCGAACGTTGGCGCGGTGGTCGCGAATACACTGAGCAACCTGATTTCAGCGGTGCTGCTTGTCTATCTGTTCCGCCTGTATATGTTAATTCGTCAGTAACCCTGATGCCGGGTGCATGACAGGGCCCGGCTCAACAAAGAAGATGGAATCACAGAATGAAGCAGTTTCTTGATTTTTTACCGCTGGTGGTCTTTTTCGCGTTTTACAAACTGTATGACATTTATGCTGCCACCACAGCGCTGATTATTGCGACAGCGGTTGTGCTGATCTACAGCTGGGTGCGCTACCGTAAAGTTGAGAAAATGGCGCTGGTAACGTTCGTCCTGGTCGCCGTATTCGGTGGGCTAACCCTCTTCTTCCACAATGATGAATTTATCAAGTGGAAAGTGACGGTGATCTACGCGCTGTTTGCGGGTGCGCTGCTCATCAGCCAGTGGGTGATGAAAAAGCCGCTGATCCAGCGCATGCTCGGCAAAGAGCTGACGCTGCCTCAGGAAGTCTGGTCGCGCCTGAATATCGCCTGGGCCGTGTTCTTTATCCTTTGCGGTCTTGCCAATATCTATATCGCTTTCTGGCTGCCACAGAATATCTGGGTCAACTTCAAGGTCTTCGGCCTGACGGCCCTGACGCTGATATTCACCCTGCTAAGCGGCATTTATATCTATCGCCACATGCCGCAGGACGACAAGCACTGATTGCTGACTGACCAGAACGTGTTCGACAGGCGTTCTGGTCTATTCTCTCCGCTGTGAAATCATAGTAGCATCCCGCCTGAAGTCTTCCGTTATGAGTTAAAACAATGACAACAAATAACGCCCCTCAGGGCGAACTGGTTTTACGCACACTGGCAATGCCCGCTGACACCAATGCCAATGGCGATATTTTTGGCGGCTGGCTGATGTCGCAGATGGATATGGGCGGCGCAATTCTGGCAAAAGAGATTGCTCACGGACGCGTGGTGACCGTGCGGGTGGATGGAATGACCTTCCTGCGCCCGGTTGCGGTAGGTGATGTGGTTTGCTGTTACGCCCGCTGCGTAAAGCGCGGCAATACATCCATCTCCATCAATATTGAAGTCTGGGTGAAGAAAGTCTCTTCTGAACCGATTGGACAGCGCTATAAAGCAACTGAAGCGTTGTTTATTTATGTCGCTGTCGATAGCGAGGGTAAACCTCGTCAGCTTCCGCCAGCCTGAATGGCAGGCAAAAAAAAGCCTCCTTTCGGAGGCTTTTCTTATTCCATCTGCGCCCCGCCATTCAGGCGGAAAACAATGTTCACGATCAGTCCACTTCCCGGTTTACCGGGTTCGTAGCGCCATCTGCGCATCGCCGACTTCACTTCGCGCTCAAACATATTAGAAGGTTGCGCAGACAGGATTTCCACGTTATCCACGCGGCCATCCGCAGTGACGTCAAATTTCACCCGTACGCGACCTTCAATACGTAAGGCCTGAGCCCGCGCCGGATATTGAGGCTGATTACGGCTCAACGCACGTGGGCCCGCTGGTGCGGCAACCGTCGGCTTCGCCGCCGGTGCGCTGTTATTCATGATCGGACGCGAAGGCGCTGTATTCTCGACCGGCTGGGTCGCGCGCGGTTCAACCGGGCGTTCTTCACGTTTCGGACGCTCCTCGACCTTCTTCACCGGCTTTGGCTTCGGCTTAGGTTTTGGCTTCGGTTCAGGTTTGTGGATCACCACCGGTGCCTCCTTCGGTGGCTCCGGTACAGGCTCGGGTTCCGGTTCAGGCTCAGCAACCGGCTGTGGCGGTGGTGGCGCAACCTGCGGCGGTTCGAGATCCGCTGGCGAGACCATGGTTACCGAGATCGGCTGGGCGGGTGCGGGCATTTCAATAACCTGATGAACCGAGGTGTAGAGCAAACCCGCCACGACGGCACCGTGAATCACGACGGACAACAGCGTCGGCCAGGGAAAGCGGCGAGGTAAATCAAGGGTCATCGAAGTCATAATCATCAACGTTAAAAAACCGGACCCTGATTTTAAATGCAAATAGCAATCATATTCAATAAGACACTTTGTTCTGGCGCAATTAAAGCGCAGGAGTGGTCAAAAAAAGGACATCCAGATCGGGGTATTAACGTTGTTTTTATCTTTACATTGCAGTCAATTGCCCTTTCACATAACGTAACTGACACTTTATAACGCTTAAGGAGCTTCACCGTGCTTTACGTGATTTACTCTGAAGATGTCGCTGATTCCCTCGAAAAACGTCTCTCTGTTCGCCCTGCCCATCTGGCTCGCCTGCAGCTGCTCCAGGACGAAGGCCGTTTGCTGACCGCGGGTCCAATGCCTGCTGTTGACAGCAATGACCCGGGAGCCGCCGGTTTTTCTGGCTCCACGGTTATTGCTGAGTTTGAGTCTCTTGAAGCGGCGCAGGCCTGGGCTGACGCAGACCCATACGTTGCGGCGGGTGTGTATGCAAAAGTGACGGTGCGACCGTATAAGAAAGTGTTCTGAGGTAAAAAGGCTCCCTCAGGAGCCTTTCTTCACATTAATGCAGTGACGCTAACCGCGCCGCAAACCCGACAAACAGCAGCCCTATCAGCCCGTTCCCCAGCTTTGCCAGTTTCTTTTTGGTTTTCAGATAACGCGTAACAAACGCCCCAGAGAAGATCAGAAAGCTCATGTACATAAAGCTAATCAGCTCAAGCGTGGTAGCGAGGATCAGGAAAGAGGTCCCGGTATTTTGCGCATTCACGTCGATAAACTGCACAAAGAACGAAACGTAGAACAGAATCGCTTTTGGATTGGTCAGGCTCAGGACGAGGGAGCGTTTCATGATCGTGCTGGCAGGCTCGGTTCCGCTCTCTTGAGTATTATTCTGACGTGTGATCACCGACCAGAGCATTTTTCCGCCCAACCACAGCAGATAGAAAGCCCCGAGATAGCGCACGATATTAAAGAGTACGGGGGTCGTCTGGATCAATGCCGCAACACCCGCCCAGGCCAGGAACATCAATACCGCATCACCGATAAACACACCGGTCGCGGCAAGATATCCTTTTTTCACACCGTGACCGATCCCCGTTTTCAGCACAAACAGGGTGTTTGGCCCGGGAACCAGCACGATAAAAAATGCGCCAACAACATACGTCCAGAAATTCAGTACACCAAACTCCGCAAACACCTCTCCCTCCTTTTGCTAAAAATAACCGGAATATCGCCGCAATAACGATATTCGCAAAATAAGACACAATATAATCAGCGGGCACCTTGCGGTGCCCTCATGGGTTTCAGATATCCTGGACTGCGAACAGCAACGCATTGCGGTGCCGGGTCAATCCACATTTTCTGATGGCGTGGATACGCATATTGCGGCGGGATTGTGCTTCCAGCCAACGAGCCTTGCGACGACTCACCTGTCGCAACATACGCCAGCGCCCTACTTCTGTTCTACTGCGCTTCATGTCTACAACTCTTTCTCAAACAGAGCCGACATTATAAACCCAACCCGGCAGCAAACCAGCGCTTTTACCTGGCGTTTTTATTTGCCAGATGAATCCTGATGCGTACACTCATAACAATACGCTTTCAAAAGGATTTTTTTATCTATGACAACCTTCTACACCGTGGTGAGTTGGCTGGTCATTCTGGGATACTGGCTGTTAATCGCGGGTGTGACGTTACGCATCCTGATGAAGCGCAGAGCCGTACCCTCTGCCATGGCCTGGCTTCTGATCATTTATATCCTCCCACTGGTGGGAATTATTGCCTATCTCTCTTTCGGTGAGCTTCATCTGGGTAAGCGCCGTGCCGAGCGGGCGCGCGCAATGTGGCCTTCCACCGCGAAGTGGCTTAACGATCTCAAAGCCTGTAAGCATATCTTTGCCGAGGAGAACAGCAGCGTCGCCTCCTCGCTGTTTAAGCTCTGCGAGCGCCGCCAGGGGATTGGCGGCGTTAAGGGCAATCAGCTCCAGCTTCTGACGTCGTCCGATGATGTCATGCAGGCGTTAATCCGCGATATTCAGCTGGCTCGCCATAATATTGAGATGGTGTTTTATATCTGGCAGCCCGGCGGCATGGCTGACCAGGTCGCTGAATCCTTGATGGCGGCCGCACGCAGGGGGATCCACTGCCGTCTGATGCTGGACTCCGCGGGCAGCGTGGCATTTTTCCGTAGCCCCTGGGCGGGCATGATGCGTAACGCCGGTATCGAGGTGGTTGAGGCACTGAAGGTGAATCTCCTGCGCGTGTTTCTGCGCCGGATGGACCTTCGCCAGCACCGTAAAATGGTCATGATCGATAACTATATTGCCTACACCGGCAGTATGAACATGGTTGACCCGCGCTTCTTTAAACAGGACTCCGGCGTCGGGCAATGGGTGGATCTGATGGCGCGAATGGAGGGGCCGATTGCCACCTCGATGGGCATCGTTTACTCCTGCGACTGGGAGATAGAGACCGGCAAGCGTATCCTGCCGCCACCGCCGGATGGCAATATTATGCCGTTTGAAGAGGCCAGCGGTCATACAATTCATACTATCGCCTCCGGACCAGGCTTCCCGGAGGACTTGATTCACCAGGCGCTGCTGACGGCAACCTACTCCGCGCGTGAATATCTGATCATGACGACGCCCTACTTTGTCCCCAGCGATGATCTGCTGCACGCGATTTGTACCGCAGCGCAGCGCGGCGTCGATGTCAGTATCATTCTGCCACGCAAAAATGACTCCCTTCTGGTGGGCTGGGCCAGCCGTGCCTTCTTTAGCGAACTGCTTGCCGCCGGGGTGAAAATTTACCAGTTTGAAGGCGGTCTCCTGCACACCAAGAGCGTGCTGGTCGACGGCGAATTAAGCCTGGTGGGCACGGTTAACCTTGATATGCGCAGCCTGTGGCTAAACTTTGAAATCACCCTGGTGATTGATGATGCCGGCTTTGGCGGTGACCTGGCGGCGGTTCAGGATGACTATATCTCCCGCTCGCGGCTGCTGGATGCCAGGCTGTGGGTAAAACGTCCGTTATGGCAGCGAATAGCTGAACGACTGTTTTACTTCTTTAGTCCGTTGCTGTAAAACGTGCCCAACGATGTTAAACAGGTAGTCATCATGGAAATGGATCTGAACAATCGCCTGACCGAAGACGAAACGCTCGAGCAGGCCTATGACATTTTTCTCGAACTGGCGGTTGATAACCTCGATCCCGCAGACGTGATCCTCTTTAATCTGCAGTTCGAAGAGCGCGGCGGTGCCGAATTGTTCGACCCTTCAGAGGACTGGGCCGAACATGTAGATTTCGACCTGAACCCTGACTTCTTTGCCGAAGTGGTTATTGGGCTGGCTGATGAAGACGGCGGTGAAATTAACGACATTTTTGCGCGCGTCCTGCTGTGTCGTGAGAAAGACCACAAGCTGTGCCACATACTGTGGCGCGAATAATAAAAAAGGCTGCGATAGCAGCCTTTTTTATTTAATCCGACAACGCGCTTCCGCAGCGGTTGCAAAACCGCGCGCTGTGTTCATGATCGACCTGGTGGCAGTTCGGACATTTGCGCCGCAGTTTATGGTTCTGAAACGCGCTGCTCATGTGCGTGGTAATAAGCCCCGTCGGAATGGCAATTACCGAATACCCAATCAGAATCAGCACGGATGCCACAATCCGCCCCAGCGGCGTATGGGGCGTGATATCGCCATACCCCACGGTCGTAACGGTCACTATCGCCCAGTAGACGGACGCGTTGAGCGTCGTGAAGCCATATTTCGGCCCTTCGATCAAATACATCAGCGCGCCAAAAACAATCATGACGATGGCAATAAACGAATAGAACAGAATAAGCTGATGACGTGCGCTGACGATCGCACTCCAGAATACGCGCAGCGACGGCATAAAGCGCAGTAACTTCAGAATACGCAAGACCCGAATAACGCGCATCGCTCGCCAGGCGAAAACATAGTTGAGGCTGATCTCCGGCCACAGCCACATTACATAGAGCGGCAGGATCGTCGCTAAATCAATAAAGCCCCAGAAGCTAAAGACGTACTTTGCCGGGTTGGGCCAGCAAACAACACGCAGAATATACTCAGCGGTAAAGACCAGGGTAATAATAAGTTCCAGCCAGACAAACGCATGCCATTCCTCAAATGTCAGGTGATATTGCGTCCCAACACCCGATTCAATAAAGATGACCACTACGCTCAATAGCGCAAACAGCGCACACAGACCTTCAAAACGGCGTCCCGATACCGTTTCAGGATCGAATAAAAGATGATAGAGCCGCCGACGGGCTGAAGTGAATAAACGCGACACGGTAACCTCGCAAAAAAATAAGGGCTGACATCATGTCAGCCCTTGCGATTATAGCGGGTCTACTTTCAGGCAGGAAACCGCATGTCGGAAACTGCCCTCCAGCACCGGTCGCGTTTTCGCGCATTCCGGCCCGGCCATTGGGCATCGCGTGCGGAACACGCAGCCCGACGGCGGATTGATCGGCGACGGCAATTCCCCTTCCAGAAGCTGAATCGTTTTATTCTTTTCCAGATCCGGATCGGGGATCGGCACAGCCGACATCAGCGCTTTGGTATAGGGGTGCAGCGGGTTATGGTACACCTCGTCATAGGTTCCCAGTTCCACGGCATGGCCCAGATACATCACCAGCACGCGGTCGGAGATGTGTTTTACCACCGCCAGGTCGTGCGCAATGAAGATTAGCGACAGCCCCATTTCGCGCTGTAGTTTCTGAAGCAGGTTAACCACCTGCGCCTGAATCGACACGTCCAGCGCGGAGACCGGTTCATCACAAATAATCAGTTTCGGCTCAAGGATAAGCGCACGCGCAATGCCAATACGCTGACACTGGCCGCCTGAAAATTCATGCGGGTAACGGTTAATGAGGTTAGGCAACAACCCGACTTTGAGCATCATCGCCTTCACGCGGTCGCGGACTTCCTGACGCGGCATCTTTGGATGATAGGTGCGCAGCGGTTCGGCGATAATCTCACCGATGGTCATACGCGGGTTTAATGACGCCAGCGGATCCTGGAAAATCATCTGGATATCGCTGCGCACGTCGCGCCACTCGTCAGGCTTCATGCCCAGCAGATCTTTACCCAGCCAGGCCACTTTGCCGCCGGTGGCTTTCACCAGACCGATAATCGCACGCGCAAAGGTGGATTTACCGCAGCCGGATTCGCCCACCACGCCCAGGGTTTCCCCCTCGTACAGACGCAAGGTGACGCCATCTACCGCTTTCAGGGTCTTCGGCGGCTGCCAGAACCACTGCTTGCCGTCTTTGATGTCGAAATGCACCTTGAGGTCGGCGATTTCGAGCAGCACGTTGCGTTTTTCATCTACTGCGTTCATACCAGCTCCTCCTGCGGCTTAAAGCAGGCGCGCAGACGGCCTGGGGCAAATTCTTCCAGCGGCGGCGCGCTGTTACAGATTTCCATCGCGTGCGGGCAGCGCGGCTGGAACGGACAGCCTTTCGGCAGTCGCAGCAGGTTTGGCGGGTTGCCCGGAATGGTGAGCAGGGACTCCCCTTCCGCATCAAGACGCGGCACCGCGTTCAGCAGGCCAATCGAGTACGGATGGGCTGGCTGATAGAACACGTCGCGCGCTTTGCCGTATTCCATGGTGCGCCCGGCGTACATCACCAGCACTTTGTCACAGATACCGGCAACCACGCCCAGATCGTGGGTGATCATGATAATCGCCGTGTTGAACTCACGCTTAAGCTCGTTCAGCAGGGTCATGATTTGCGCCTGCACGGTGACGTCCAGCGCGGTAGTCGGTTCATCGGCAATCAGCAGTTTTGGCCGGCACAGCAGCGCCATGGCAATCATCACGCGCTGACGCATACCGCCAGAGAACTCGTGCGGGAACATGCGCATGCGCTTGCGCGCTTCCGGCATTTTTACCGCATCCAGCATTTTAACGGATTCCTCAAAAGCTTCCGCTTTGCCCAGACCTTTGTGCAGCATCAGGACTTCCATCAGCTGCTCACCGACGCGCATATACGGGTTCAGGGAGGTCATCGGATCCTGGAAAATCATTGAGATCTGTTCGGCGCGAAGCTTGTTCAGCTCGAGCTCCGGCAGGTTAAGAATTTCGCGACCGTTGAATTTCGCCGAACCGCCAATCACGCCGTTAGCGGCTAGCAGGCCCATTAATGCAAATGCCGTCTGGGATTTTCCGGAGCCGGATTCACCCACGATCCCCAGCGTTTCCCCTTTGCTCAGGTTAAAGTTGAGATCGTTGACCGCAGTAACATCGCCGTCCGGGGTTTTAAAGGTCACGCGGAGGTCTTTAACATCCAGCAGAAGATTGCTCTGCTGCTGCGCCTGTGGCGCGGTGGCCGTTTCAATAATTGTCATGACGGCGCTCCTTAACGGTCTTTCGGGTCGAGGGCATCACGCAGGCCATCGCCGATAAAGTTAAAACAAAACAGGGTAACGACCAGGAAACCCGCCGGATAAAGCAGCAGCCACGGTGAAACTTCCATCGAGTTTGCGCCGTCGCTCAGCAGCGCACCCCAGCTGCTCAATGGCTCCTGCGTGCCCAGCCCCAGGAAGCTGAGGAAGGATTCAAACAGAATCATGCTTGGCACCAGCAGTGAGGCATAGACCACCACCACGCCCAGCACGTTAGGCACGATATGACGAACCACGATATTACTGGTTGATACCCCGCCTACCTGCGCCGCTTCGATAAACTCTTTGCGTTTGAGGCTCAGCGTCTGGCCGCGCACGATACGCGCCATATCCAGCCAGGAAACCATCCCGATGGCCACGAAGATCAACAGGATGTTCTGGCCGAAGAAGGTCACCAGCAAAATCACGAAGAACATAAACGGAAAGGAGTTCAGGATTTCCAGGAGACGCATCATCACCGAGTCTACTTTGCCGCCAAGGTAGCCGGAAAGCGCGCCGTAAAGCGTCCCCACGATCACCGCCACCAGCGCGGCGGCGATACCGACCATCAGAGAAATACGGCCACCAATCGCCACGCGCACCAGCAAATCACGGCCGGATGAATCGGTACCGAAATAGTGGCCGGACTCCATATCAGGCGCGCTGGACATCATGCCCCAGTCCGTATCGAAATAGGTAAATTGCGACAGCATTGGCGCCAGGGTGACAAACAGCGCGATGATCACCAGCACAACCAGGCTGGCGACCGCCGCACGGTTATGCATAAAGCGACGGCGCGCGTCCTGCCAGAGGCTACGACCTTCTACTTCCAGTTTTTCACTGAAGTTTTCCAGCGCCTCGCTGTTTTTCTTACTCAACATCATGGCGTGCTCCAGCGTTAGTAACGAATTTTCGGGTCGATAACGGCATAAAGCACATCGACAACGGCGTTAAAGAGAATGGTCAGTGCGCCCACGAGGATCGTGAGGCTCAGAACGAGCGAATAGTCACGGTTAAGTGCCCCGTTTACGAACAGTTGACCAATACCCGGCAGGCCGTAAATTGTTTCGATAACCATTGAACCCGTAATGATGCCGACGAATGCCGGTCCCATATAGGAGAGCACAGGCAGCAGCGCCGGCTTGAGCGCGTGGCGGAAGATGATCCGGCGCATCGGCAGCCCTTTCGCGCGCGCGGTGCGGATGAAGTTAGAGTGCAGCACTTCGATCATAGAACCACGGGTAATACGCGCGATACTGGCGATGTACGCCAGCGATAATGCCACCATCGGCAAAATCATGAACTTCAATGCCCCGCCGTTCCAGCCGCCCCCGGGCAGCCATTTCAGCGTGATGGCAAATATCATCACCAGCAATGGCGCGACAACGAAGCTGGGTATGACTACCCCAGTCATTGCCACCCCCATTACGGCATAATCCCATTTGGTATTTTGTCTGAGCGCGGCGATAACGCCTGCGGTGACCCCGAGAACGACGGCCAAAATGAATGCTGCAGCACCCAGTTTTGCCGAGACCGGGAAGCTGGAGGCCACCAGATCGTTAACGGAATAGTCTTTATATTTAAATGACGGTCCAAAATCACCGTGCGCCAGCTGCTTCAGATAATTGAAGTATTGGGTGGTGATGGGATCGTTTAAGTGATACTTCGCTTCGATGTTGGCCATGACTTCTGGCGGCAACGTACGTTCACCGGTAAATGGACTTCCCGGCGCGAGACGCATCATAAAGAAGGAAATCGTAATTAGAATAAATAACGTTGGTATCGCTTCTAAACAGCGACGCAGGATAAATTTCAACATTGCCCGTACCTTCTGGCGTGTGCCTGATGAATGTTACAAAGTAGACACAGTGGGGCAAGCCAGGCTCGCCCCACGTATTGCCATTAATGCTTGATAATATAAAGATTCTTAACGGAAATATTATCCAACGGGTCTTTACCGGTATAACCCCCTACCCACGGTTTCACCAGACGGGCGTTAACGTAGTAGTAAACCGGTACAATTGCAGAGTCTTTATCGAGCTGTTCTTCTGATTTCGCGTACAGCTCTGCGCGCTGCGCATCGTCAGAGACTTTCAGGGTTTCAGCGATGATCTTGTCAAACGCCGGGCTCTTATAGTGCGCCGTGTTGTTTGAACTGTCGCTGAGCATGGTGTTCAGGAATGATGTCGGTTCGTTATAGTCCGCACACCAGCCCGCACGCGCCACGTCGAAGGTCCCCTGATGACGCGTATCGAGGAAGGTTTTCCACTCCTGGTTTTCCAGCTTAACGTTCACGCCCAGGTTTTTCTTCCAGATAGACGCGACGGCAATCGCCAGTTTTTTATGCAGATCTGATGTGTTATACAGCAGGTTGAACGTCAGCGGCTTGTCTGCGGTGTATCCTGCTTCAGCCAGCAGTTTTTTCGCTTCTTCGTTACGTTTTTCCTGCGACCATTTGAACCACTCAGGCTCAACCAGTTTCATCCCATCGGTATACGGAGGCGTGTAGCTGTACGCCGGCAGATCGCCCTGGTTTTTCACTTTGTTCACGATGATATCGCGATCCAGTGCCAGCTTCAGCGCGGTACGAACGCGCACGTCGGTGAACGGTGCTTTCTGGTTGTTGATTTCGTAATAATAGGTGCACAGATATGGATCGACGTGAACTTCTTTCGGGATCTCTTTCTTCAGCTTCTGGAACAGTTCAATCGGCATGTTGTTATAGGTCATGTCGATTTCACCGCTGCGGTAGCGGTTAACGTCAGTCACTTCGGAAGAGATTGGCAGGTAGGTGACCTGATTAATCACGGTCTTCGCATTATCCCAGTACTGCGGGTTACGCTCCAGCACCATACGTTCGTTGACCACCCAGTCTTTCAGCTTATAGGCGCCGTTGGTCACGATATTTGCAGGCTGCGTCCATTTTTCACCAAATTTTTCCACGGCGGATTTTGGTACCGGCGAGACGGACGGGTGAACCAGCAGCTTATAGAAGTACGGAACAGGTTCGCTCAACGTCACTTCAAAGGTATTAGCATCGATCGCCTTCACGCCCAGGTCGGTGACCGGCTTTTTACCGGCGATGATGTCATCGATATTGGCGATGTGGCCATACTGCAGATAGCTCGCATACGGAGAGGCGGTATTTGGATTCGCCAGGCGCTGCCAGCTATACACGAAATCTTCGGCGGTAACCGGTGTACCGTCGGACCATTTGGCATCTTTACGCAGATGGAAGGTCCAGACTTTGAAATCTTTATTTTCCCACTTTTCTGCCACACCCGGTGCCGGGTGGCCGTCTACGTCAGTCACCAGCAGACCTTCGAACAGGTCGCGGTTAACGTTTGACTCAGGAACGCCTTCAATTTTATGCGGATCGAGAGACTGCACTTCCGCACCGTTGTTACGCACCAGCGTCTGTTTTTCCGCCAGTTGAACACCTGCAGGAACGTCCGCAGCCATTGCAGCGTTTCCCGCGATTAGCGCAGTTAAAATCCCCGCCGCTACCAGATTTTTTTTTGTGATGATGGACATTGTGTTGGTACTCCACTCATTATAATTACTGGCTTTCGCCAGCTGTCTAATCCCCTGTTGGGGCCTGTACAGCGCAGGAGTTTTTTTTGCTGCTGTCAGGTTCTTTTTTTACTGCTTGCTATCACCGACTTTTTTATTACTGACCGCTCGTATGGCCGTCTTGCGTCGATTCTTGCCAGGCCTCCCCTGTTTGAGACCTGTGCTGGATATCTGAGAAGAGGATTATATGAAAATAATTCTCATCTACTTGTTTTAGGCTGCAAAATAGTAGGCCGGAAAGTATCAAATGGCGTAAACACGCGCCAATACATTTTGCAAATTTGTTAAGCAATTCTCTTTTACGGCCCAGGTCGTATCGTCTTGCCCAGCCCTTCCATACGTTGAGCACCCTAAAAAACACTTGAAATTCAAACTAATATGGAAGATTTTCTCTTCAGGCGCGTCGCTGCATTCTCATCGCGTAGTTTTGTACAAAAATTTAACAATTGATTATTATTTAGCACATTCATCTAACGAAATATTGAAATTACTAATATCATTTCGGTTATCCCGCAGCAAGCCCAAGACTATCGTGTGAGTAAAATAACAGTGCGTTCGAAGATTTTCTGTGCAGACAGGCTTGAGATGAATTCATAACTCTATGAAATATATGAGATGAACATTATTAGTAGAATTTATTATGACAGGTAAGCTTTTCAACTTTATTTATATGATTTGCTGATATTGATACAAAAAAAACGGCGCCGAAGCGCCGTTCTTTCGTATGAAATATCAATGTAACAAGCCGGGGAAAATGCTTTTAATACCCGTGACAATGAATTCGATCCCGAGTGCCATTAACAGCAGCCCCATGATACGCGTAATAACGTTGATGCCGGTCTGCCCCAGCAGGCGTACCAGCAACGGCGCCATACGGAATACGCCCCAGCAACAGAGCGCGAAAAAGGCAATCGCGACAGAAAAACCAATCAAATGCATGAGGCTATGGTAACGCGTGCCCCAGACAATGGTTGAACTGATGGCACCCGGCCCGGCCATGAGGGGCAATGCCAGCGGAACCACGCCGATACTTTCGCGGATGGCGGTTTCTGACTTTTCCTGCTTGTTCTGCTTATCCTCACCCAGCTTACCGCTGATCATGGACATGGCAATGGTCACCACCAGGATCCCGCCCGCAATGCGGAAGGAGTCAATCGAGATGCCAAAGAGCTGGAGAATGGCATCACCCAGGAAAAGCGAGGTGAGCAAAATGATTGCCACAGACAGGTTAGCGGTAAGATTGGTTTTGTTCCGGGCCGCCGCCGTCTGGTAACTGGTCATACTAATGAAGACAGGAATGATCCCCACCGGGTTGACCAGGGCAAACAGACCAATAAAAAATTTGAAATACGTTGGAAAATCAAAGAGCGTTTGGATCACGTTTTGCTCCGCTTTTGCGCATGCCCGGGACAGTTACATTGTTAGGAAAAATCGCGCTGAAGATACGCTTTTTATTAGCATACTTCACCAGAAATCTGTGCCAAAACGTTAGCATTTCAGAATGTTAAACATATGTTGAGACAATGATAGCGTCACTTCCAATAGTTACTTAATTAATTAACAGTGGAAATATATCCATTAAATAACCCTGCTGAAAGGTATCAGCTTGGTGGGAAATTGACGCAGATCATGATTTCCGTACTCAGAAGTGAGTAATCTTGATTACGCCCCCAGGGAGGTCACCTGACAAAAAGGGATGATGCTAAGGTAAGGCTCTTTTAGTAAATTAGTGTACTGGAGCATAAAGTAACCCTTTGTTTTACTTTATGTAACGCAAGTCGTATTGGCACTGTCTATACTGTCTGACGTATCGAGCGCTGGTTTACTAAAAGAGTTTAAACATTATCAGGAGAGCATTATGGCTGTTACTAATATCGCTGAACTGAACGCCCTCGTCGAGCGCGTTAAAAAAGCCCAGCGTGAATATGCCAATTTCACCCAAGAACAGGTTGATAAAATCTTCCGCGCGGCCGCTCTGGCTGCTGCAGATGCTCGAATCCCTCTCGCTAAAATGGCCGTTGCCGAATCTGGCATGGGTATCGTTGAAGATAAAGTGATCAAAAACCACTTTGCTTCTGAGTATATCTACAACGCCTATAAAGATGAGAAAACCTGTGGCGTTCTGTCTGAAGACGACACCTTCGGGACGATCACCATCGCCGAACCTATCGGCATCATTTGCGGTATTGTTCCAACGACTAACCCTACTTCAACGGCTATCTTCAAATCGCTGATCAGCCTGAAGACCCGTAACGCAATCATCTTCTCTCCACATCCACGTGCGAAAGACGCAACAAATAAAGCAGCAGACATCGTTCTGCAGGCAGCAATTGCTGCGGGCGCACCAAAAGATCTGATTGGCTGGATCGACCAACCTTCTGTTGAACTGTCTAACGCGCTGATGCATCACCCGGACATTAACCTGATTCTGGCGACCGGTGGTCCTGGTATGGTTAAAGCAGCATACAGCTCCGGTAAACCAGCAATCGGTGTAGGCGCAGGTAACACCCCCGTTGTTATCGATGAAACCGCTGACATCAAACGCGCTGTTGCGTCTGTGCTGATGTCTAAAACCTTCGATAACGGCGTTATCTGTGCATCAGAACAGTCTGTAGTTGTTGTTGATTCCGTGTACGACGCAGTACGCGAGCGTTTCGCCAGCCACGGCGGCTACCTGCTGCAGGGCAAAGAGCTGAAAGCGGTTCAGGACATCATCCTCAAAAATGGCGCGCTGAACGCTGCTATCGTAGGTCAGCCAGCCTATAAAATCGCTGAACTCGCAGGCTTTACCGTTCCGGCGACCACCAAGATCCTGATCGGTGAAGTTAAAGTTGTCGACGAAAGCGAGCCGTTTGCTCACGAAAAACTGTCTCCTACGCTTGCTATGTACCGTGCGAAAGATTTCGAAGACGCGGTAGAAAAAGCCGAGAAGCTGGTTGCCATGGGCGGTATCGGTCATACCTCATGTCTGTACACCGACCAGGATAATCAGCCAGAGCGTGTTGCCCACTTCGGTCAGATGATGAAAACTGCCCGTATCCTGATTAACACCCCTGCTTCTCAGGGTGGTATCGGTGACCTGTATAACTTCAAACTCGCACCTTCCCTGACTCTGGGTTGTGGTTCCTGGGGTGGTAACTCCATCTCTGAAAACGTTGGTCCAAAACACCTGATCAACAAGAAAACCGTTGCTAAGCGAGCTGAAAACATGTTGTGGCACAAACTTCCGAAATCTATCTACTTCCGCCGTGGCTCTCTGCCAATCGCGCTGGATGAAGTGATTACTGATGGCCACAAACGTGCGCTCATCGTGACTGACCGTTTCCTGTTCAACAACGGCTACGCTGACCAGATCACCTCTGTGCTGAAAGCGGCTGGCGTCGAAACTGAAGTGTTCTTCGAAGTTGAAGCTGACCCAACCCTGAGCGTTGTACGCAAGGGTGCTGAACTGGCGAACTCCTTCAAACCAGATGTGATTATCGCACTGGGTGGTGGTTCCCCAATGGACGCCGCGAAAATCATGTGGGTTATGTACGAACATCCGGAAACCCACTTCGAAGAGCTGGCGCTGCGCTTTATGGACATCCGTAAACGTATCTACAAGTTCCCGAAAATGGGCGTGAAAGCGAAAATGATCGCCGTCACCACTACTTCCGGTACCGGCTCAGAAGTGACGCCATTCGCGGTAGTAACAGATGACGCAACAGGTCAGAAATACCCGCTGGCTGACTACGCGCTGACGCCAGATATGGCTATCGTTGATGCCAACCTGGTAATGGAAATGCCGAAGTCTCTGTGTGCGTTCGGTGGTCTGGATGCCGTGACTCACGCGCTGGAAGCCTACGTTTCTGTACTGGCGTCTGAGTTCTCTGACGGTCAGGCTCTGCAGGCTCTGAAACTGCTGAAAGAAAACCTGCCAGCGTCCTACAATGAAGGTTCTAAAAACCCTGTAGCACGTGAACGTGTCCACAGTGCAGCAACCATCGCCGGTATCGCGTTTGCGAACGCCTTCCTGGGTGTTTGCCACTCTATGGCGCACAAGCTGGGTTCACAGTTCCACATTCCTCACGGTCTGGCGAACGCCCTGTTGATCAGCAACGTTATCCGCTATAACGCCAACGACAACCCAACCAAGCAGACTGCGTTCAGCCAGTATGACCGTCCGCAAGCGCGCCGTCGTTATGCTGAAATCGCTGACCACCTTGGTCTGAGCGCACCGGGCGACCGTACTGCTGCGAAGATTGAGAAACTGCTGGCATGGCTGGAAAGTCTGAAAGCTGAACTGGGTATTCCTAAATCTATCCGTGAAGCAGGCGTTCAGGAAGCTGACTTCCTCGCTCACGTAGACAAGCTGTCTGAAGATGCCTTCGATGACCAGTGTACTGGTGCTAACCCGCGCTACCCACTGATCTCCGAGCTGAAACAGATTCTGCTGGATACCTACTACGGTCGTGAGTTCAAAGAAGGTGTCGTTGCTGCTGTGAAAGCAGAAGCTCCGATCATTAAAGCTGACAAGAAAGCGAAGAAAAGCGCTTAATTGACAGTCTGAGGAAAAAACCCGCCTGTATGGCGGGTTTTTTTTATGTCTGAATAACGGCAGATATTATTTTCTGTTGTCGTGCTGGATCGCCGTCAGCGAGCCTACGGACAACGCTTCCTTATAATGCTTACGGCAGACCGACACATAGCGTTCATTGCCACCAATCACCACCTGCTCACCGTCCGCATAAGGTTTTCCAGCCTGGTCGAGACGAAGCACCATGCTGGCCTTGCGTCCGCAGAAACAGATAGTTTTTAGTTCAACCAGCTTATCTGACCAGGCAAGCAAATACTGGCTTCCGGCAAACAGCTCCCCGCGGAAGTCCGTACGCAGCCCGTAGCACAGAACGGGGATATCGAGCTCATCAACCACTTCAGAGAGCGCGTGCACCTGTTCACGCGTCAGGAACTGGCTCTCATCAACCAGCACGCAGTGAATGGGCTCTGACGCATGCGCAGCGCGGATATCCTCCAGCAGGTCAGTTTGCGGGTTAAACAGCCTGGCTGGCGAAGAGAGGCCTATTCTGGAACTCACCTTCCCTGCACCGAAGCGATCGTCGATTTCAGCGGTATAAACAACGGTACGCATTCCTCGTTCCTGGTAATTGTATGAGGATTGCAGCAGTGCGGTGGATTTCCCGGCATTCATTGCCGAATAGTAGAAATAAAGTTGTGCCATTGGCCGTAAAACCCTAATCAATGTGTAATATTCCCGATGATTCATTGTACCATATTTTGTCTGGTCATCAGCGACACGCCGCACAAACGATGCCGTGCTGAAAGGTGTAAAACGCCCTCTTTTCGCAAAAATAATCCGCTAAAACAGAGAGTAATGACGGTCATGCTGGTGAACAGGTTATATGATTAGCCAAACATAACACTTCTTTTTATTGTGGAATCTACGTTCATTAAAATTCACTATTTATTAACTATTCCTGCCTTAACACCGTCGCCTGGAACTAATACAAAAGGCTGATATTTATCCGCCGAAACTATAATTCCTGCGGCAAATGTCACAAAAAAAAGATGCAAGCGGCGGGGTTAAGCAGGTTATCGTGATAACAAGCGAGACTGCCAAAGAGGAAATTTAAGTTAGCGTAATTAATAATAGCGGCTTTATTTAGTATTTTTTGAATTCCTTACATTCCTGGCTATTGCACATCTGAATTTATGGCTCTATTATTAGGTCAACAAACCACCCCCCATTATAAGTTTGAGATTACTACAATGAGCGAAGCACTTAAAATTCTGAACAACATCCGTACTCTTCGTGCGCAGGCAAGAGAATGTACCCTTGAAACGCTCGAAGAAATGCTGGAAAAATTAGAAGTTGTAGTTAATGAACGTCGCGAAGAAGAAAGCGCTGCTGCAGCTGAAATCGAAGAGCGTACGCGTAAACTGCAGCAATATCGTGAAATGCTGATTGCTGATGGTATCGATCCAAATGAATTGCTGAACAGCATTGCTGCTGCAAAAACCGGTACCAAAGCAAAACGCGCTGCCCGTCCTGCTAAATATAGCTATGTTGATGAGAACGGCGAAACTAAAACCTGGACCGGCCAGGGCCGTACTCCTGCTGTAATCAAGAAAGCTATGGATGAGCAAGGTAAACAGTTGGATGACTTCCTGATCAAGGATTAATCAAGCCGAATTCAGAAAAATCCCGCCTCTGGTGGGATTTTTTTTGCCCGCAATTTATCACTAACATCCTCTTACACTCCGTCATAAAGCGTTATTTGGCTATTTAGTTTCGCTTACAAACAGGCTGGTCATGGCGTCTTATGGGCATAAAAAAACCGGTGGGCAGCGCCACACCGGTTTCATAGATTTACGCCTGTATTATTTCTTAATACCCATACTCTCTTTGAGCCAGCCTTTAAATTCTTCACCCAGCGTATTATGTCGAATGCCGTATTCAACGAACGCCTGCATATAACCGAGCTTATTACCGCAGTCATGGCTCTTACCTTTCATGTGGTAAGCCTCAACGGTCTCTTTCTCGATCAGCATATCAATGGCATCCGTCAGCTGGATTTCATCCCCTGCTCCTGGAGGCGTTTTCGCCAGCAGTGGCCAGATTTCAGCACTCAGGACATAGCGACCCACCACTGCCAGATTAGACGGCGCTACGTCGGCTTTAGGCTTCTCTACGACACCAACCATTGGCACGCTTTCGCCTGGCTCAAGGTTCACGCCCTTGCAGTCAACCACACCGTAAGCGGTCACGTCTTCAACTGGCTCAACCATGATCTGGCTGCAGCCCGTTTCGTCGAAGCGGTGGATCATCTCAGCCAGGTTGTCCTGGGAAAGATCGGATTCGTATTCATCCAGAATCACGTCAGGCAGAATAACCGCGACGGGCTCATCACCCACAACCGGGTGTGCACACATAACCGCGTGGCCCAGACCTTTAGCCAGCCCCTGACGAACCTGCATAATGGTGACGTGCGGAGGGCAAATAGACTGAACTTCTTCTAACAGCTGACGCTTAACGCGTTTTTCCAGCATGGCTTCGAGTTCAAAACTTGTATCGAAGTGGTTTTCGATAGAGTTTTTAGATGAATGCGTAACCAGCACAATTTCAGTAATGCCGGCCGCGATACACTCATTAACGACATACTGGATTAATGGCTTATCAACCAGAGGCAGCATCTCTTTAGGAATCGCCTTAGTTGCTGGTAACATCCTGGTCCCCAATCCCGCTACCGGGATGACGGCCTTTCTGACTTTCGAATTTAGGGCAGCCATTCAAATTCTCCTGAGCTGTTCAAGTTTTGAACTTTTATGCAATAAATAACGCGTTGAGTATATCAGCCTCGCCCCGCAGTCCGGGTCTGAAAAGAACGCGTTGCCGATGAATTAGGACAAATACGCATGAATCTGGGCAGCGATAGTAGCACTCCCGAGAAAACACAGGTAAAGCAATCTTAAAATTAAGATCCAATTGCTTATTCCGTGGACAACATTAAGCGAAGCCTTCCCCCGGCACCCCAAATTTGGCACTGCCAGGAAGAACAGCGATGGCTAATTTGATTTAGATACGCCGTTCCCAGTGTTCCAAGCGGCACCCCGTTACTCACCTGAATATGGTGTTCCCCGGTATTCAGTGACGCGTTGAGACCTGCAGAAACGAGGATAAGATTCTTTAAACCGCTATGGTAATAACCAACCAGCAGCGGGAACTGTCCGGGTAAATTGGCCTGACGAAAAAGCTGGTTTACCTGTTTGAGTAAACTGCCTAACTCAGGGAGCCGTTGTCCCTGATGTGATAACTGTTCCTGCAATAATCCATTAAAGAGCGCGCGAAGTAACAATGCAGCTAATACGCCATTATCCCCTGCACGGGTTACGTCCAGAGAATAAAATGCGAGGTCGGAATCAGACAGAGGTGCAATATCCAGCACCAGCCCAGGCTGATCGGCCGCCACCAGCTGGCGATAGTTTACGCGGCAGTGGGAAATAGTTTGCTGAACGGGAGGCTGAAGTTCTTGCAACAATTTCGCCGCCGCTGGCGGATTACTCACCAGCGCGTCCCAGTCCTGAAAAAGGCGTTCCTCTTCCTCAACGCGGGAATTAAACATATTTGGATAAAGGCACGCTAATACCGTTTCACGTAACCGGTTCAGATCTTTGACGGGTTTCAGCAAAATATCCTGAACGCCAAGACGTAATGCTTTGGCAATATCCGCCATATTTTCTGTCGCGGAGATCACCAGAATGGGCATCTGGTCACCCTCGTTGCGCAGATGTTCAACCAGTTTCAGTCCATTCATTCGCGGCATCGCGATGTCGCAAATCATCAGATCGGGCGTAATACCGGTCATTTTTTCCAGCGCGTCGACACCATCTTCAGCCAGTAAAGTGTTTGCTCCCAGCGAGGATAACCACGAATCCAGTAGCGATCGGAAAACGGGCTCGTCTTCAACAATCAAAATGTGTTTTCCGGCCAATGGCTGCGTCATGGTTCCTCCCCTGGCTGACAGTTACTAAATAGTGGCATGCTATCGGCACTATCGCCTGTCAGATTTTGCTGAAGTAGTCAAAAAAAGGTGCTTAACGTGCTGTTCGCACAAACGGCAGCAACTCGTCTATTTTCTTTTCGACGGCTAGCGAGCCCGCTGCGATGGCGGCCTCAGCCCGATGGAAATCAAGGGTAGAGATTTGCGGACAGTAAGGCTGAATAAGAATATCCGGAGGATCGCCAGCCATACGGTTACGTTTAAGGCGATTCTCAAGAACCTGAATTGAGGTGGTCATGATCTCCATGGCCGTCGGTGCGGCAACCGAGCGTCGTGCGGCCAGGCGACCAATTCTTCCGCGCAGGCGTTCATGCCAGGCAAGCTTTTCGATGTCGGCATCTTCGCTCTGCAGATTGACCGGCATAAGGTCTTGCTGCATCAGATGAGCGTCGTGCTGCAAATCAACGGCGATGACGATGTCCGCCCCCATGGCGCGCGTCAGAGAGATGGGAACCGGGTTAACGACACCACCATCGACAAGCCAGTAACCGTTATGGGGCACGGGCGCCATAAGCCCAGGAATACTGCATGAAGCACGCACCGCAAGGTGAATATCCCCTTCGGTCAGCCAGAGTTCACGGCCTGTGCTGAGATTAGTTGCGACGGCGCCGAAAGGCATCCGGCAGTCAGTAAAGTCTTCGAGAGGCATCACCCGGCGGAACTGGTTAAAGACGCGTTCACCGCGCAACAGCCCACCGCGCTGCCAGGAGAGATCCATCAGACGCAGCACGTCCCAATAGCTGAAGGAGCGCACCCAGGTTTCGAGATCCGGAAGCTTGCCGCACGCGTAGGCGGAGCCGACAAGCGATCCGATTGAACATCCTGCTACGATATCAACGTCAACGCCCATCTTGTTTAAGGCATTAATCACGCCGATATGAGACCATCCCCGGGCTGCACCTGATCCCAGCGCCAGTCCAATTTTAACCTTTCTCATTAGCCCTGTTTTACTTCCCCTGGATTCCTGACATAGCGTCAACGCAACTGCTCAGTTAACATAGTGCTACCCGAGGCGTTTTACGCCCTTATTTTTTGTTCCAGGAAGAGAATCGTGTCTCAACTCTGCCCCTGTGGTAGCGCTCTGGAGTATAGCCTATGTTGCCAGCGATATCTTTCTGGCAATCAGGTTGCACCGGATCCGTCACACCTCATGCGTTCACGGTATACTGCTTTTGTGATCAAAGACGCAGACTACCTGATAAAAACCTGGCACCCGTCCTGCCACGCCGCCGATTTCCGACAGGAGATCGAAGCCGGGTTCGCCAACACCCACTGGCTTGGGCTTACCGTGTTTGAATCTTCACCCGGTAGCCACCACGACGAAGGCTTTGTCAGCTTTGTTGCCCGTTTTACCGAGAACGCCAGGCCTGGCGCCATTATCGAGCGTTCCCGGTTCTTAAAGGAAAGCGGGCAGTGGTACTATATTGACGGTACGCGCCCACAGTTTGGTCGTAACGATACCTGCCCTTGTGGTTCAGGAAAAAAATTCAAAAAGTGTTGCGGGCAGTAACGCCTGACAACCCAGACTTCGCAAATACAAACAGGATTTCCCGGCGATGCAATCATTACAACGTAAAGTTCTGCGCACTATCTGTCCCGATCAAAAAGGGCTGATCGCACGAATCACCAATATTTGCTACAAGCATGAACTGAATATCGTGCAGAACAACGAGTTCGTTGACCACCGTACCGGTCGCTTCTTCATGCGTACCGAACTGGAAGGCATTTTCAACGACACCACCCTGCTGGCCGATCTGGACAGCGCGCTGCCGGACGGTTCCGTGCGTGAGCTGAATCCTGCGGGCCGTCGTCGCATTGTGATTCTGGTGACGAAAGAAGCTCACTGCCTGGGCGATCTGTTGATGAAGGCCAATTACGGCGGCCTGGACGTAGAAATTGCCGCTGTTATCGGCAACCACGAAACCCTGCGCACGCTGGTTGAGCGTTTTGATATTCCGTTTGAGCTGGTGAGCCATGAAGGCCATACCCGTGAAGAGCACGACAACCTGATGGCTGCTGCCATTGAAGCGCATAACCCGGACTACGTGGTGCTGGCGAAATATATGCGCGTGCTGACGCCTTCCTTCGTCGCCCGCTTCCCGAACAAGATTATCAACATTCACCACTCGTTCCTGCCAGCCTTTATTGGCGCGCGGCCTTATCACCAGGCGTACGAGCGCGGCGTGAAGATTATCGGCGCAACCGCGCACTACGTGAATGACAATCTGGACGAAGGTCCCATCATCATGCAGGACGTGATTCACGTGGATCACACCTACACCGCAGAAGATATGATGCGCGCCGGACGTGACGTTGAGAAGAACGTGTTGAGTCGTGCCCTGTATCAGGTGCTGGCGCAGCGTGTCTTTGTCTACGGTAACAGAACCATCATTCTTTAATCTTTCGGAAAATGAATTGATTAGCTTTGCGCCTTTACGGATAAAAAGCAGGCAAACAGCTTCTTTTCCCTAAAGGAATGCTTTACAGGGGCGTCTCATTTGATATGATGCGCCCCGCTTCCAGCAGGAAGCAGGCCAGTAAAAAAGCATTACCCCGTGGTGGGGTTCCCGAGCGGC
>NZ_JADBQM010000025.1:113535-160716 GCF_014895895.1 Enterobacter cloacae complex sp. P14RS
ATCCTTCCCCCACCACCATCACTTTCAAACGACACTTAACATTCTGCTCGCACCGTGCATCATGTATTTCCGTAAGGGGAAGGATGAGAAGCTTCGACTAAGGTTCGATTCGAGCGCAGCGAGAAAGCGTTGCCGCAGGCAACGACCCGAAGGGCGAGGCGCAGCCGCCACCCGGCGACAGACGACTACATTGGCGGCAAACGACGCTTCACTGGCGAACTTTTCACAATCGACGTATTACATTGGGCATGCTCCGCCAGCCCGTCCAGCAGCGCATCCAGTTGTTCTATCGATCGCACCACCAGCCTAATCACAAAGCAGTCTTCCCCGGTCACCTTGTCGCTCTCAATACACTCCGGCATCGCCTGAATATACTTATCCACCTTATGCAACAGCCCCGGTAAGGGGCGAACCCGTACCAGCGCCTGCAGCGTATACCCCAGCGCCGCGAGATTCACCCGTGCGCCATACCCCTGAATCACGCCCCGCTCTTCCAGCCGCTTCAGACGCTCTGCCGTGCTGGGTGAGGTCAGGCCGATGCGGCCGCTGAGCACCTTCAACGACATGCGCGCATCCTCAACCAGGCAGGTTAAAATTTGCCGATCGATATCATCAATAAGGTATTCCACTCGTTTCACCTAATTTAAAAATGCAGTTAACACCTTCAACCTTATCTCACCCCTGTAAAACCCAACAGCGATTTCCGACAATAGCGTTATTAATCAGGAGGTGAATAATGCGTGATTTACATAAAGGCGTCTGGCAGATGAGTCTGGCGATGTTAATTTCCGGCTCTATCGGCGCGTTTGTTTTGCTCAGCGGTCTGCCGGTGACGGAAGTGGTGTTCTGGCGCTGCCTTATTGGGGCAATAGCGCTTTTCATTTTTATCCGGGTAAGTCAAAAGCCCTTTAGCCCCCTCACCCGCACCACGCTGCTGCTGGCGATTCTCGGCGGTGTGGCATTAGTGGTGAACTGGCTGCTGCTCTTCGCAGCCTATGAGCGGATCTCTATTGGTCTTTCGACCGTGGTCTATAACACTCAGCCGTTTATGCTGGTCCTGATGGGGATGTTTTTAGGCGAGCGCGTCAGCGTGGTGAAATGGGGCTGGCTGTTCCTCGCCTTCGGCGGCGTGGTGATACTGCTCTCCAGCGAGCTGACCGGCACCCACGACACTAAATGGCTGGCGGGTATTGGTCTGGCAATGGCCGCGGCCTTCTTCTACGCGCTGACGGCAATCATTGCGCGCAAACTGAAAACAATCGCACCGCAGCATATTGCCTTTATTCAGGTGCTGACGGGCGTCGTGATGCTTCTGCCGTTTGCCAGCCGGCCGTCATTTTCCGGTGATTTTCCCTGGCCGATCCTGCTGACGCTCGGCATCGTCCATACCGGCATTATGTACCAGCTGCTCTACAGCGCGATTCAGAAGCTACCTACCCCCATTACCGGCTCCCTGTCGTTTATCTATCCGGTGGTGGCGATCGTTGTCGATAACCTGGTATTCGGACACTCGCTGAACCTGACGCAGCTGGCGGGCGGCGCGCTGATCCTGTTTGCTGCAGCGGGCAACAACCTGGGCTGGGGCGAAAAAAAACCCCGCGAATGCGGGGTTGGTATCAAGACGCTGAATTAGCGACGGGCACGCACAATCTGGTATTTGCGCGTCAGGTACTCAACCGGCGCGCTCCAGATGTGCACCAGACGGGAGAACGGGAACAGCACAAACAGCGTCATCCCCAGCACAAGGTGAACGCGGAAGATAAACGCCACGCCGTCCAGGTGCTCAGACGCTCCGCCGTGGAAGGTCACGACGGACTGCGCCCACCCCACCAGCTTCATCATTTCACTGCCGTCCATATGCTGCGCAGAGAATGGAATAGTCAGCAGACCCAGCGCGCACTGCACCATCAGCAGGGAGAGGATCAGGATGTCCGCTGCAGTGGTGGTTGCACGCACGCGCGGGCTGAACAGACGCCGTTTCAGCAGCAGCAGGCCACCCACCAGGGTCATCACACCGCAGGCACCGCCGGCGATCATCGCCATCTTCTGCTTCACTTCAATCGGCAGCCACGCTTCGTACATCCAGTGCGGCGTCAGCATCCCAAGGAAGTGACCGGCAAAAATCCCCAAAATACCGATGTGGAACAGGTTAGACGCGACGTGCATCCCTTTGCGATCCAGCATCTGGCTGGAGGCAGCACGCCAGGTGTACTGGCCGTAGTCATAGCGCAGCCAGCTTCCCACCAGGAATACGGTGCCCGCGATATACGGGTAAATGTCAAAGAAGAACATATTCAGGAAGTGCATTAGTGCCGTCCTCCGTTAGAGATATTCAAATATTGCGGGGCAACCGCGCCGGCAAAACGACGCTGGTGAGCGGAGATTTCAGACTCGCCGCAGTTCTGGTCAGCAAAGAATTTCACCTGCTCTTCTTCCCAGACCGCATCCAGCGCTTGCGGGGTATCATCCCGGGCTTCATCCGCGATTTTTTCCGCCACTTTTTCGCTGTCGACCGAGGCGTTCGCCAGCTTCACCAGCAGATCGAACAGCACCGCATAGCGGCTCTCACGCTGCTGAAGACGCGCGCCGAGCAGCGCAAGAATCGGGGCGATATCCTGCAGACCACCCAGCGCCTCTTCTTTCGGCAGCTGCGCCAGATACTCCAGGTACAGCGGCAGGTGGTCCGGCAGCTCGCGGCTGTCGAGCTGCAGGCCGTGCTGCTCGTACTGGGCCATCAGGTCCACCATCGCCTGACCGCGGTCGCGGGATTCACCGTGAACGTGCTCAAACAGCAGCAGAGACGTCGCACGACCACGGTCAAACAGCTGGCTGTAGTCCGCCTGCACGTCGAGCAGATCGCGCGCCAGCAGATCGCGGAGGAAAACGCCCAGCTTCTGGGCATCCTCTTTATCCAGGTTTTCAGATGACGCGAGTGCATCAAAGAGTTCCTGTTGATGCTGCGCAAGCGCAGCATCAGGGTACTCGAGCAGACGCGAAACAATGACGAGTTCAATCATTGGTGCGGCTCCGTTTTGCTGGTCACATCCATGGCGTCGATGCGGCGGCTGTTGAACAGGTTGAATTTACTGTCTGACCCGTGGCAACCGTCGCCAAAGGTGAAGCCACACCCGCTTTTCTCCGGGAAGGCCTCGCGGGCCAGCTCGCGGTGGCTGCTTGGCACCACGAAACGGTCTTCGTAGTTAGCAATCGCCAGGTAGCGGTACATCTCCTGCGCCTGCGCTTCGGTCAGGCCGACCTCTTCCAGCGCGCGGGTATCGTTCACGCCGTCAACGGTTTCCGCACGTTTGAAGTGGCGCATCGCCAGCATACGTTTCAGCGCCAGCAGTACTGGCTGGGTATCCCCTGCTGTCAGCAGGTTTGCCAGATACTGAACCGGGATACGCAGGCTTTCCACGTCCGGCAGAATACCGTTGCTGCCCAGCTCGCCCGCGTCCGCCGCAGACTGAATCGGAGACAGCGGCGGCACGTACCAGACCATCGGCAGGGTGCGGTATTCCGGGTGCAGCGGCAGAGCCAGCTTCCAGTCCATCGCCATTTTGTACACCGGCGACTGCTGCGCGGCGTCAATCACGCTCTGTGGAATGCCGTCTTTCAGCGCCTGCTCAATCACCTTCGGATCGTTCGGATCGAGGAAGACGTCCAGTTGACGCTGATAGAGATCTTTCTCATTCTCGGTGCTTGCGGCATTCTCAATCGCGTCCGCGTCGTACAGCAGCACGCCGAGGTAACGAATACGACCTACGCAGCTCTCGGAGCAGACGGTCGGCATACCGGCTTCGATACGCGGGTAGCAGAAGATGCACTTCTCAGACTTACCGCTCTTCCAGTTGAAGTAGATTTTTTTGTACGGACAGCCGGTGATGCACATGCGCCAGCCGCGACACTTGTCCTGGTCGATCAGCACGATGCCGTCTTCTTCACGCTTGTAGATGGCACCGCTCGGGCAGGTCGCGACGCACGCCGGGTTCAGGCAGTGTTCGCACAGGCGCGGCAGATACATCATGAAGGTGTTTTCGAACTGGCCGTACATCGCCTTCTGCATGTTCTCGAAGTTCTGGTCTTTGGCGCGCTTTTCGAACTCGCCGCCCAGAATTTCTTCCCAGTTTGGACCGCTGGTAATTTTGTCCATGCGCTGACCAGTGATCAGCGAGCGAGGGCGGGCGATCGGCTGGTGTTTGCTTTCCGGCGCGTTGTGCAGGTTCTGGTAGTCGTAATCAAACGGCTCGTAATAATCCTCAATCCCCGGCAGGTGCGGGTTAGCGAAGATTTTACCCAGCAGCATTGCGCGGTTACCCATGCGCGGCTGCAGCTTGCCGTTGATTTTGCGGATCCAGCCGCCCTTCCACTTCTCCTGGTTTTCCCAGTCGGTCGGGAAGCCGGTGCCCGGCTTACTTTCCACGTTGTTGAACCAGGCGTACTCCATACCTTCGCGGCTGGTCCAGACGTTTTTACAGGTCACTGAACAGGTGTGGCAGCCGATGCACTTATCCAGATTCAGCACCATGCCGACTTGTGAACGAATTTTCATTTTACGCTCTCCTGTACCTGGTCATTACCTTCGCCGTCTAACCAGTTAATATTCTTCATCTTACGTACCACCACGAACTCATCGCGGTTCGATCCTACGGTGCCGTAGTAGTTAAAGCCGTAGGCCAGCTGCGCATAGCCACCGATCATGTGGGTCGGCTTCGGCGTAATACGGGTCACGGAGTTGTGAATACCGCCGCGCTGCTCGGTGATCTCTGAACCCGGCAGGTTCACGATACGTTCCTGCGCGTGGTACATCATGGTCATCCCGGCCGGCACGCGCTGGCTCACCACCGCACGCGCCGTCAGGGCGCCGTTGCTGTTGAACACTTCAATCCAGTCGTTATCTTCGATACCCAGATCTTTGGCGTCCGCTTCGCTCATCCAGACAATCGGACCACCGCGCGACAGGGTCAGCATCAGCAGGTTGTCGCTGTAGGTGGAGTGGATACCCCACTTCTGGTGCGGCGTCAGGAAGTTCAGCGCCTTCTCAGGGTTACCGTTCGATTTCGCGCCCATCACCGCTTTCACGGAGCGGGTGTCGATTGGCGGACGGTACACCAGCAGGCTTTCACCGAAGTCGCGCATCCACTGGTGGTCCTGATACAGTGACTGACGACCAGAAAGCGTGCGCCATGGGATCAGCTCGTGAACGTTGGTATAACCAGCGTTATAGGACACATGCTCATCTTCCAGACCAGACCAGGTCGGGCTGGAGATAATCTTGCGCGGCTGGGCCTGGATATCGCGGAAGCGGATTTTCTCTTCCTCTTTATTCTTCGCCAGATGCGTGTGGTCGCGACCGGTAAATTCACTCAGGGCCGCCCACGCTTTCACCGCCACGTGGCCGTTGGTTTCCGGTGCCAGAGTCAGGATCATCTCCGCCGCATCAATTGCCGTGTTGAGCATTGGCTGGCCTTTGGCCGGGCCGTCCGCTTTGGTGTAATTGAGCTTGCGCAGCAGGTCCATTTCGCTCTGGGTGTTCCAGGCGATGCCTTTGCCGCCGTTACCGATTTTCTCCATCAGCGGGCCGATGGAGGTAAAGCGCTCGTAGGTTGCCGGGTAATCACGTTCAACCGGAATGATGTGCGGCGCGGTCACGCCCGGGATCAGGTCGCATTCGCCTTTTTTCCAGTCCTTCACGTCAAGCGGCTGCGCCAGTTCGGCAGCGGAGTCGTGCTGGATTGGCAGCGTCACCACGTCGGTCTCTTTGCCCAGGTGACCTACGCAGACTTCGGAGAATTTCTTCGCGATGTCTTTGTAGATATCCCAGTCGCTTTTCGATTCCCACGCCGGGTCAACGGCCGCAGACAGCGGATGAATAAACGGATGCATGTCCGAGGTATTCATGTCGTCTTTTTCGTACCAGGTGGCGGTTGGCAGCACGATATCGGAGTACAGGCAGGTGCTGGACAGACGGAAGTCCAGCGTCACCACCAGATCCAGCTTGCCGTCCAGACCGTTGTCTTTCCATTCCACTTCTTCTGGCTTCACGCCGCCCTGCTTGCCGAGATCTTTACCCTGAATACCGTTCTCGGTGCCCAGCAGGTATTTCAGCATGTACTCGTGGCCTTTACCGGACGAGCCCAGCAGGTTGGAGCGCCAGATGAACAGGTTGCGCGGATGGTTTTTGCCGTTCTCAGGCTGTTCTGCCGCGAAGCGGATGGAGCCTTCCTTGAGCGATTTCACGGTGTAATCCACCGGCGACATCCCCGCTTGCTTCGCCTCTTGTGCAATGCGCAGCGGGTTAGTGCCCAGTTGCGGCGCAGACGGCAGCCAGCCCATGCGTTCAGCGCGCACGTTGAAATCAATCAGGTGGCCGCTGTAGCGGGATTTATCCGCCATCGGCGACAGCAGTTCCTGCGCGGTAACCGTCTCGTAGCGCCACTGGCTGGAGTGGTTATAGAAGTAGGAGGTGCTGTTCATGTGACGTGCCGGACGCTGCCAGTCAAGGGCAAACGCCAGCGGCTGCCAGCCGGTCTGCGGACGCAGTTTTTCCTGGCCCACGTAGTGCGCCCAGCCGCCGCCGCTCTGCCCGACGCAGCCGCAGAAGATCAGCATGTTGATCAGGCCGCGATAGTTCATATCGAGGTGATACCAGTGGTTCAGACCGGCACCCACGATGATCATCGAGCGACCGTGGGTCTTGTCGGCGTTTTCCGCAAACTCGCGGGCGATACGAACGATCTGCGCGCGCGGTACTCCGGTGATCTGCTCCGCCCAGGCCGGGGTATAGGCCTTCACGTCGTCATAGCTGGTTGCGCAGTTTTCGTCGTTCAGACCGCGCTCCAGGCCGTAGTTCGCCATGGTCAGGTCATAGACGGTGGTGACCAGCGCGGTAGAACCGTCGGCCAGCTGCAGGCGCTTAACCGGCAGCTTGTGCATCAGCACGTTTTTCAGTTCAACCTTGTTGAAGTGCTCGGAACCTTCACCGCCAAAGTACGGGAAGCCAACCTCGGCGATCTCGTCCTGGCTGCCCAGCATGCTGAGGCGCAGCTCCGTCTCTTCACCGGTGGTGCTGTTGCGCTGCTCAAGGTTCCACTTGCCCTTCTCGCCCCAGCGGAAGCCGATAGAGCCGTTTGGCGCCACCAGCTCGCCGTTGCTGTTATAGGCAACGGTTTTCCACTCAGGGTTGTTTTCCTGGCCCAGCGCGTCCACCAGATCGGCGGCGCGCAGCGTGCGGCCCGCGGCATAGTAGCCCTCACGCTCTTCCAGCATCACCAGCATCGGCATGTCGGTGTAGCGACGCACGTAGTCGGTGAAGTACTGGCTCGGTTTGTCGAGGTGGAATTCGCGCAGCATGACGTGGCCCATCGCCATCGCCATCGCGGCATCGGTACCCTGTTTCGGTGCCAGCCACAGGTCGCACAGCTTGGCGATTTCCGCGTAGTCCGGGGTGACCGCAACGGTTTTGGTCCCTTTGTAGCGGACTTCGGTAAAGAAGTGCGCGTCCGGGGTACGGGTCTGCGGAACGTTAGATCCCCAGGCGATAATGTAGCTGGAGTTGTACCAGTCGGCGGATTCCGGCACGTCGGTCTGCTCACCCCAGGTCTGCGGAGAGGCAGGCGGCAGGTCACAGTACCAGTCGTAGAAGCTCAGGCAGGTCCCGCCGATAAGCGACAGGTAGCGCGCGCCGGAAGCGTAAGAGACCATCGACATCGCCGGGATTGGCGAGAAGCCCGCCACGCGGTCAGGACCGTAGGTTTTTACGGTATAGACGTTAGAGGCGGCAATCAGCTCGTTCACCTCTTTCCAGGAAGAACGAACGAAACCACCGCGACCGCGCGCCTGCTTGAAGCTTTTCGCTTTGTCGGCATCTTCAATGATAGAGGCCCACGCATCAACCGGGTCGCTGTGCTGCACTTTCGCTTCACGCCACATTTTCATCAGGCGTTTGCGCATCAGCGGATATTTCAGACGGTTGGCGCTGTAGAGATACCAAGAGTAGCTGGCCCCGCGCGGGCAGCCGCGCGGTTCATGGTTCGGCATATCCGGACGGGTGCGCGGATAGTCGGTCTGCTGCATTTCCCAGGTCACCAGACCGTTTTTAACGAAAATCTTCCAGCTACATGAGCCAGTGCAGTTTACGCCGTGGGTAGACCGGACGACTTTGTCATGCTGCCAGCGCTGGCGGTAACCGTCTTCCCAGTCCCGGTTGGTATCCAGAACCTGGCCGTGCCCATCGGCAAAAGTTTCACCCTTCTGTTTGAAGTAGCGAAACCGGTCCAAAAATTTGCTCATCGGGTATCTCCTGTATGGAGCCTGTGGCTCTCTAAATCGACATTGCTGATTTGCAGCGAAGGTAACGCCCTGAAAGAGGGGGAGAATTGATAACGATCAAGACGAAGAGGGACTGTAAAAGGAGGGGTTAGACCAAATACCACCAAAGCGGTATATTTTTAAAACGAATAAATGAATGATTTATAAAGATATTTATCATTCATCGTACAATAACCCCGGCAAAATTTAACATCTCAGGTATTAAGGGGTAGACATCCCTGCAAAGCGATGGCGATCACGGTGTTACCCGCAGATGACTGCTGTAAAAGCTTTCAGTATGTTGTAACTATTATTCAGTCGAAAAAAAACGCGGCCCGAAGGCCACGTTAACGGATAATCACACTTACTTGTTTTTCTTGGTATTACGGCCATATACCAGCCACGTAATCACGACGCAGGCGATATAGAAGACGAGGAAGACTTTCATGGCGCCAGCCGGAGAGCCGGTCAGGTCAAGCGAGATGCCGAACGCTTTCGGAATAAAGAAGCCGCCAATTGCGCCAATAGCCGAGATAAAGCCCAGGGCCGCAGCCGTATCCGTCGCCGCTTCACGCATGGCCTGCTCTTCGCTTCCGCCCTGCGCTTTCACGCGATCCATCGTCAGCTTGCGGAAGATCACGGAGATCATCTGGAAGGTAGAAGCACTCCCCAACCCGGCCGTCAGGAACAGCACCATAAACACGCCGAAGAAGGCAAAGAAGTTACCGCCCTGCCCGTCAGAAGGCAGCGTCAGGAACAGCAGCGCGCAGAAGACTGCCATCACAATAAAGTTCACCAGCGTAACGCGAGTCCCGCCCAGACGGTCGGAGATCATGCCGCCCAGCGAACGTGCCAGTGCGCCAATGAACGGACCGAAGAAGGCGAATTGCAGGATCTGCACGTCCGGGAACTGGGTTTTCGACAGCATGGCAAAGCCCGCTGAGAAGCCGATAAACGAACCGAAGGTAGCCAGATACAGCAGCGCCATCACCCAGAGGTGTCCACGCTTCAGCACCGGAAGCTGCTCGCTCAGGGATGCTTTCGACGCGCTCAGATCGTTCATAAAGAACCACGCAGCGAGGGTGAACACCACCAGGAACGGAACCCAAATCCAGGCCGCGTTCTGCAGGTAGAGGGAAGAACCATCCGCCTGCTCAACGCCGCCGCCACCGAAGGCGGCAAAAATAGAAACAGAGATCGCCAGCGGCGCAATCAACTGCATCACGCTTACGCCCATGTTGCCCAGACCGCCGTTAATACCCAGCGCGCCGCCCTGCTTCGCTTTCGGGAAGAAGAAGCTGATGTTCGCCATGCTGGAGGCGAAGTTAGCGCCGGCGAAACCGCACAGCAGGGAGATAATCACGAACACGCTGAACGGCGTGGAGGTATCCTGCACCGCGAAGCCTAGCCACACGCAAGGGACGATCATGATGCCCGTACTGAACGCCGTCCAGCGACGTCCACCGAATACCGGGACCATAAACGCGTAAGGGACACGCAGCAGCGCGCCAGACAGCGACGGCAATGCGGTAAGCATAAACAGCTGATCGGTCGTGAACGTAAACCCTACTTTCGGCAGGTTTACCGCGACCGCGCTAAACAACATCCATACGCAAAACGCTAAAAGCAGACACGGAACGGAAATCCACAGATTCCGGCTTGCTACACGATGGCCGCGCTGTTGCCAGAACGCCGGATCCTCTGGACGCCAGTCTGTAATAACGGCACCATTTTCCCTTTCGGGAGCGGATGAGTGACTCATAGACACCTCTGATTCTCGAATGATGCTGCAAACATTAGGGTTTTAGGGCGGCGGTAAGTTGATATAAATCAAAGGAAAAGTGCGGGGATTTGCGGCGCAAAAAAAGGGGTTATCCTTAGTGAGTAGGATAATTCGGTAAAAAAGACGTGGTTTTTCACTGCACTGAAGGTTCCTTGCTACCACCGCTTCTTCACCTATACTCCGTTGGCAATTTAGAGGTAATCCTTTATTGGTATGGGTATACTCCAGGGTATGCACCAGAATAGCGCCATTCCTGCAAGCAGGCCACGTCAGGAGCCCGGCAACTCTATGTTAAAAAGATGTTTATCACCGCTGACTCTCGTCAATCAGCTAGCCCTGATTGTTTTGCTGTCTACCGCCCTGGGCGTGGCCGGCATGGCGATTTCCGGCTGGCTGGTACAAGGGGTACAGGGTAATGCACATGCCATCAACGAGGCAGGTTCTCTACGCATGCAGAGTTATCGTCTGCTGGCGTCGGTCCCCCTGACGCAGGACGATCGGCCCTTAATTGATGAAATGGAGCGCACGGCCTTCAGCCCCGAACTGGAAAACGCCGCCATCCGCGCCGGCCAGCAGTCCCAGCTTAAAGCCCTGCAGGGCTACTGGCACACCCAGCTGGAACCCGGTCTGAAACAGGCGCGCAGCACCGAAACCGTTGCGCAGGACGTAGCGGGTTTCGTCTCCCGCATTGACGCGCTGGTCTCCTCTTTCGACCAAACCACCGAATTACGCATCGACCGGGTGGTAATGGTACACCGTGCCATGGCGCTGTTTATGGGCCTGCTGCTGATCTTCACCATTATCTGGCTCCGGGCGCGGCTGCTGAATCCCTGGAAACAGCTGCTGGCGATGGCGCGCGCCGTAACGAACAGAGATTTTACCCAGCGCACGCACATCAGCGGGCGCAACGAGATGGCCATGCTCGGCCAGGCGCTGAACACCATGTCGGCGGAGCTCTCCGAAAGCTACGCGGTGCTGGAGCAGCGCGTGCAGGAAAAAACCGCCGGGCTGGAGCAGAAAAATGAGATCCTCTCCTTCCTGTGGCAAGCCAACCGTCGGCTGCACATGCAGGTGCCGCTATGTGAACGCCTTTCGCCGGTGCTGAACGGCCTGCAAAATCTGACCCTGCTGCATGACCTGGAGCTGCGGGTTTACGATGTGGAAGATGAAGATAATCATCAGGAGTTTACCTGTCAGTCCGACATGTCCTGCGATGATAAAGGCTGTCACCTGTGCCCGCGCGGCCTGCCGCTGCAGGCTTCTGGCGGCACTACCCTGAAGTGGCGGCTGACGGACAGCCACACCCAGTACGGTATTCTGCTGGCCACCCTGCCAGCCGGACGTCATCTGAGCCACGACCAGCAGCAGCTGGTGGACACCCTGGTTGAACAGCTAACGGCCACGCTGGCGCTCGACAGGCACCAGGAAAAACAGCAGCAGCTGATCGTCATGGAAGAGCGCGCGACCATCGCCCGCGAGCTCCACGACTCTATCGCCCAGTCGCTCTCCTGTATGAAAATGCAGGTGAGCTGCCTGCAGATGCAGGACGCGGAAATGCCGGAAAGCAACAAACAGTTGCTGAGCCAGATCCGCAACGAGCTGAACACCTCCTGGGTACAGCTGCGCGAGCTGCTGACCACCTTCCGCCTGCAGCTGACCGAGCCGGGGCTGCGCCCGGCGCTGGAATCCAGCTGCCAGGAATTTAGCGCCCGGCTCGGCTTCCCGGTGAAGCTGGATTACCAGCTGCCGCCGCGGTTTGTCCCTTCCCATCAGGCGATTCATCTGCTGCAGATCGCCCGCGAAGCGCTGAGCAACGTGCTCAAACACGCTGAAGCGACGGCGGTTACGGTTACCGTCAGCCAGCACGCTAATCAGGTCAGGCTGACGGTTCACGACAACGGTCGCGGCGTGCCGGAAAATGCCGAACGCACTAACCACTATGGTTTAATCATTATGCGAGACCGCGCCCAAAGCCTGCGCGGTGATTGCCAGGTTCGACGGAGAGAGACGGGTGGCACGGAAGTTGTGGTCACCTTTATTCCCGAAAAACCGCTTACAACTGCTCAAGGAGAAACCCATGACTAATCAGGAACCGGCATCCATCCTGTTGATCGACGACCATCCGATGCTGCGTACTGGCGTAAAACAGCTGGTCAGCATGGCACCCGACATTACCGTGGTTGGCGAAGCCAGCAACGGTGAACAGGGTATTGAGCTGGCCGAATCCCTCGATCCGGATCTGATCCTGCTCGATCTCAACATGCCCGGCATGAACGGTCTGGAAACCCTCGACAAGTTGCGCGAGAAATCCCTTTCCGGTCGCGTGGTGGTCTTTAGCGTCTCCAACCACGAAGAGGATGTGGTCACGGCGCTGAAGCGCGGCGCGGATGGCTATCTGCTGAAGGATATGGAGCCAGAAGACCTGCTGAAGGCGCTGCAGCAGGCCGCCGCAGGCGAGATGGTGCTGAGCGAGGCCCTGACGCCGGTGCTGGCCGCCAGCCTGCGGGCGAACCGCGCCACCTCTGACCGCGACGTCAGCCAGTTAACGCCGCGCGAGCGCGATATTCTTAAGCTGATTGCCCAGGGCCTGCCGAACAAAATGATCGCCCGCCGCCTGGATATCACCGAAAGCACGGTTAAAGTGCACGTGAAGCATATGCTCAAGAAAATGAAGCTAAAATCCCGCGTTGAAGCCGCGGTGTGGGTCCATCAGGAACGTATTTTTTAAGCATTACTCATCCGGCAGCAGCTTCCAGCGCGGGTCGTCGTCAGGTAATGCGACCAGCGGCTGCACCACAGCGAGCGTGATCTCATTGGATGAGACGCGCTGGCCCTTCGCATCTTCCACCACCGCCGAGAGATGCCAGCGGTTTGTCGCCCCTTCAGCGTCATTCCAGGCAGGCATGATCACGCTCCAGCCGTCGGTGCTGTCACTTTTCCCCGGGGACGTCAGGCTCAATGCCTGGGTATCACCCTGCCAGTGGATCTGACGAATACCGTGAGTGCTGCGAACCTGCAGCTTCAGCATGACGGTTTCGCCTCCTTTGAGATCCCACGGCGGGGTTGCCAGCCAGACGGAGAGCGTTTTACGCTGGCGGAACTCCATCACCGGCAGGCTGTTACGCTCCGGCGAGTCATAGCGGCTTCCGCGCAGGGATCGCGTGGCCGCGACCTCTCCGGCGGAGAGCTGCTTAACCAGCGGCACGCCGAAGCGATAGTTGAGCTTCAGCCCGAGGTTATTCTGGCTCTCTCCGCTTTCGCCCTGCTTATGCCCGGCGGTTAGCGTCACCAGCGGCACGGGGGTATAGTTAAGCCCGAGATTGACCGCCACCGGGTTGTGATACCCGGTTCCGCTGTTGAAGAGGTCAACGTTGTCGCCAAAATATTGCTCAAAGCTGACGCTGGTGTTCAGGTGATGAAACCACGGCAGCCAGGCTTTGGCGGTCACGTCATATCCCCGCGCCATGCGCTGCTCCTGGACGTCAGAGCTGTCGCGCCAGCCGGCAAAAGGCTGATAATAGTTAGCCGACAGGCGCAGATTTTCTCCCCACACCTCCGCTCCCAGCCCGGCACGCTGCAGGTTCTCATCCAGCAGGTTGTCGTAAAAGGTGTTGTAACCCAGCAGCCAGTTTCCGGCCACCCAGCGCTGGCCGATTCCGGCGTTACTGACCAGGCCATCCGTCTGCTGCGTCAGGCCGAGCTGGCTCCAGCTCAGGTAACGGTTGTTATCGTTCCAGGGGATAAACCAGCTCCCGCTGCTGCCGTTGAATTTCCCGTCGTTATCCACCAGCAAATTGACGCTGGCGTTCCCCCAGGGCGACAGCCAGGATTCAATCTGCTGGTTCACCTCGCCGCTCACCGCGTCGCGCACCTGACCAAAGGCAAACTGCCGCGCCTGCTCGCCCGTAGTCAGGCCGTTGTCGGTCATACTGGCTTCACCAAAGGCTTTCGCCATTTCGGCGAGATGCTTTTCCCCCTCCCCGGTGGGGGCTGCCATACCGAGATCGGGGAGATTATCCCCGTTATTATCAAAGGGGTTTTGTGCCTGCTGGATAAAGGAATTCGGCGCACCGTGAACGGCTCCGGCAGTAACAAGGGAGAGTAAAACCAGCGTTCGGAAAGGGGGAGAAACAGTCATCAATGTCGTAAGAATTACCCGGTGCTTACGTAAGAACACCAGGTACCTTAACGTGATTTCTCCCTCTTTGCAGCTTTACGGGGAATTTTCCGGAATTTCCTGAAACATTGTTTTGAGCTCAGGCACGCACGAACCGCAGTTCGTGCCGCACCGTAGCGTCGCCCCCAGCGCGGTAACGGAACCGCAGCCTCCGGCAATCGCCTCCCGTATCGCGTTTTCTCCAACGCTGAAACAGCTGCAGATGATGCGCCCCGGATCTGTAACCTTCCCCACGCCCTGCCCGTTCAGCAGCGCATGGCGCTCAGCGGGCGTCGAGGGTGGTGACTGAAAAGCGGCTTCTATCACCGGGTGCGCCAGATCGGGCAAGGCGGTGCCTTCCCAAAAACCCAGCATCAGATGGCCGTTATGCCAGGCCAGCACGCTGCTGCGTTCCCCGGTTTGCGCAACCTGCAGCTGCCAGCCCCGGCCGCTGGCATAGTCCATGACCCACGACAGCAGCGGCTTTTCACCCGCTATCGTCATTCGCGAGGCTTTACGCCACCAGTGAGCCGAAGAGGGGATTTCCGGCCATTCCCGGGCATAGAGCTCCCCCTGCCAGGCGGGCTGCCAGGGCATGATTCTGACGGCGGTTTGCTTACTCTCCGGCTGGCCGGAAGCCGGATCGATGCGCCCTTCCACCAGCGCGTTAACCTTTCCCTGGCGGGCAAACTCAGCGTTCCAGTGCATAGGAGCAAACGCTTCGCCTTCCCGTATTCCCTCGTTGATTCGTACTCTGGCCACCATCACGCCTCGCGGCGAGCCGATCCGCGCCAGCTGGCCGTCGCACAGTGAAAACCGAATGGCGTCTGCGGCGCAGACCTCAACAAACGGCTCCGCGATATGCTGCATCAGCCGGGGCACATATCCCGTACGGGTCATGGTGTGCCACTGGTCGCGGATACGGCCAGTGTTGAGGATCGCCGGGTATAGCGCGGTAGCCGTCGCGCCGTGCGGCAGCGGATCGACAGGCACTACGTTTCGACGCGGTAAATTTCCCGTCGGCCACTGGTACGGCTCAAGCGTCTCCCACGCTTCACGGGTTAACCCCGCCAGTTCCTGAAGGTTCAACGCCCGCGCACCGTCATTTTCAAACGCCGTCAGCGCCGCATGTTCGCAAAAAATCTCCTGCGGATGTTGCCAGGCAAAGGCCTCGCCGTAGCCCAGCCGTTTTGCAATCTGAGCCACGATCCACCAGTCCGGCTTCGCCTCACCCGGCGCGGGCAGAAACGCGCGCTGGCGCGAAATGCGCCGCTCGGAATTGGTCACCGTGCCGTCCTTTTCCCCCCAGCCCAGCGCCGGAAAACGGATATGGGCGAACCGGCTGGTGTCGGTATCTTTCATCACCTCAGAGACAATCACCAGCGGACAGGCCGCCAGCGCCTGACACACCGCGTGGCTGTCCGGCAGCGATACGGCAGGATTGGTGCCCATGATCCACACCGCCTTCACCTCGCCGCGGGCGATGGCGTCAAACAGTTCCACCGCCATCAACCCAGGCGTCTGTGCCAGCCGTTCCGTTCCCCAGAAACGCGCCACCCGCGAAAGATCGTCCGGCTCGAAGCTCATATGCGCCGCCAGCTGGTTCGCCAGCCCGCCCACTTCCCGGCCGCCCATGGCGTTTGGCTGTCCGGTCAGCGAAAATGGGCCGCAGCCCGGACGGTTGAACTTCCCGCTGGCAAGATGCACGTTGATGATGGCGCTGCACTTGTCGCTGCCGCTGGAGGACTGGTTGATCCCCATGGTGTAGAGCGTAATGGCGCGAGGCACGGTAACAAACCAGTCGTAAAAGGTACCAATATCCTCTGCCGGAAGGTCGCAAAACGCCGCCACGCGGGCAATCGGCCACTCATCGGTGCCCTGGATCAGATTGAGCAACCCCACAAACAGCCCGGCGTCGCTGCCGGGTTTAAGCGCCAGATGCAGGTCGGCAATATCGCAGGTGGCTGTTTTACGCGGGTCAATCACCACCACCTTCATCTGTGGATTGATGTGCTTTGCCTGCACCAGACGCTGATAGAGCACCGGATGCGTCCAGGCCGCGTTCGAGCCGGCCAGCACCACCAGGTCGCTGTTTTCCACATCCTCGTAGCTGCACGGCACCACGTCTTCGCCAAAGGCGCACCTGTAGCCAACCACCGCCGAGGACATGCAGAGCCGGGAGTTGGTATCGATGTTCGCCGCGCCGATAAACCCTTTCATCAGTTTGTTTGCGGCATAGTAGTCCTCGGTTAACAGCTGGCCGGAGGCGTAAAACGCCACCGCCCGTGGCCCCCATGTGTCGATGATCTCCCGCAACCGCTCGCCCGCCGCGTTCAGCGCCTGGGACCAGTCCACCTCAAGTCCATCGACAACGGGGTACAGCAATCGCCCCTGCAAGCCCGTTGTCTCCCCCAGGGCCGATCCTTTCACGCACAGGCGGCCAAAGTTTGCAGGGTGGGTGTCGTCCCCCCGAACGCTGACCGCTCCATCCTCCACGCTGGCGATCACGCCGCAGCCGACCCCGCAGTAGGGGCACGTTGTCCTGGTTTCCGTCATGAGGCCTCCGCGCGCATCACCAGCTCTTCGTTGCCGACCCACACCTTGCCATTTTCAATTTTTACCGGCCAGGCGCGCACCGCGGGTTCGCCGCTCTCCACCTGACAGCCGTCGCGCAGGCGAATGCGCTGCTTGTATAGCGGAGAGACAACGACCGGCTCGCCCGCCGCATCGCCGAGAATGCCGCGTGACAGCACGTTCGCGCGGCTGCCCGGCTCCAGGTCGTCCAGGGCATAAACAGTTTGACCAAAGCGGAACAGCGCGATCGGTTTACGGCCAAGACGCGCGCCAATGCCCGCCTGCTCCGGAATATCGTCAATGCCGCAGATTTCCTGCCAGCGCTTGCTTTCGTCCGACGGCGCGACGTTCACCGCGGTGCGGAACAGCGCCAGGCGGTCAGGATCGTTGAGCGTGGTTTGCCATTCGCACTGGTACGTCTCGACTACCCGGGCCATCTCCTGCTCCAGCTCGTGGGCGATGCCCAGGCTGTCGTTGAGGATCACCTCACGCAGATAGTCGAGGCCGCCTTCCAGGTTGTCCATCCAGGTACTGGTGCGCTGCAGGCGATCCGCCGTGCGGATGTAGAACATCAGGAAACGGTCGACGGTGCGGATCAGCGTTTCGTCATCCAGATCGCTGGCGAAGAGATCTGCATGGCGAGGCTTCATCCCGCCGTTGCCGCACAGATAGAGGTTCCAGCCTTTGTCCGTGGCAATCACCCCCACGTCTTTGCTCTGCGCCTCCGCGCACTCGCGGGTGCAGCCGGAAACGGCCATTTTGATTTTGTGCGGGGCGCGCAGGCCCTTGTAGCGGTGCTCCAGCCTGACCGCGAGACCAGTGGAGTCCTGCACGCCGTAGCGGCACCAGGTCGACCCGACGCAGGATTTCACCGTGCGCAGGGATTTCCCGTAAGCGTGCCCGGTTTCAAACCCGGCCTCCACCAGCGCCTGCCAGATTTCCGGCAGCTGTTCCAGGGTGGCGCCAAACAGGTCGATACGCTGCCCGCCGGTGATTTTGCTGTACAGGCCGTAGCGTTTCGCAATCTGGCCGATGGCGATCAGCCCGTCGGCGGTCACTTCTCCTGCGGGCATGCGCGGCACGATGGAATACGTCCCGTCCTTCTGAATATTGGCGAAGTAGCGGTCGTTGGTGTCCTGCAATGGCAGATGCGCCGGTTTGAGCAGATACTCATTCCAGCAGGAGGCCAGCACTGACCCCACCAGCGGCTTACAGATCTCGCACCCGTGCCCCTGACCGTAGCGGCTGATAAGCTGGTCGAAGGTTCGGATATGGTTGACGCGCACCAGGTGATAAATTTCCTGGCGCGAGTACGGGAAGTGTTCGCAGATGTCCTTTTTCACCTCCACGCCCTGCTCGGCAAGCTGGAACTCCATCACCTGCTTCACCAGCGCGCTGCAGCCCCCGCAGCCGGTCGCCGCTTTGGTGCACTGCTTAACGGCGCCGATATCCGCTGCGCCCGCGCTCACCGCCCGGCAGATATCGCCTTTGCTGACGTTATGACACGAACAGATCTGCGCGCTTTCCGGCAGCGCCGCCACGCCCAGCGCTTTTGGCGCGCTGCCTGACAACGCAGGTAGTATCAGCGTTTCCGGCTCTTTCGGCAGGCTGATGCCGTTAAGCATCATCTGCACCAGCGTGGCGTATTCGCTGGCATCGCCCACCAGCACGCCGCCGAGCAGCGTTTGGCCGTCGTGGCTGACCACGATTTTCTTGTAGATTTGCTGCGGGCCGTGCGTCCACTGGTAGCTTAGCGCCCCCGGCGTGCGCCCGTGAGCATCGCCAAACGACGCCACGTCCACGCCGAGCAGCTTGAGCTTAGTGCTCATATCTGCCCCGGTGAAGGTTTTATCTTCGCCCGCGAGCACGGCGGCGGCCACGCGCGCCATCTGGTAGCCGGGCGCCACCAGGCCAAAGATTTTCCCCTCCCACAGGGCGCATTCACCGATGGCAAACACATTCGAATCGGAGGTCCGGCAGGCGTCATCAATGCAGATCCCGCCGCGCTCGCCAATAGCCAGCCCGCTGCTGCGCGCCAGCGCGTCCTGAGGACGAATACCGGCAGAGAAGACCACCATGTCCGTTTCCAGCTGTTCACCGTCGGCGAAGCGCAGCACCAGCCCGTCGTCCGTCGCAGCAATTTCCGTGGTGGCTTTACTGGTGTGAACGCCAACGCCCAGCGCCTCGATTTTCCTGCGCAGCATCGCCGCGCCGTCATTATCAAGCTGCACCGCCATCAGATTGGGCGCAAACTCCACCACGTGCGTTTCCAGCCCGAGTTGCTTGAGGGCATTCGCCGCCTCCAGCCCGAGCAGGCCGCCGCCAATCACCACGCCACGACGCGAGCCCGCCGCGTGGGCCGCTATGTTGTCCAGGTCGTCAAGGGTGCGGTAGACAAAGCAGCCCGGCAGATCGTTGCCCGGTACCGGCGGTACGAACGGGTATGAGCCGGTCGCCAGCACCAGCTTGTCCCAGTGGGTCTCATGCCCGCTGGGGGTACGCACCACGCGCGCGTCGCGATCGATAGCGACGATCTGCTGCGAGAGGCGCAGCTCAATGCCGTTATCGGAAAAGAACTCCCCCTCCACCAGCGAGAGCGACGCCGCGCTTCGGCCGCCAAAGTATTCCGACAGATGCACGCGGTCATAGGCGGCATAGCGCTCCTCACCAAAGACAACGATCTGATACTGCTGATGCAGATTGCGGTTAACGCAGTCTTCGAGAAAATGATGGCCGACCATACCGTGTCCAACCACCACCAGAGTAGGTTTTGTCATAGCGTTCTGTCCTGCAACCTGCGGTTGCGTAGTGAAACGATCGAACAGCCAGTCCGCGCGTGCGGGCGCAGCCGTTGCCAGTAAATCGGTAAATGTTGCCGCGCTGCGGCAGTCGCCCATCAGCAGCACGCCAGCCAGCGCACCCTGATGGATCAGTAACCGACGATAGTGACGGGTTAGCGGATCCCAGGAGCTCCAGACCACATCGCCCGCCTGCGCCGCCGCGCGCCCGAGGCTGAACAGCTCCACGCCCGTCACCTTGAGGCGCACGCCGTTGTCGGTGAGGGCAAACGGCGCGGCTGTGTCGCCCGCCAGCCGCGCGGCGAGAATATCCGCCTGCGTCATACAGGGGGCGACCAGGCCAAAGGTCTGGCCGTCAATTTCGCAGCACTCGCCAATGGCGTAGACGTCCGGTGCGGAGGTCCGCATCTGGCTATCCACCACGATGCCGCGCGCGCAGCGAACACCGCTGGCCTGCGCAAGCGCGACGTTGGGCTGCACGCCGGTCGCCAGCACCACGCGCGCGGCGGCGACGCGGCGTCCGTTGAGCAACGTCACGCTATTCCCGTTAATCGCCGCGATGCCGGAGGCGAGTTCAGAGCGCACGCCCCGCGCCGCCAGCGCCTCTTCAAGCAGTACGCCCGCCTGCTGGTCCAGCTGCTGCTCCATCAGCCACGGGCCGCGATGAACGAGCGTGACGTTGTCACCTGAACGAGCCAGCGCTGCCGCCGTCTCTACGCCGAGCACGCCGCCCCCCAGCACCACCGCCGGACCGGCTATCGCCTGAATGGCGCGGGTATCCTCCAGGGTACGGAACGTGAAGACGTGCGGCGCATCGCCCCCAGGAATCGGCGGCACAAACGGCGTTGACCCGGTGGCAAAGACCAGCGCATCCCAGCCCAGCGTGCGGGCGGTGGTTTGCACTTCCCGTGCGTCCACGTTCACGGCGAGTGCCTTTTCGCCCCGCAGCACCGTCACGCCGCGCTCCTGGTACCATTGGTCATCCTGAAGGCAGATGCCCGCAGCCGTTTTTTCCCCTCCCAGCACCGGCGAAAGCTGGATGCGGTTATAGGCATGCTCCGGCTCGTCACCGATGACGGTGATAGCGAACCGACCGGAAGCTCGCCCGGTGAGCGAAGCAATCAGCCGGGTTGCCGCCATGCCATTCCCGATAATGACCAGTCGCATCAACGCCCCCTCGTTACGCCGCTTTCGGCTGTTTTTCGTAGAGGAAATGGAGGATCTGCTGGCGCATGTGGTGATAGCGGCTGTCTTCCGCCAGCTGCACCCGGTTGCGCGGGCGCGGCAGGTCAACGCGCAGGATCTCCCCGACGGTGGCCGCCGGGCCGTTGGTCATCATCAGCACGCGATCGGAGAGCAGCACCGCCTCGTCCACGTCGTGGGTAATGAGCACGATGGTGGTGTTCAGCGCCTGCTGGATCTGCATCACCGAGTCCTGCAGATGGGCGCGCGTCAGCGCATCCAGCGCGCCGAACGGCTCATCCATCAGCAATACTTTCGGCTTCATCGCCAGCGCGCGGGCAATCCCGACGCGCTGCTTCATGCCGCCGGAGATCTCCCCCGGACGCTTGTGCAACGCGTGGCCCATCTGCACGCGGTCGAGGTTGTGCTCGATCCACTCTTTGCGCTCGGCCTTGCTCATGGTGTGACGGAACACCTGATCCACTGCCAGCGCCACGTTGTCGAAGCAGGTCAGCCACGGCAGCAGCGAATGGTTCTGGAACACCACCGCGCGCTCGGGCCCCGGCCCGGCGATTTCGCGGTTGTCGCAAATCAGCCCGCCTTCCGTCGGCAGTGCGATCCCGGCGATAAGGTTAAGCAGCGTCGACTTGCCGCAGCCGGAGTGGCCGATAAGACTCACGGTTTCGCCCTCGTGGATATCAAAAGAGACGTTCTGCAGCGCCAGAAACTCGCCGCTGGCGGTGGAAAAACGCTGGCTCACGGCCTGGACCTGAATTAATGGTTTCATGTTCGCTCCTTATTTTTCCTGCCAGCTAAAGCGACGGGCGATCAGCATCAGCCCCTGCTCCAGCAGCAACCCGACCACGCCGATGATGACGATGGCGATCAGAATGTTTTCGACGTTGAGGTTGTTCCACTCGTTCCAGATCCAGAAGCCGATACCCAGCCCCCCGGTGAGCATCTCGGCGGCGACAATCACCAGCCAGGCGATGCCGATGGAGAGGCGCACCCCGGTCAGCACAGCGGGTAGCACAGCCGGGAAGAGTATGCGGCGCATGATCGTCCACTCGGAAAGCTGCAATACGCGGGCGACGTTGAGGTAGTCCTGCGGAATGCGGCGCACGCCTTCGGCGGTGTTGATCACCATCGGCCAGATAGAGCAGATGAAAATGGTCCAGCTCGACGCGGGCTCCGCTTTCTGGAACAGCAGCAGGCCGATGGGCAGCCAGGCCAGCGGGCTGACCGGGCGCAGAAGCGCAATCAGCGGGTTGAACATGCGCGAGAAAAAGGTGAAACGGCCAATCAAAAAGCCCAGCGGAATACCCGCCAGCGCTGCCAGGCCAAAACCGATGGCGACGCGCTGCAGTGAAGCAAGCACGTTCCAGCCAATGCCCATATCGTTAGGCCCGTCGCGATAAAACGGGTCGGCAAACAGGGTAATGGCGGAATCAAGCGTGCTGAGCGGCGTCGGGAAGCCTTTGCTGTTTATCGCCGCCAGTTGCCAGAGCACCACCAGCAGCCCGAGGCCGAGCAGCGCCGGAATAACGCGCTGGAAAAAGTCGTTCATCCGGCGCGCTAACGCGGGCGGGCGGCGGCGAACCTGTACCGGAGGCAGGACAATCACTTCCCCGCTCTCTGGCGTCTCTTGTGGTTTCGTGTTTTGCAGATGCGGCATAATCAGGCCCCTTTACGGTGAATGGCGAAACGGCTGGCGTACCCTTCCGGATCGGCGCCGTTCCAGACGGTGCCGTCCATCAGCGTGCTGCTGCGGTACGGTGATGACGGCGTGGACATACCGCCGACGGCGGTGGCGGCATCCTGCCAGACCGAGGTCTGGTTGATGCGCTGCGCGATGCCCGCGTAGTCCGGCGCGGCTTTGAGCAAGCCCCAGCGGCGGAACTGGGTTAAGAACCACATGCCGTCGGAGAGATACGGGTAGCTCACAGCCCCCTCGTTGAAGAAGCGGATCGGGTGCGCGTCCTGCCAGCGCTGGCCCAGGCCGTTGTCGTACTCGCCGAGCATGCGCCCGGTGAGATACTGTTCTTTGCAGTTGAGCCACGCCCGGCGGGAGAGGATCTGCGCGGTTTCGCGTTTGTTTTCCGGGGACGCCTCGATCCAGCGCGCGGCCTCCAGCACCGCGCTCACCAGCGCCCGGGCGGTGTGCGGGTTTTTCTCCACCCAGTCGCGACGCGTGCCGAGGATCTTTTCCGGATGATCGGCCCAGATGGACTGCGACGTGGCGGCGGTAAAGCCGATACGGTCGTTAATCGCGCGCGCGTTCCACGGCTCGCCGACGCAGAAGCCCACCATGTTGCCGATGCGCATGTTCATCACCATCTGCGGCGGCGGCACCACCACCGTGCGCACGTCGTCAAAGGGGTTAATGCCCGCGCTGGCCAGCCAGTAGTAAAGCCACATGGCATGCGTCCCGGTCGGGAAGGTGTGCGCGAAGGTGTAGGTTCCCGGCGCCTGCTGCCCGATCAGCGTTTTCAGCCCGTCGAGATCGCGAACGCCCTTCTCCGCCAGATCGCTTGAAAGCGTGATGGCCTGGCCGTTCTGATTGAGCGTCATCAGATTCGCCATCTGCTGCGGCTTGCCGGCGATGCCCAGCTCCAGCCCGTACAGCAGACCGTAAAGAATGTGTGCGGCGTCCAGTTCTCCCGCCACCAGCTTGTCGCGCACCGCCGCCCAGCTCGCCTCTTTGGTGGGAACGATGGTGATACCGTATTTTTTATCAAAGCCTTTTAACGCTGCGATAACCACCGGCGCGCAGTCGGTCAACGGGATAAACCCGACGCGCACCGTCTCCTGTTCCGGTTTATCTGAGCCAGCCGCCCAGGCAGCCTGCATAACACCCGGTAACAGCGCTGCGCCACTCGCCAGCATGCTGGCCTGCAAAAATCGCCGTCTCGACAAATCCGCCATAACCGCTCCCGAAAAAAAGCCAAAAAAAAGCGCCCGCCGTGCCGAAGCACCGCTGGACGCCTTTATCCCGAAGACTGATGCACCGCCGTTGGCGCACCGTCAAAAATGGTTAATTAAATAATGCAAAGCCAGTGCCAGGTTTAAAGACCCTCTTTCAGGGCCGAAAACCGGTTTTGACCGCGTTCACGCACCTCAATCAGGCATAAAATGCCCGCTGATTGTGCAGCTACTCCTTTGGTGTTACCTGCCAGACGCTCTTCACCGTAAGCAGCGCGCGGGCGATATCGACCATGCGCTGGTTCTTGTCCATCGCCATTTTGCGCAGCGTTGTCCAGGCCTGTTCTTCACTCATGTTCTGGTGGGTCATCAGCACGCTTTTGGCTTTATCAATGGTTTTGCGCTCCTCAAGCGTATCGCGCAGCGACGCGAGCTGGCGGGAAAGCTGCTCTATCTCTCGTGCCTGCTGGCGAACCAGGGTCAGCAGCGGTTTATCCGGGTAGTGCGCCAGCGGATCGTCCTGTTCATCCCCGGGAAGCGGGTATGCCTCGTCGCGCTGAATACGCTCATCCACCGCGACCATCAGATCGGCGATGATCGTCTCCTCCAGCGCGCGCAGATGCTCCAGCCGCGCCGTTTGCAGCGCAAACCAGGCGAGTGCGGTATGGCCATTGTCTGCGGCAGGCTGGCGGGTACAGGCCACGCGCCGGAGCTGCTCCGTCTCACGATCGGGCTGACAATTAAGGGAGAACGAAGTCTGCACGTCGGCCTGGCTGTGGGAGAGAAAGATCTCAAAGCAGGCCTGCTGCCCGTCAATGCGGTCAACCAGCCGCTGGCGGGTCACGTCATCGAAAAAGCCCTGCGTGAAGCCAATCGCCCCCAGGGCCCGCTCTTGTCCCGCCAGCTCTTTCCCCTGCATCAGGCTATATAGCGCGACGAAACGGCCCGCGATTTGCGGGTCGTCAATGCTGTCATTAAGCTGCGGTACGATACTGAGCAGGTGGCGCAGCATGCGGGAGTAGTGCTCCATTGCCTGCGGAGCCGTCAGCGTTTGCCGATTTACACCGTCGCGCAGCGCGGGAAGCGTCTCCAGCGTGAGCAGCGCATTGCCGATACGTTCGCAAACGGCGCTTCCCGGAAAGGCGGACTGTTTTCCAAGAATGCCGTTCAGTGCAGCAAGGTTTTCATCCACCAGCGCCCGGCTGGCTTTGCATTCAGGCGCATAGAGCTTACCCTGTGAGCAGAGCCAGACGTTAGATGCGCCGCGCTCGCACTGGAGCATATGCACCAGTTGGCTAATGCCGCGCACCAGCACGTTCAGCTGCGCCAGCCTGCTGAGCTGCTCCCGGCGCATCCGCCTTGCGCGCTGGAGCCATTCGGTTGCACCTGGCGAAATGCCGGCCATTAATGTCATGCTTACTCTCCCGGACAGCGAAACTCCGGGGAAATTAAGCAATATTCGTGCCTTTATAAAAACAGGAGTCAACATGCAGAAGATTGTGATCGTCGCCAACGGTGCGGCCTACGGCAGCGAATCCCTTTTCAACAGCCTGCGCCTGGCGATCGCGCTACGCGAAAAAGAGAGCGACCTGGTATTGCGGATATTTTTAATGTCCGATGCCGTGACCGCGGGGTTGAAGGGTCAAAAACCGGCGGAAGGCTACAACATTCAGCAGATGCTGGAGATCCTGACCGCGCAGGACGTGCCGGTAAAACTCTGTAAGACCTGCACCGACGGGCGCGGCGTTACCGGGCTGCCGCTGATCGAGGGCGTAGAAATTGGTACGCTGGTTGAACTGGCCGAATGGACGCTGACCGCGGATAAAGTATTAACTTTTTAATAATAAACCCGTAAAAATATTATTTTCTTATGGACGCGGTTTCAGCATCAAGTTTACCTGCGGGGTTGCCGATAGGCATGGAAACAACACAGCAGGTATTTCACTTATGTTCAGATCCATTCGCGCACGCATTATCGCCGCGACGACAGGCTGCCTCGTCGTCGCCCTTCTTCTCAATACCGTAATTAACTTCCAGGTCACGCGCCAGGATAACCAGCAGTCCCAGCGCGATATTCTGACCAGCACCCGCGCCAGCCACAACATGGCGATTGCCGACTGGGTCAAAAGCAAAATGACGGTGATTACCTCCGCACAGAGCATCGCGCTGGCTGACGATCCGGTTCCGGCGTTTAAGCAGCTTGCCCTGGCGGGCGGTTTCACCAACGTTTACGTGGGTTACGCCAGCAAGACGGCGAAATTCTCCGACCCGACAGGCGTCCCGGCGGATTATGACCCCACCGTTCGACCCTGGTATCAACAGGTGGTGAGCACGGACGGCCCGGTGGTAACGGCACCCTACGTTGATGCCGGGACCGGGAAGCTGGTGGTCACGTTTGCCGTGCCGGTGAAAGAGAATGGCGCTCTGAAAGCGGTGGTGGCGGGCGATGTCGCCATGGATAGCGTGGTGGCGAACGTGCGCGGGATCCACCCCACGCCGGCCAGCAGCGGGTTGCTTCTGAACAGCGACGGCACGGTGATTGCCGCCAACGAGCCGGCCCTGACGCTGAAGCCGTTTGCCGAGACGATCAAAGGCATCGACCTTGCGGCGCTGAAGAGCGGTAACCCGGTCGACGGAACGCTGAATGACAAGGATAAAACCTTTATCGCCTCAGCCGTGCCGGGCACGAACTGGCTCCTGGTCGTCGCCCTCGACAGCAGCGATGCCACCTCCGGCATGCGTTCCCTGCTGAAAGCGTCGGCGATTTCGCTGGTGATCCTCGCACTCCTGAGCGGCGCCATTGTTCACGTCCTGATTGCCCGCCTGCTGAAGCGCCTGTCCGACATTCGTGACGCGATGCACAACATTGCCAACGGCACTAACGATCTGTCCCAGCGCCTGCCGGACAGCGGCGATGACGAAGTGGCGCAAATTGCGCAGGCGTTTAACGCCTTCAGCGATAAGCTCTCGGTGGTAATGGTTCAGCTCCGCGACGCCAGCGCCTCGGTGAAAAACGCCGCGCAGGAGATTGCGGCAGGTAACCAGGATCTTTCAGGCCGTACCGAGCAGGCGGCGTCCAGCCTTCGCGAAACCGCCAGCGCCGTGGAAGAGATCACCGCCTCTGTCACCCAGTCGAATGAATCGGCAGCAGAAGCCAACGATCAGGCCAGCAAGGCCTCTGCGGCCGCAGCGCGCGGCGGTGAAGTGGTTTCGCAGGCCATCAGCACCATGCAGTCCATCGAAGTGGCGTCCGCTAAGATTGGCGATATCACCAGCGTGATCGACGGCATCGCCTTCCAGACCAACATTCTGGCGCTGAACGCCTCCGTCGAGGCGGCGCGTGCCGGTGAGCAGGGCCGCGGGTTCGCCGTGGTCGCTGGTGAAGTGCGGAACCTCGCCAGCCGCAGCGCCCAGGCGGCGAAAGAGATCAAATCGCTTATCGACTCCACCACCGACAGCGTGGCCACCGGCTCGCGCTACGTGCATCTGGCCGGGGAAAGCATGGATGAGATCCGCTCCAGCATCGGCAGCGTCTCCGGCATCATGCGCGAGATCTCGATTGCCACCAGCGAGCAGATGAAAGGCATTCACGAGATCAACCACGCGGTGACCCATCTCGACAGAATGGTGCAGCAGAATGCCGAGCTGGTGGTGCAGTCCGCCGCGGCCGCCAGCGCATTGCAAAGCCAGGCGGGCGACCTTGCTGAAACCGCCGGCCATTTCCGCATTTAATTTTCTTCAGGCGCGCGTTAAACAGGGTAAACGCGCGTCAGCTGAAAGGTTTCAGGAATTTTGTCATTTTTGTTTAATCGTTATGCCATTTTTTGATCAAAATCAGCATCCCTCGCTCCCCGCTTTGGTGTTATGCAATGAGTATTTTGTGAACAACATCACGCTCGGGATGGGCAAAATCGACGGGGTAGAAAATGGCACTGGTGAAAACAAGTTTGAAACTGTTTGGCGGGGATACGGTGGTGGTGCGTTGCTCAGAGCGCTGTCGTATTCATCTGATGAGTGCGAAAGCACAGAAACAATCCCAGGCGGATATTCTGACCGTGCAGGATGACAAGGCCTGGCTTACCGTGCCGTATACCGGCACGTGGGATGTGCTGATCGACAGCCACAGCCAGTCGCTGGAGCATTCGGTCAGCTACGTGGCAGCATAATTTAAACGCCCGGCTCGCCGGGCGTATTCTCAGGCAAAACCCGGTCGCAGCGTGCTGTTGAGCGGGTTCCCTTCCAGCAGCGCCTTCACTTTCACCACCAGCTCATTCAGACAATCGTCCTGCATGCCGAGGCGGGTCAGCTCCTGATCGAGGGAGAAGAGATATTGCGCGTTGGTGCCCAGCGGCCCGCTGGCGGCGGCGATTAACGGGGCAATCACCTGCGTGCGGGTGTCCGCTTCATACAGCGGGTGGCGCGGATCCATAATAAACACCAGCGCGTTAACGGTGCGCCCGTCGTCGAGCTCCAGCTTGCACCAGCTCGGCATATAGCAGCCGGTGATCATCTCGCGCTTCCAGAGCAGCGTCAGCTCCTCTTCGAGCGTGGCATCCGGAAGGCGATACGCGACGCCCGTGGTGCGTCCGCCCTCTTTTAGTGCAAGCATGCGCCCTGGCTGACAGGCGCTGCCGCGTCCGGCCGTCAGGCGCAGGCAAAATGCGCGATGCCAGCCGGGCAGCGTGCCGGTTGCCGATTCAACAAATTCGAGAGCCGGGTTCCACATCAGTGAACCGTAGCCAAAAATCCATACCGGGCCATCATCCGGGCGGCAGGCAAGCGTGGCAGCGAGCGACGCCGCACGTTGTTCAGCTGACCAGAGAAGCGATTCCTCAATAGCACCAAATGCCGTCTTACAATCTGCCTTCATTAAGAAATCACGCGTTAACACTTTCCACCTCCGCCACTGCATGCTTCCTTGCGACATCTGTAATTCGCCTTCCCGGCATTCTGTGCTGGTCATTTTGCCAGCAGTCAAATTACGATAAGCAATTAGCGGACCAGTTGCAATACAACGGAAGTTCAACCGCCTGAAAAGTCAAAATGAAGGCAGCGAATAATTTCACGGCTATTTCTTTTTATGCCATTTATCATCGTCTCCTTTCTCATAGTCATGTTTTACTGCGGCCCAGGCGACCTTGTGCGCCGTCTCTTCCCGGCTGGCATCATCCCGCCGATCGTCTTTATCTTTGTACTGATCCCAGGCGCTGTTAAACGCTTCTTTGTAGATATCCTGCGCGTGTTCGGGCAGGACGTTTTTCACGTTATCGGGTAATTCGCGTTTCGTTTTATATGGCATCACTAACCTCTCTTTTGCCTAAAGAGTTAAGTGTGGACGACGATACGCCGGTGTGCCAGCCGGTCATAAACAATGAACGGATGAATTTCATAATTCATTGTTATTAAATATATATTTAAAAGAAATATCTTATTATAGGCATTAAACATGAAAACCATAACAAAGGGTAAAATTAAGTAAAAAATAAAGGTTATTTAACAGATTTCTGTTAATTTAATGCCCTTAAAATCTATCTATAATTACAAGCACCTGCATTGATGGAGAAGCACATGACAGCAACACACGAGGCGGTAAAGACCCGCCACAAGGAGACGTCTCTCATTTTCCCGGTTCTGGCACTGGCTGTGCTGCTCTTCTGGGGAAGCAGTCAGTCACTGCCAGTGGTGGTTGGTATCAATATTCTTGCCCTGGTGGGCATTTTAACCAGCGCATTTAGCGTCGTTCGCCATGCGGACGTATTAGCCCACCGCCTGGGCGAGCCTTATGGCTCTTTAATTCTCAGCCTTTCCGTCGTTATTCTCGAAGTCAGCCTGATTTCCGCGCTGATGGCAACCGGCGATGCCGCCCCGACCCTGATGCGCGATACGCTTTACTCCATCATTATGATTGTGACGGGCGGCCTGGTAGGCTTCTCTCTGTTACTGGGCGGACGCAAATTTGCGACCCAGTACATGAATCTTTTCGGCATTAAACAGTATCTGATCGCCCTCTTCCCGCTGGCCATCATCGTGCTGGTCTTCCCGATGGCGCTGCCGGGCGCAAACTTCTCCACCGGCCAGTCGCTGCTGGTCGCGCTGATTTCCGCCGCCATGTACGGCGTGTTCCTGCTCATTCAGACCAAAACGCACCAGAGCCTGTTTGTTTACGAACATGAAGATGACAGCGACGACGATGACCCGCACCACGGCAAGCCGTCGGCCCACAGCAGCGCGTGGCACACGGTTTGGCTGATCGTGCATCTGATTGCGGTGATTGCCGTCACCAAGATGAACGCCAACCCGCTGGAGACGCTGTTAACCGAGCTGAACGCGCCGGTGGCCTTTACCGGTTTCCTGGTGGCGCTGCTGATCCTCTCCCCTGAGGGTTTAGGTGCGCTGAAGGCGGTGCTGAACAATCAGGTGCAGCGTGCGATGAATCTGTTCTTCGGCTCCGTGCTGGCGACCATTTCACTCACCGTACCGGTGGTGACGCTGATCGCCTTTATGACCGGTAACGAGCTGCAGTTTGCGCTGGGCGCGCCGGAGATGATTGTGATGGTGGCCTCGCTGCTGCTGTGCCAGATTTCATTCTCCACTGGCCGCACCAATGTCCTGAACGGCGCGGCGCATATGGCGCTGTTTGTAGCGTATTTGATGACAATTTTTGCGTAGTCTTTTTGCCCAGCGGCGCTTCGCTTACCCGGCAATATGTCCCATAAAAAAACCCGCCGAAGCGGGTTTTTTTATTAGTTGCTGGTATCCAGCTCGTCGAAGCTTTTCACCAGATCGTCAATCGCTTTGATCTGCTTCAGGAACGGCTCCAGCTTATCCAGAGGCAGCGCGGATGGGCCATCGCATTTCGCGTTAGCCGGATCCGGGTGCGCTTCAATGAACAGACCTGCCAGGCCGGTCGCCATACCGGCGCGCGCCAGCTCGGTCACCTGAGCACGACGGCCGCCAGAGGCTGCACCAAACGGGTCGCGGCACTGCAGCGCGTGGGTCACGTCGAAGATCACCGGCGACTGGTTAGAGACGTTCTTCATCACGCTGAAGCCCAGCATGTCCACAACCAGGTTGTCGTAACCGAAGTTAGCGCCACGGTCGCACAGAATAATCTTGTCGTTACCGCCTTCGATAAACTTATCGACGATGTTACCCATCTGGCCAGGGCTCACGAACTGTGGTTTTTTCACGTTGATCACGGCACCGGTTTTCGCCATCGCGGCAACCAGGTCGGTCTGACGCGCCAGGAACGCCGGAAGCTGGATTACGTCTACCACGTCTGCCACAGGCTGCGCCTGCCAGGACTCATGCACGTCGGTGATCACTTTCACGCCAAACGTCTGCTTCAGCTCCTGGAAAATTTTCATCCCCTCTTCCAGGCCCGGGCCACGGTAAGAGTTGATGGAGGAGCGGTTGGCTTTGTCAAAAGAGGCTTTAAACACGTACGGAATGCCCAGCTTCTGGGTCACGGTCACGTAGTGCTCGCAGATACGCATGGCGAGATCGCGGGACTCCAGCACGTTCATACCGCCAAACAGCACGAACGGCAGGTCGTTTGCTACCTTGATATCACCAATGCTAACCACTTTTTGTTTCATAGGATCGCCTTATTCAGGTGTGAATCGGAATTAAGATTAATGCAGTGTAATTTGTTTGTGCGAGATCGCGTTGATCTGCGCGCGAATCATTTCGCTAATAGGATCTTCCGGACACTGCTCGACGAAATAGCTCAGATCGTTCAGCGCCACGTGCTCGCAGTCGAGCTGGGCATAGATAAGCCCGCGGTCGCGAATTTCGTACGGATCTTCCGGATTAAACTGCAGCAGCACTTCACTGGCACGCAAGGCCAGCTCCATCTGACGCTCTTCCATCAGCGCTGACTTCAGCGTATCCAGCAGCTTGCGAATGACTTCGGCGTTGTCGGCTTCGTCGAGATCTTCGTTAAAGAGCTCGGCCACCGGGCTGATGTTGCCTTTCAGCCAGACGTCCAGCGTATGCTCGTCCAGCGTGTCGCCGTTAAACGGATTAATGAGCCACATCTCACCGTCCAGCCACTCCGCACGCAGGATCATCTGCGTCGGGAAAATAACCGGCACCAGCGGAATATCCAGGCGGTGCGCAACCCACAGCAAAATAGAGCCCAGCGCAACGGCGCTGCCCTGACGATTTTTTAAGACCTGGTCCAGCCATAATGCGTCAGACAGGCGATACACGCCACGCGTGTCGCAGAAACCCCATTCGCCGTAGAAAAGCTCCAGAAGCTTCTCTAATTGCCAGTCCTGCGGGCGCGCCTGATTGATCTCTTCACGCGCCAGGCTGACCAGATTCTCCAGCTCATCGTAAACGTACTGCGACGTAAAATCGTCGCGTATCATCTCCGAAATCAGGATCATGCCATCGCAAAGCGGCACTTTATTAAATTCGAAATCGGCTAAGGACCTCATGACTTACCCCAGTAACGACTGAGCGAACAATGACGCTCAGGCGCGATAAAACTCAAAACGATGTAGATGATAACGCCAAACTGCCTTTCAGTCAGCCTTACGCCTTTATCAGTAAATGGCAGATACCCGGAACTCAAGACCACTGCCCCAGCGTCAGGCGTTCGTTGCCGCCGTAGTCGCGGCAGGTTTCGACAGCGGCGTAGCCTGCCTGGGTAAACAGTGCCCGCACGGATTCTCCCTGCGTCCAGCCATGCTCCACGAGCAGCCAGCCGCCGGGAAGCAAATGCTCTCGTGACGTTGTCACAATGTGATCAAGATCGGCTAATCCCGCGTTGGCGGCCACGAGCGCCGTCAGCGGTTCGAAGCGAACATCCCCCTGCGCAAGGTGCGGATCATGTTCGTCAATGTAAGGAGGATTGCTGACAATCATCGCAAATGAGCGGTTCTCCAGCGCAGCAAACCAGCTGCTTTGCAGCACCGTTACGTTGCTGAGCCTGAGACGTTCCACATTACGCAGTGCCAGCGCCACCGCGTCGGGCATCACATCCACTGCCGTCACATCGCAGTCAGGCCGCTCGCTGGCCAGCGCCAGCGCGATAGCACCAGTGCCAGTACCGAGATCGAGAATGCTGCAGGCCGCTGCGGGTAAACGTGCCAGCGCCTGCTCAACCAGACACTCGGTATCCGGACGCGGGATCAGCGTCGCCGCCGAGACGTAAAGCGGTAGCGACCAGAACTCGCGCTCACCGACAAGGTGCGCCACCGGCTCGCCGTTTTTACGGCGGGCAAGCAGCGCGGCGAGCCGTGCTTCCTGCTCTACGGTCAACTCAGTTTCGCCGAACGCCAGCAGGTACGCACGGGCTTTACCCGTCACATGCTCAAGCAAAATTTCGGCGTCGCGCTTCGGGCTTTCGCTTTTTGAAAGCTCAGCGGCCGCCTCGCGTAACCAGCGCTGAAAATCCATTATTCCTGCTCGGACAGCGCCGCCAGCTGGTCGGCCTGGTATTCCTGCACGATAGGCTCAATCAGCATATCCAGCTTCCCTTCCATCACCTCGTCCAGACGGTACAGGGTCAGGTTGATGCGGTGGTCGGTCACGCGCCCCTGAGGGAAGTTGTAGGTGCGGTTACGGTCGCTGCGATCGCCGCTGCCCAGCAGGTTACGACGCGTAGAGGCTTCCGCCTGCTGACGCTTCGCCATTTCCGCCGCGTGGATGCGCGCGCCCAGCACGGTCAACGCTTTGGCTTTGTTTTTGTGCTGCGAACGTTCGTCCTGACACTCCACCACGATGCCGGTCGGCAGGTGGGTAATGCGGATGGCGGAGTCGGTGGTGTTAACGTGCTGACCGCCCGCCCCGGAGGAGCGGAAGGTGTCGATGCGCAGGTCCGCCGGGTTGATGTCCGGCAGTTCCGCTTCCGGCAGCTCCGGCATCACCGCCACCGTACAGGCGGAGGTATGAATGCGGCCCTGAGATTCGGTGGCCGGAACGCGCTGCACGCGGTGACCGCCGGATTCAAACTTCAGACGTCCGTACACGCCGTCGCCGCTGATCTTGGCGATAACCTCTTTGTAGCCGCCATGTTCGCCTTCGTTGGCGCTCATGATCTCCACGCGCCAGCGGCGCGATTCGGCGTAGCGGCTGTACATGCGGAACAGATCCCCGGCAAAGAGCGCCGCTTCGTCACCGCCGGTCCCGGCGCGCACTTCGACAAACGCGTTACGTTCATCGTCCGGATCTTTCGGCAGGAGCAGCACCTGAAGCTGCTGCTCCATCTCTTCGGAACGCGCTTTTGCATCCTGCAGCTCTTCCTGCGCCATCTCGCGCATCTCAGGATCGTCGAGCATCATCTGCGCGGTTTCAATATCTTCCTGAACCTGTCGCCAGTCGGTAAAGCATTTTGATACATCACTCAACTGCGCATATTCACGCGAAAGCGCGCGAAAACGTTCCTGGTCTGCGATAGTCCCGGCATCGCCGAGCAGCGCCTGTACTTCTTCATGGCGCTCGTGCAGAGCTTCCAGTTTAGCGACGATAGAAGGCTTCATAGGCGTAAGTGCACCTTGTCTTAGAAAATGGGTATAGGGCGCTATTCCAGCCCGAGGCTGTTGCGCAGAATAGTCAGGCGTTCATCATCCCCGTCACGGGCAGCCTGTTGAAGAGATTTGGTTGGCGCATGGATCAGGCGGTTGGTCAGCTTCCACGCCAGATCCTGCATAATCGCCTGCGCGTCGCCGCCCTGTTCCAGGGCCGCTAACGCTTTGGCAGTCAGGTCATCACGCACCTGCTCCGCCTGCCCGCGGTACTCGCGGATGGTCTCGCTGACGCTTTGCGCGCGCAGCCAGGCCATAAATTCGCTGGTTTCCTGCTCAACAATGGTTTCCGCCTGCACCGCCGCCGCTTTACGCTGGGCGAGGTTGTGCGAAATAATGCTTTGCAGGTCATCCACGCTGTAAAGATAGGCGTTAGCCAGCTTGCCAACCTCTGGCTCAACATCGCGCGGAACGGCGATATCCACCAGCAGCATTGGCTGATTACGGCGGGATTTCAGCGCACGCTCCACCATCCCTTTACCGATGATCGGCAGCGGGCTGGCGGTAGAGCTGATAATAATGTCAGCCTCTTTCAGACGTTCATCAATATCGCTCAGCGCCACCACCTCGGCACCCACTTCGTCCGCCAGCACCTGCGCGCGTTCGCGGGTGCGGTTCGCGATAATCATCTTTTTCACTTTATGCTCGCGCAGATGGCGCGCCACAAGCTCGATGGTTTCGCCCGCGCCTACCAGCATCACGGTGACGGTCGACAGGGATTCAAAGATTTGCCGTGCAAGGGTACAGGCCGCGAAAGCAACAGAAACCGCACTGGCACCAATGTCGGTTTCGGTTCGCACACGCTTCGCCACGGAGAAGGACTTCTGGAACATGCGCTCCAGCTCGCTGGCCTTGAGATGCCCTTTCTGGGAATCTGCGAAGGCTTTTTTTACCTGGCCGAGGATCTGCGGCTCGCCCAGCACCAGCGAATCCAGACCGCTGGCGACGCGCATCAGATGGCTGACCGCATCGTTATCCTGATGCCAGTACAGGCTGTTACGCAGTTCGTCTTCGTTGAGATTGTGGTAGTCACATAGCCAGCGGATCAGCGCGTCGTGCAGGTTATCCTGCTCTTCCACGCTCAAATACAGCTCGGTACGGTTGCACGTCGAAAGCACCACGCCACCCTGCACCATCGGCTGTGCAAGCAGGCTGTCCAGCGCCAGGTCAAGCGTATCCGGCGAAAACGTAACGCGTTCTCGCAGCGAAACCGGGGCCGTTTTGTGGTTGATGCCGAGTGCTAATAGGGTCATGTTGAGCGGGAGTAGTACCAGCGTTAATAAGGTTAGCAGGACGCATCATACAGGATGCGCGAGATCAATAAAAGAGACCGCCTCCTTTCGGAGTAATAGGTTACTCAACGCTTTGAGATAATTTGAACGTAGACGGTAGCACTGCGGGGCGCTAGCATTAACAGTTATAACTGCAACGTATCTCAAGGATTTGTCCTCATTATGACCCGACTGATTCGCCTGCTGCCGCTGGCAGCACTGGTTCTGACCGCCTGTACTGTCACCCAACCAAAAGGCCCGGGCAAAAGCCCTGATTCACCGCAGTGGCGTCAGCACCAGCAGGACGTCCTTAATTTGAAGCAGTACCAGACGCGCGGCGCCTTCGCGTATCTCTCTGACGAACAAAAGGTTTATGCCCGCTTCTTCTGGCAGCAAACGGGGCAGGACAACTATCGCCTGCTGCTGCTGAACCCGCTTGGCAGCACCGAGCTGGAGCTTATCGCCAAACCGGGCGAAGCTCAGATCACCGATAACAAAGGCCAGCACTACACGGCGACCGATGCCGAAGAGATGATTGGCAAGCTGACCGGGATGCCAATTCCGCTAAACAGCCTGCGCCAGTGGATCCTCGGCCTGCCGGGCGAAGCGACCGACTATACGCTTGACGATCAATACCGTCTGAGCCAGGTCAACTACACCCAGAACGGCAAAACCTGGAAAGTGGTGTACAGCGCCTATGACAGCAAGAGTAAACCGTCGCTGCCATCAAACATGGAGCTGACCCAGGGCAGCCAGCGCATCAAGCTGAAAATGGACAACTGGATCGTTAAATGATGACCCACTGGCCTTCTCCGGCAAAACTGAACCTGTTTTTATACATCACCGGCCAGCGTGCTGACGGCTATCACACTCTGCAGACGCTGTTTCAGTTTATTGGCTATGGCGACACGATTGCCATCGAACCGCGTCAGGATGGGCAGATTTGCCTGCTGACGCCGGTCGACGGCGTGGCGCATGAGGACAACCTGATCGTCCGCGCCGCGCGCCTGCTGATGAAAGCCGCCGCGGAGTCGGGCCGTCTGCCGGCGGGAAGCGGTGCGGATATCCGCATTGAGAAGCGTCTGCCGATGGGTGGCGGTCTCGGCGGGGGCTCATCCAACGCCGCCACCGTGCTGGTTGCGCTGAACCACCTCTGGGGCTGCGGGCTGTCGACGGATGAACTGGCTGGTTTGGGCTTAACGCTGGGCGCAGATGTCCCTGTGTTTGTTCGCGGCCACGCGGCCTTTGCCGAGGGCGTGGGCGAGATCCTCTCCCCGGTCAACCCGCCGGAAAAATGGTATCTGGTTGCCCACCCCGGCGTGAGCATTCCGACCCCGGTCATCTTTAAAGATCCTGACCTGAAAAGAAATACCCCGGTACGGTCAATAGAAACGTTATTAAATTGTGAATTCAGCAACGATTGCGAGGATATCGCAAGAAAACGTTTTCGCGAGGTTGATGCGGTGCTTTCCTGGCTGTTAGAATACGCGCCGTCGCGCCTGACCGGTACAGGGGCCTGTGTCTTTGCTGAATTTGACACCGAATCCGCCGCCCGTCAGGTGCTTGAGCAAGCGCCGGATTGGCTGCATGGTTTTGTAGCGCGCGGGATGAACACCTCCCCCCTACAGCAGGCCATTCTGGCGCAGACTGAGTTTCGGTGACAACGTCACCCTGTTCCAGACGTTGCATCGCGCTCTTTAATACACCGCCTGGATAGCCTTCGCTTAGGCCCCGCAGTTTGCGGCGAACGCTATCCACCACTGGACGCATGCCTGAGGTTCTTCTCGTGCCTGATATGAAGCTTTTTGCTGGTAACGCCACCCCGGAACTAGCACAACGTATTGCCAACCGCCTGTACACTTCCCTCGGCGACGCCGCCGTAGGTCGCTTTAGCGACGGCGAAGTCAGCGTACAAATCAACGAAAATGTACGCGGTGGTGATATTTTCATCATCCAGTCCACCTGTGCTCCAACAAACGACAACCTGATGGAACTGGTTGTTATGGTCGACGCTCTGCGTCGCGCTTCCGCAGGCCGTATCACTGCTGTTATCCCTTACTTTGGTTATGCCCGCCAGGACCGTCGCGTCCGTTCCGCGCGTGTGCCAATCACCGCAAAAGTTGTCGCTGACTTCCTGTCCAGCGTCGGCGTTGACCGCGTACTGACCGTTGACCTGCACGCAGAGCAGATCCAGGGCTTCTTCGACGTCCCGGTTGATAACGTATTCGGCAGCCCAATCCTTCTGGAAGACATGCTGCAGCTGAACCTGGACAACCCAATCGTGGTTTCTCCGGACATCGGCGGCGTGGTACGTGCCCGTGCTATCGCTAAGCTGCTGAACGATACCGACATGGCGATCATCGACAAGCGTCGTCCGCGCGCTAACGTTTCTCAGGTGATGCACATCATCGGTGACGTGGCTGGCCGCGACTGCGTGCTGGTTGACGACATGATCGATACCGGCGGTACGCTGTGTAAAGCCGCTGAAGCGCTGAAAGAGCGCGGTGCCAAGCGCGTGTTCGCTTACGCGACCCACCCGATCTTCTCCGGTAATGCCGTGAACAACCTGCGCAACTCCGTCATTGACGAAGTTGTGGTATGCGATACCATCCCACTGAGCGACGAGATCAAGGCACTGCCAAACGTGCGTACCCTGACCCTGTCCGGGATGCTGGCCGAAGCGATTCGTCGTATCAGCAACGAAGAATCCATCTCTGCAATGTTCGAACACTAATCGAACACGGCCAAAAAACCCGCTGCGGCGGGTTTTTTTGTCTCTGGGTTTTATTTGTATGATTAATGCCTCCTTCACCTGCCATTCACATGACAGATGATGCGCACACGGATGATAGATAATTGTGAAAAACGTAGCCTCCTCACATGTTCTGCCCTTTCGCGCCCTCATCGACGCCTGCTGGAAAGAGAAGTACACCTCGTCACGCTTTATCCGTGACCTGATTGCCGGGATCACCGTCGGGATTATTGCCATCCCACTGGCGATGGCGCTGGCGATTGGCAGCGGCGTTGCGCCACAGTACGGTCTGTATACCTCGGCCGTTGCCGGGATTGTTATTGCCCTGACGGGCGGCTCGCGCTTCAGCGTCTCCGGCCCGACCGCCGCCTTTGTGGTGATCCTCTACCCGGTTTCACAACAGTTTGGTCTGGCAGGCCTGCTGGTTGCCACCCTGATGTCCGGCGTCTTTTTGATTCTGTTCGGTCTGGCCCGTTTTGGTCGCTTGATTGAATATATTCCTCTTTCCGTGACGCTGGGGTTCACCTCGGGGATTGGGATCACCATCGGAACCATGCAGATTAAGGATTTCCTCGGTCTGCAAATGACCCATGTTCCGGAGCACTATTTACAGAAAGTGGGGGCGCTGTTTATGGCGCTGCCAACGGCCAACCTGGGCGACGCCGCCATCGGAATAGTCACCCTGGGGACGCTGATCGTCTGGCCTCGCCTCGGTATTCGCCTGCCGGGCCATCTGCCCGCCTTGCTGCTGGGCTGCGCGGTGATGGCTATCGTCAATATGTTCGGTGGCCATGTCGCGACTATCGGCTCGCAGTTCCACTATGTTCTGGCGGACGGTTCGCAGGGTAACGGCATTCCACAGCTGCTGCCGCAGCTGGTGCTGCCGTGGGACATGCCTGGTTCGAGCTTCACCCTGAGCTGGGATTCCCTTCGCGCCCTGCTGCCCGCCGCGTTCTCTATGGCGATGCTGGGAGCGATTGAATCCCTGCTGTGCGCCGTGGTGCTCGACGGCATGACCGGCATCAAGCACAAAGCCAACAGCGAACTGGTCGGTCAGGGCTTAGGCAACCTCATCGCACCATTCTTTGGCGGGATTACCGCCACGGCAGCCATCGCCCGTTCTGCGGCAAACGTGCGCGCAGGTGCGACCTCCCCCGTTTCAGCGGTTATCCACTCCGTGCTGGTGATTCTGGCGCTGCTGATCCTTGCCCCGCTGCTCTCCTGGCTGCCGCTTTCCGCCATGGCCGCCCTGCTGCTGATGGTGGCCTGGAACATGAGCGAGGCGCATAAGGTGGTGAATCTGCTGCGCCGTGCGCCGAAAGACGACATCATCGTGATGCTGATCTGCATGTCGCTGACCGTGCTGTTCGATATGGTAATCGCCATCAGCGTTGGGATCGTGCTCGCGTCCCTGCTGTTTATGCGCCGCATCGCGCAGATGACGCGCCTCTCTCCGGTTAACGTGGAGGTGCCTGAGGATGTGCTGGTGCTGCGCGTGATTGGCCCGCTCTTCTTTGCCGCGGCGGAAGGGTTGTTCAGCGATCTGGAGTCCCGCATCGCGGGGAAACGGGTTGTGGTGCTGAAGTGGGATGCCGTCCCGGTACTGGATGCCGGTGGTCTGGATGCCTTCCAGCGCTTTGTTGCACGTCTGCCTGAAGGCTGCGAGCTGCGGGTCAGCAACCTGGAATTCCAGCCCCTGCGCACCATGGCGCGTGCGGGCGTGCAGCCGATCCCTGGCCGCCTTGCCTTTTATCCTAACCGTGAAGCCGCGTTAGCGGATCTGTGAGTTATCTGATGCAGAGAAACATCTCTGCATCATCACCCCGATCGCCTGCTGGAGCCATGCAAGCACGGCAGGCGTCATCCAGGTTCCTTTCATCAGATGCGGCTCCTGCTGCATAGCCGTACGAAACTTTTGCTGGGTCTCCGGGTTGGTGCCTGCGTAGGACTGGAACAATGCCAGCCAGTTTTCAGCCAGCTTTTGCGCCTCCTTCGAGTCAGGAGCGATATTGTCCCGCTGCGCCTGATGCAGTTTCGCCACCAGCGGCGGCCACTCCATCATGCGGTCAAAATAATGTGCCCGGGTAAAGGCCATCTCTTCGGCAGTGAGATACTTCTCCCATATGCTGAGCTTAGATTCCGCAAACGCCCGCGTGATGTAATCTGACATCTCCGGGGTGATGCCGGTCTGCGCCTGCATCTGTGGCTCTACGCTGTGCATCTCGTTCAGCCGGGTGAGAAACTCCGGCTTGCCCGCCGTGTCCTGTTCAAGACGTTCCATCCAGCGGGTCGCCAGATCCATCGCCTGCGTGTCAGTAACGGGTATATCCTGTTCCAGCAGCGCGTTAGCCTCTGCCACCAGCCCTGACCAGATAGCCGCCAGCGCATCCTTCTGTACCGCAAACGGCAACTGCTGTAACTCTTCTTTGCTAAACCAGCGATCGTACATATTCATTAACTCCAGAGTCTGTAGCCAGGACTCCAGATCCGGCGTCGCATCGTCGGTAAGCCCGGTACGCAACTCCACCAGCCGGTCGCGCAGCGTGTGTATGCTGCGCAGCTGTTTATCCAGCAGCGTGATTTGCGCATCGAGTAGCTCGGTCAACGACAGCGACTCCTTTTCCAGAAAATCCCTGATTTCGGCAAGTTCCAGCCCCGCTTTTGCCAGCGCCTGGATCATGTGCAGACGCTGGACATCCGCCAGGTTGTAAAGCCGGTAACCTGCCGCGCTTCTGGCAGAAGGCAGCAGCAGCCCTGTTTGCTCGTAGTGATGCAATGTCCGCACGGTGATACCGGCTCGTTTCGCCAGCTCACCCACCTGAATCAACATAACTGCTCCTTTTTACTTTGCCAGTGCCACCACTCTGGAGCCTTACGTTACGTGAGGGTCAATATGCTATGCAAAAAAAAACGACTCCGGATGGAGTCGTTTCGATGTTCTTAATCAGGCACTAGCTGTGCTTATGCTGGTCACGACGACAGCGTTTGTCGTAGTGGCGCACCCACCAGTATTTATCGCAGACTTCCTCATGTCCGCTTACGCGCGCCCCGGCGAGCCACAATACTGCACCGAGGAAGATGCTCAATACCGCGCCATGCGCGAAGTATTGTGGGAGATCAAGCTGCGGCAGCTGGTTTAAAATGGAATAACCTACGCCGACTACCATCACGAACAGTCCCAACCCCATTAGCACGTTACCGAGCATCGAAGCGTTTTTGCGTTTCATATGTCACCTCCGGAACTTTGGGTTGTCAGGGGAAAAGCCCCTAATCCTTGTGTGTAAAGTATAGACAACGCCCCTTTTATGAGTTGCGTGAATGATCACAATTACGGATAACGCACAAACAAAAGTTTACAAATAAGGTGTTGAACAGCTTGAAATTCTAATTGTTCAGATGAGTAATTATTCGAATTTCGCCGGGATAACCGCAGAATTTTGTCAAGCGGCGCGCCAGACAGTAAACTACGCGCCAGATCTGGAACCCATTAGGAATTGAATCGTGACGATTAAACTGATTGTCGGCCTCGCCAACCCGGGCGCGGAGTATGCGGCCACCCGCCACAACGCCGGAGCCTGGTACGTCGATCTGCTGGCCGAACGGTTACGTGCTCCCCTGCGTGAAGAACCTAAATTCTTCGGCTATACCTCACGTATCAACCTTGCTGGCGCGGATGTTCGCCTGCTGGTGCCCACCACCTTTATGAACCTGAGCGGTAAAGCGGTGGCGGCGATGGCTACGTTTTATCGCATCAATCCGGATGAAATTCTGGTGGCTCACGATGAGCTGGATCTCCCGCCTGGCGTAGCAAAATTCAAGCTGGGCGGCGGACACGGCGGTCACAACGGTCTTAAAGACATCATCAGCAAGTTGGGCAATAACCCGAATTTCCACCGTTTGCGCGTGGGAATCGGCCATCCGGGCGATAAAAACAAAGTTGTCGGTTTCGTGCTCGGTAAACCCCCGGTTTCCGAACAAAAACTGATTGACGAGGCGGTAGACGAAGCGGCGCGCTGCACTGAAATCTGGCTGCAAGACGGCTTAACCAAAGCGACAAATCGCTTACACGCTTTCAAAGCGCAATAATCCGCCCGATACGGCTTTTTTACCGCGCGTCATGCGGGTTACGTGTATAATAGGCGTAGTTATTTACTTTTCATCAATCGGTTATCGTTAACGGATTGATTATCAAGATATTAAGGTGATTTAGAAATGGGATTCAAATGCGGTATCGTCGGTCTGCCAAACGTGGGCAAATCCACCCTGTTTAACGCGCTTACCAAAGCGGGTATCGAAGCGGCGAACTTCCCGTTCTGTACCATCGAACCGAACACCGGCGTGGTGCCAATGCCGGACCCGCGACTGGACCAGCTTGCGGAAATCGTGAAGCCGCAGCGCATTCTGCCAACCACCATGGAGTTCGTGGACATCGCGGGCCTGGTGAAGGGTGCCTCCAAAGGCGAAGGTCTGGGTAACCAGTTCCTGACCAACATCCGTGAAACTGAAGCGATCGGCCACGTTGTGCGCTGCTTCGAGAACGACAACATCATCCACGTTAATAACAAAGTGGATCCGGCTGACGACATCGACGTCATTAACACCGAGCTGGCGCTCTCTGACCTCGACACCTGCGAACGCGCCATTCACCGCGTGCAGAAGAAAGCGAAAGGCGGCGACAAGGATGCGAAAGCGGAACTGGCTGCGCTGGAAAAATGCCTGCCACAGCTGGAAAATGCGGGCATGCTGCGCGCGCTGAAAAACCTGACTGACGAAGACAAAGCGGCGATCAAATACCTGAGCTTCCTGACCCTGAAGCCAACCATGTACATCGCCAACGTTAACGAAGACGGTTTCGAGAACAACCCGTACCTGGACAAAGTCCGTGAAATCGCCGCGGCGGAAGGTTCTGTGGTTGTGGCGGTTTGCGCTGCCGTTGAATCCGATATCGCCGAGCTGGACGATGCCGACCGTGAAGAGTTCATGGCCGAGCTGGGTCTGGAAGAGCCGGGCCTGAACCGCGTGATCCGCGCGGGCTATGAGCTGCTGAACCTGCAGACCTACTTCACCGCTGGCGTGAAGGAAGTACGTGCATGGACGATCCCTGTGGGAGCGACTGCGCCTCAGGCGGCCGGTAAGATCCACACCGACTTCGAGAAAGGCTTCATTCGTGCGCAGACTATCGCGTTTGAAGACTTTATCACCTACAAGGGTGAGCAAGGCGCGAAAGAAGCAGGCAAGATGCGTGCGGAAGGGAAAGATTACATCGTTAAAGATGGCGACGTGATGAACTTCCTGTTCAACGTCTGAGTCGTCTTGAATAAAAAAATCCACGCCCTGGCGTGGATTTTTTTATTGGGGGGTCAAAACACATTGTCTAAAAGTTCTGCCTTCATACTGGGTTCGAAGGGAATGATTTCGGCAGTCGCAAGCTTCAACGCCTGAAAGGGATCCTCGCGCAAGCGCTCTTCGAGAGAGACCAGACTCTCGCATTTAGCGAGTATGACTCCACCGGTTCTTGGGATCCGTCTACCCGATGCCAGAAATATCCCCTCTGCATACCCCTTTTTTAGCCACTCCACATGAGCAGGTATCGCTGCGTCAACCTCTTCAAGGGGTTTGATATAGGTCAATATGACAATGTAAACCGTACTCATCCTTTGCCTCTTAGCTCTGTTTTAAACCGCTTGTTGGAACTGCTTATTCGGCCCTCTTTGGCTACCGGTTATTGTTATCGTTTTTTGGCGCTTTTGATGTTAATACGCTGGGCCCAATTGAGACAAAGCATTACGCTTCATATCCCAGGAATAAAACCACTCATGCCAGCCGTTTTGCTTTTCCGCATAGCTACAGACCACAACCACTTCCTTTGACAGGTTGAAAGTTAAGTAATAGAAAAATGCGCCTTCAGGAGGTGCAGACCAAAATAGTTTTTCGCCCTGCGCATTGAAGATGGTCAAAACGGTTGGTAATGGCTTTGGCTCGCTTAACGTAAAGACTAACTGGCGAGTTGAGTCGACCATTGCATAGTCTAAAAACGGCATACTAACCAGTATGTTACTTGCACCACATACCCATTGAACCAGGTCATTTTCTTTAATAAAAATGAGATTTTCAATCATTGGTAAACCTCAACGTTTAAAGTTTGATCTGTTTCAAATCACCTTCAAAAAGCCCCACAAGATATACCCGGTATCGGGCTGGCTGCACTTCTTTATACGTTAATACAGTAGAAAATTCTTTTAAACAATTTGAACATGCTTTTTTCGAAACATGTAATTGGCTTTCATCATAGCTAAATTCATTATGATCGCTAACAAGCTTCACTCCTCTCATTTTCTTAACCAAAAAGTATTTTACCTCTTCAGAGAGCGAGTCAAACTCATATGAGTTTACGATGGAATAGACTATTACACCCTCGCATTCAGGGCATGCTACTTTTGCGCCATAATCTATAAAGTCATTATCAATGCCATCCAGGACTAATATCTTCTTTTTCAGTCGATTAGTTATTTTCATTTTTTTAGACTTTAACTTTATTAATAAAAAAGTAAGGCGAGAAGGAAATGAGGGGTTTTATTAATTAATAACATTGTTTAATCAAATATTCCATTCGATATAAATACCACAATCGAAGCTTTTTTCATTAGACTGTACAACAATACTTCCCCATTCATGCTCCCATTGAATTCCATATGGGGGGGTTGTAATTTTAAGTTTAGGCTTTGAGGTTATTTCACTCTCAACCCAGGCTGTCAAGCGTTGCTGCTCATCCGATAAATTACTCAGACTAGCCCTTTTATCCCAATCCTCTAGCGTTTTATAAAAATTCCCATCCTTACTAGTAAGGAATAATGATGGAGTAAAAGAAAATGCTGAGGGCCTCAGTTCCAAAATGAAAATTTGATCTTTCCATTTAATATTATCGATAGCGAAATAAAAAGGACCTATTTTAGCCAATGGCGAGAAGAACTTGTAAAATGCGGAATTTTTAAAAGTATCAACATCTTTTAATTCGATTGGGTAGTTGTTAATTGCTACAAATCCAGTATGAACATCAAGTTTCATTTCTAACATATCTAAACAACCTTGTCTGGAAGTGACTACGTTATATTCCAAACTATATATATCCCATGATTAAACGACTTTGTCTCATATGAGACTGAAACCCGCCCCCACGCAAAGTTCCACCTAATGATGTCTGTTTCCATGGTATCAGGCGTGTCCAGGTTTAGTGATTCTTTCAGCCAATCAGACAAACTTTTTACTGATTCATTTAGTATGTGAATATTAGTTCGAGCATTCCAATCATTTAATGCTTTATAGTATTGACTGTTTTTATCAACAAGATGAAGCATAAAAGGAAAACCATAGCACACTGGGCGTATAGTAACTTGAAATTCTTTATCGGAAAACACTGCTGAGTCAACAAGGTAGTGATTTGGCATGGTTTTCTTAACGGCTTTGTGCTTTACTAATTCGCGGTATAAATCACACTTACAAAAGCCTTCTTCAGTATCAATTTCCAAAGGCAGATCATCAAGATTTAGTTCACCTGTAATCGGTTTAAATTTTAATTTAATCATTTTGTCCTGATTTACTTTTTATTGTCTGACAAGATCTTAATAATATAATCGACTCAACATGAGAACATCCATATGAGGAGCATTTTCCGCGTACAAATTATATTTATTATAACCATTTACAATGACACCCGCATAACAATAAAGTCTTATTGCCAATGGTGCAATAAGTCAATCCACATTTCTTTTTCCTCAGCGTTAATTTTTATGCCATCTCTACTTTGTTTTACATACTGCATGTACGTTTCATAAATTGCTCTTATTATCACCGTTTTTTCAGTGCGAGATCCTTCAATCAAAGTCATTAGTTTTTCTAAATAAATTGATGAATCCACTCTTTCGTTGAAAAAAAACCTGAGATAATCGAGTACTTCTTTATATGAATCGTAATTCATGATAGGCATTCCTGACTTCATATACTGATTTGTTTGGCTCACCCAGTTCTGGGGATATCCTGATAGCTGCGCCTCGCTTTCCAGCAGTAGCTTACCTCAGGCTCTGTTCGCCCCTTCCCAGCGCATCTGCCCTTCTATATCCACTATCCGCTCTGGCGTGCCGTTGGGCTGGTAGTGGAACCAGAAGATCTCTGGGGCATTAATGTCGTCAGTAAGTGCAAGCGGGTCATCACTGTCTGGTCGCAGTATACTTAGGTCAGCGGCACATTCCAGTGCATTTCCTGCAGCAGGTGGTTATGGGTAATTTTCTCAATCGCCCTTCGAAGGGATTATCATCAGCGGCGAACAGGTTTTGAATATAGTTAAAAGAAGGAAATCAGCGTAACGTGTGATATATAAAATAAAATCTGTAATTAATATATTTCTAATATCCTTCATAAAGGAGGGTAAGGAATGGGACGAGTCAAGAGTCATTTACCCTTCCCCATGCATCAACCTGTTCACCCTCCATAAAAAACAAATATAATAAACAACCTGAAAAAATCAATTCCCCGCATGACTATTAGTTAGCAATAATAAAAGTAAATATCACGTATCAAATCTCCATCCGCTTCATCAACGGTTCTTATTTTGACTTTATTAAAGTCAGCTAAAATACCTTTCACTGGCACATCAGGGTTTGATATGTCATCATAAAATGCTTCCTGTTGACTTTCCCGAACATATTTTTTTATTAAAAAAACAAGATTCTTCCGTAGCCTTTCTTCTGTCATCGCTTTAACTCCTGAATTATACTAACACATTCAAATAAGAGATTACCTCCTGATACCGATGGTAATAGTATAATCTTAGCAAAATAATACGGAATATTAAGATAAGAACCATATTGCAATTTATATATTTAATATTTTATTGCCATAAATTGA
>NZ_JADBQM010000026.1:0-121108 GCF_014895895.1 Enterobacter cloacae complex sp. P14RS
GCCATATATAATGTTATACAGTGAGACAACAGATATTGCTCCTTCTTGCAAGACTATTCTAGAGTCGACAACAAGAACGTTTTCTATTGAAACTAACGATGATGATTACTTAAACCTGAAGGATTGGACAACCATAACTGAAACCATCGAAACAACAGATGATAGCTTTATTACCAACAACTCATGTCAGATTAGCTCTGCATTTGCAGAATACACAAGCACTATAATCACACGCTCGTTGGAAAACGATGACACTGATTATTTATACTTATCAACAATAAGAACAAACACAATAGAGTCAAGTGACGATGACTACATTGTTTTGAATTAACCCCGCAATATTCGCCCCAAATACGGGGCGAATATTGCTTTATTAACCTTTATAGCGCGCCGATAGGTTTCTTCATCGTTGTAAATCTCAAGACATTAGTAAACAATATTGTTGGATACTGCTCAAGCAATTAGAATCCAATAAGGTGCATAAGCGTTTAAATTCACTCCACGGTTCCGCATAAGTTTCATACCAGGTATCACGATGCATTGACAAAAAACCAGCTAATGTTGTCGCTGCATAGTCTCTGTAAGTTTCATTTGTATTGCGGACAGCAATTTCCTGAACGGCCAGCCACACAAGCTGAATCAAACGTTTTTCCACACGTTTCTGTAATTTAAGCCCCCCCTGTTGCTTCATATAATTTATCCAGACAAAGCGACAAATCTCCCGTTGATACCTGAAGTTAAGATCAAACCCATAGCAGTATTTGATCCAGGCCTGTTGGCTAACATCGAGTTTTAGAACGGCTCTACGCCACGCACACGAAGAGAAAGCCTTATCTTTTATCGGAGGCATAGGACGGCGGCGACTGCGCGTCTCCAGGACGTAGAGAGCACTATTTTCAGCTTTAACGCGACGAACACCGCCGCGCCCGTTATCAAGTTCCACAACGTGTAGTTGCTGGCGCGGGTTCCTGTTTTTATCAGCTGGTGGATGCTCTGCGAACGCCTCCAGTTGGCCTTTGGTGCCGCCTGAGTCATCGACCAGCGCAGCGCGTAGTTGAATGCGTACATATTCCAGTTGCTGCGCGTTCATCTTAACCCCTCATCTCGCCAGATTTTTTGTGTGCGAAGAATACCTTCAGCGTGCATAAGCCGAAGTTCTTCATAGGTGTATTCTTTGGTTTTAACGCGACCGTCAATCACGTCATGACAGGCGTTGCAGGAAATAGCGCCTTGTTCATCATCAGGTTTGCATCCGGTGCCACACGTACCCGCAAGTCGGTAATGTGCAAGGCATGAGGTTTCTGGATCGTGGTTGCAGATGCCAGGAATGCGAATTGTGCATTCGCGCCCACGTGCAGCTTTGCGTAGGTCGGGTTTTTTCTTCATGCTGCGAACTCCAGCAGCTGCATGGCTACGTTGTCGGCTTCCTGATAGTTGCGGAATTTTTTAAAGAGAATGGTGTTCCACAGGACGTTAAAAACTGCTTTGTAGACCTGGAAAAATTTGGCCTCCGTCATGTTGGAAAACGAGATCGATTTTGCCTCTCGGCGAATGGTGTTATCAGGGAGGATGAAGGTATCGAAGAAACCAGCCTCAACAACGGCCCACTTTCTGAAGGCTTCGAACGATTTGGTGATTGCCGCTTCTTTCGTTCGCCACTGCCCGTGGGTTTCGTTGTAAACCTTCTCAGTTTCTAAAAGGAGATCGTCATTGCCTGCCATCGAGATCAGGTAACGCACGTAACCGTGAAGGTATTCTTTTTCCGCAGGGGTAATCGCCCCTCCGGTGGGTGTCCAGTATTCGAACCCAAGATTGAGCAGAGCGAAGAAGCGCTTATGGAAGAGGTAGTTTCGGGCTTGCTTAACGTCGCAGTTAAGCCACACGCCGATTTTGATACGTTGCAAAAAATCGCTGGCCTCGGGCGTAGCCGTGGTCAGGGTGGTGGGTGAAGATTTAAAGAGTTGTATAATCTGTGCCATCGTTCTCTCCGGTGGCACAGTGTTTCAGCAGGGTTGTTCAGACCCGATAACTATTATAAATCATAAGTGTATCAGTCGTCATCTCCTTGACGCTCTTCGGGGGCTACAAGTTTTCGTGCCTCATCGATCAGCGCCAGGCTGGCAACAAATTCGTCAGGACGCATTACAAACCCATCTTTGAAGGAACCATCTCGATTTCTGCGAATAACCAGCGACCTGTCGCTGTCGTGTATACCCAATATAAGATGATCTGGAATGTACACCCGCTTCTCCTGTTCTCTCAGAGGTAGTCTCTTTGTCTTCCTCGCGCGTCCTGACTTGTGATTTTCTGTAAGCACTGACTAATAAGCCGGTTCTCTATACGGCTCTTAACTCACGAGATAAAAAATACTGTATACGCATACAGTAGTCATTTCCACCCATTTACACAGACTTTTGACCGGTGATAACTAATTCATTTAATTGATTAATTTACGACCACCATAATTGGAAAGTAACTAACATCTTTCAGAAATCTATATTATTCATAGCGTTACCATAACTTTGGGAGTCCCTACTTTTTTGGGTAGGTGATAAATAATCCAAACAATATTAATAGGCTGCTATGTATCTAAAGCGCGTGCAGTATGATTGATGCTCAGAGAGGCAAATCAAGCTTCAACGGCATGATGGCAGGGTCTTAAGGTCATTAGTTGCTAAGGTGTATATTTATATACATTTGGTGGAAGTGCCCACAAAGCTTATCGCGATCTCATGAGGACGGCCTGGTGGGCGCTGATTTGTCACATCAACTGGACATTACTGGTATCAACGAAAATTCATTTGGGTTGATTTTTGGGTTCCCAATATTCGTCTTGTACATTAGCCCAGCAATCACCACCGCGATCTCTGTCTCGATAGGCATATGCTTTTGCTACACGTTTAGCTGAAGACGCAACGTAGGTCTTATTGCTCTTAGTAGCTAATTTAATCCTTGCTTCCGCTTTGCTTACAAGTTCTGGGCTAGGAGCTTCTTCATCGAAGTAACCACATAATAACCCTGCATAGACGTTTTCAAGTTTTGGTAATGGTTTTGAACTGGCGGGTTCCTTTGCAATCGCTGGTACTGAACAGATTGCTGCTAAAAAAATAGCTAATGCTTTAATTCTCACTTTGATCTCCATTCAAATCGAAATTTTTTACGAGTCCAACAATATAAATACATACTCAAATGCAACTTCAAGCTCATGAACATACTCAAGGTTCTAAGATAGTTTAGACTCTTACTAGCCTTTTCTTAAAGAATTTATTGACTAAAATATCGTTTTTGCCGAGGGGTAAAAAATTACATCATTACGTTCGTTATATGATTTTACTTTGGGAAAAATTATCAGCGACAGCCACGATAGCTTGGCCAATCGAAATTCACCCACATCCCACCACCCATTCGAAGACGATCAAGCGCCCTCTCCCCTATAGTCTGCGTTAACTCTACCTCCTTAAGATTGGTCAGCACCCCAACGGGTTTAAGCATTGCCGTTCGTCGATCAATGACCTGATGCAAAATGACCTTTTCGTATTGTGAGTACATCTGAACGCCAACTTCATCTAGAACAAGCAAATCGACGCGCGACATCTGCTCCATCAGCTCGGCCTCTGATTTTCCACTACTGAACCCCGCTTTGAACTCGATCATGAGGTCAGCAACGGTAATAATCAGAACGCTTTTGTGCTGAGCCAGGAGAGCATTTCCTATCGCTGCTGCAAGATGGTTTTTACCCGTCCCAGGGCTGCCACTGAAAACGAAACATGCGCAGCCAGATCCGAAATTATTCAGCCAGGATTTTGCCAAAGACAACGCTTTGCGCTGGCCATCATTCACTACCGAATAATTTTTCAACGTGCAATTTTGATAACGTTCACGAATGCCCGAGCGACCGAATGTCTTTTCTAACCTGGTACGGCTGTTCTCCTGGTTCAGCTTTTCTGAGTGCTTGCGCGCCTCTTCCTGTTGCCATGCCATAAGCTCCTCAGCACTGGAGAACTTGGGCTGTACTCCGGCAGGGACAATTTTCTGAAGCCGTTTTATCACGTCAGCCATATCGCGCATGTTCACCCCGTAAAGCCGTCAGGAATTGAGCTATCTGGTTTTGAAACGCTGGTAATGTCAGGTCGGCTCGTCTGAGCCATGTTGAAATTGCTTGGCGGGTACCACTGGCAATGGATCTTGCGTTGGTAACCGCGCAACGCCGCGAGGATATAGCGAACATGCGGTTCACTAATGTTTATGATGACCGTTTACACGTAACCCAGATAAAAACGGGGGCAATGATTGCCATACCGTTATCCCTGTCACTGAACGGAATACGTCTGAGCGCAATCATTGATCGCTGTCGTTTGCTGAGTACAACTGATTTTCTGATAAGTGCCGGCAAGCGTAAAAACAGTCCTGACGGAGCTATTCATCTGGACAGTTTGACGAAAGGTTTTGTGAAGGCGAGGAAATTGTCGGGGCTGGAGTTTTCTGAACATCCCCCCTCTTTCCATGAGATCAGAAGCTTGTCTGGTCGCACGTATGAAGCTAGTCGGGGAAAAGATTTTGTGCAGAAACTGTTCGGTCATACATCCAAAAAAATGACCGAAAAATACTTGGATGTGAGGGAGAAAGTGTTTACATTGTTGTAACAGGCACAAAAGACCGGATATGTGATTTCGTGCATTTTTCGTGTAATTTCGTGTCGCGCCTTGTAACACCCTGATTTATAAGGCAGATAAAAAGAGACCGAATACGATTCCTGTATTCGGTCCAGGGAAATGGCTCTTGGGAGAGAGCCGTGCGCTAAAAGTTGGCATTAATGCAGGCTAAGTCGCCTTGCCTTTTAAGAATAGATGACGACGCCAGGTTTTCCAGTCCACAGCAAAAGTGGCCTGAAAAAAAGCGTCAGAGCATCATTAAAAGTGAAAAACCGCAGTGCTTTGGCGAGCATCTGCGGTTTTTTTATTGGAAACCTGAACGTCAGCAGAGCTTGTCAGCGCGCTCGATAAACGGTGCCAGGCTCATCTTCTGCCCCGGGTTGGCCGGGTCATCAATCTGAATCACGCTGACTGGCTGACCGCTGCTCTTGCCGCTGGCGACCTGCTGCTCAGCGGTATCGTTGAGCGGGTACTGGACCAACGTGCTCGGGTTGATCGCATACAGCGCATGGCCCGGACGGCAGGTCAGCATCACCTCTTCGCGATTAAAGGCCCATTTGTCTTTGCCCACTTCAAAGCGGCTTACGGTGATTACCTGCGGTGCCGCCAGAGCGCTTCCCGCGCAGGCCAGCAGTAAGAGAGAAAGTACTGTCTTTTTCATTTAATAGTTAACCTTGTCAGAAGGGTTCCCAGGTAGCAAACAGACTGACCGTTGCCAGAACCAGCGCGCCCAGCACCACCTCTGCCTGTGTCATCCTGATAAACATCTGTTGTGCGCGCCCGGAATCCGGACGGAACCGTGGCACCAGAAAATACCGATTTGCCAGCGCAATTGCCACCATCAACGCCACGAGAGCACATTTGAACAACAAAAACTGCACGTAGCCAGCCTGCCAGGGAATATGAATGCCCAGAATCAACAGCGCATTCACTACGCCGGTGAGCAGCACGCCTGCGACGGCATAATGCCCCACGCGCGAGAAACGCATCATGGTATAGATGGCCGCGTTCTGCCAGCGTCCTTTCGCCAGACGCATGCAAAACAGCAGCGGCAGCAATCCACCCACCCAGGTTGCGGCACACAGCAGGTGAACAGCATGATTGAGTCGCTGTATCGCCCCCATCGGGCCGTCGCTCATCGCCGCGTGCCCTACCCCTGCCAGCAGGATAAGCTGGCCCATGGCGAGCAGCAGCAGGCGCGAGCCTTTCAGCGGCGCGAGCCACGCGACGACAACGGTGATGGCAGCGAGGATAATTTGCCACAACCAGACGCCACCAAACTGCGTTCCCAGCACGCTGTTCCAGATTTGCGGGTTAAACACATCGCCCCAGCCGTTGCCCATTAAGCCGCCCTGAAGCATAAACATCAGGATCGCAGCGGTCAGGCTGACGATGGACGCCACTCTCTGCTGGAGCTGGAAACGTCGGGCCATCAGGCGGTGCAGCCCGGAAGGCGCAAACCAGACGCTGTAAAGCGCGTTGCCAAAAACGAGCATTAGCGCCGCAAAATGGATAAAGCGCAATCCTACGTATAACAGTCCCAGCATGCTATTTCACGCTGAAGCGATAGCTGCCTTTGGTTTTATGGCCGTCGACGGAAACCACGTGCCAGTCCACCCGGTAAGCCCCCGGCGCCAGCGTCTGTTCCAGCGGAACGGTCAGCTGTGCTTTGTTCTTTTCGTCTCGCGTGGCGGTACCGGTTTTGATCACCTGCTTTTGCGCATCCGTCACCACGACGCCGCTAAATCCGGGCTCGATACCTTCGGAGAAATTCAGCGTCAGCACCTGCGGTGACGCCACCTGGCTGTCCGCTGCCGGGCTCTGCTGCTTAAGATGCGCATGCGCCAGCACGGAGGGTGAGATTACCGTTGAGGCCAAAAAAACCAGTGCGCATACCGCGCGGGAAGCGGATAAACCCATCACAATCATTCCTTTTTGTTATGTCTGTATGCTAAAGAATAACGCTGTATAATAAACGAGTCGAGGATCATCCCGCTCTGCTTGTCATCGTCGCGCAATCGCGGTAACGTTGCCGTCGCAAAATAAGGAGAAGGTAATGAAGATCAATCTGGCCGCCCTTCCTCAGGACGAGATGGATAAAGTGAATGTCGATCTCGCTGCCGCTGGCGTCGCCTTTAAAGAGCGTTACAACATGCCCGTCGTGGCTGAAGTGGTGGAGCGAGAACAGCCCGCCCATCTGCGTGACTGGTTTCGCGAAAGGTTAATTGCCCACCGTCTCGCCTCGGTCAACCTCTCCCGCTTGCCGTACGAGCCGAAAGTTAAATAAGCTTAACGACTCGTTACACTTCCTTACGCGGAATCTGGCAGGATAAGAAAACCCTGATTAAATTAGGTGTACTCTTTAATACCTGCGACTCTGTGTATAAGGAAGTCACGATGTCACATTGGAATATTGCGGCAGCCCAGTATGGCGGGCAGCATCACAGCGTAGATGACCATATTGCGCACCATCTCCACTTTATTGCCGAAGCAGCACAGCATCAGTGCGATTTGCTGGTTTTCCCGGAACTCTCATTAACCGGCCCGGGCGCGACGGCATTACCGCTTCCGCCCGAAGACGATCGACTACAGCCGTTGCTTGATGCCGCGCATTTTTACCGCATTACCCTCATTGCAGGGCTTCCCGTTGAACGAAACGGTCAGCGCCAGAAAGGCCTTGCGCTGTTTATCCCCTCCCGCGATCGTATTCTGCGTTACCCTCAGGGGAGCGGCGCCAGCCTGGTGCCGGGTGATAAACAACTCACGATTATCGATGGGCAAAGCGATTCACCGAATCTTGATCCGCAGGCAACACTCTTCACCAGCTGCCAGTCGGTGAGGGATTACCGCTGGCGACAGTCCATCAATACCCTGCAGCGCTTTGCACACAGGTATGCCATCGCGGTGTTAATGGCAAATGCCGGCGCGGGCAGCGCGTTATGGGATGAAAAAGGCCAGCTGATCGTTCGGGCAGATAAGGGTGAGCTCCTGTTGACCGGCACGCGCAACGGACAGGGTTGGCAAGGCGATATCATTCCTTTAGGCTAAGCGTTTTAAGCTCAGGAGATTTTCATGCTGCGCGTCATTGATACCGAAACTTGCGATCTTCAGGGCGGAATTGTGGAAGTGGCCTCGGTCGACGTGGTTGATGGAAAAATCGTCAACCCGATGAGCCATCTGGTGCGTCCCGATCGTCCTATTAGCCCACAGGCCATGGCTATCCATCGCATTACAGAATCAATGGTGGCGGATAAACCCTGGATAGAAGACGTTATCCCGCACTACTACGGCAGCCCATGGTACGTTGCCCACAACGCCAGCTTTGACCGTAGGGTACTCCCCGAAATGCCCGGGGAGTGGATTTGTACCATGAAGCTGGCGCGTCGCCTCTGGCCAGGGATCAAGTACAGCAATATGGCGCTGTATAAATCCCGCAAGCTCAGCGTCAGAACCCCTGAAGGGCTGCACCATCACCGCGCCCTGTATGACTGCTATATCACCGCTGCGCTGCTCATAGATATTATGAACACATCGGGCTGGACGCCGGATGATATGGCAACGATCACCGGACGCCCTGCGCTGCTGACGACGTTCACCTTCGGCAAATACCGCGGGAGAGCGGTATCGGATATTGCGGATAAAGATCCGGGCTATCTGCGCTGGCTGTATAACAACCTCGACAAAATGAGCCCGGAGCTGCGCTTAACCCTGAAACACTATCTGGGCGAAGCTTAACGCTGCACACGGCCTGGCAACGTATCCTGGGCCAGGCCTATCAAAAAGGCATACTCAAGGGCCACCCCTTCGTAGGATTTGAATCGACCCGATTTCCCCCCGTGCCCGGAGTCCATATCGGTACAGAGCAGCAGCAGGTTGTCATCGGTTTTCAGCTCCCGCAGCTTTGCTACCCATTTTGCCGGTTCCCAGTATTGCACCTGTGAATCGTGCAAACCGGTCGTCACCAGCATGTGCGGGTACGCTTTCGCTTCCACGTTGTCATACGGGCTGTACTCTTTCATATAGCGATAATAGGTTTCATCCTGCGGGTTGCCCCACTCCTCAAACTCCCCGGTCGTCAAAGGGATGGACTCATCGAGCATAGTGGTAACCACATCGACAAACGGGACCTGCGCAACAATGCCCTTAAAGCGATCGGGGCGCTGATTTATGACCGCCCCCATCAGCATCCCCCCCGCGCTGCCGCCCATGCCGAAGCAAAGCTGAGGATCGCCATAGCCTTGCTCAATCAGCGCATCGCAGACGTCGAGATAGTCGTTGAAGGTGTTTTTCTTTTTCAGGAATTTCCCGTCTTCATACCAGTGCTGCCCCAGCTCGCCGCCGCCGCGAATATGGGCAATGGCGAAAACAAAGCCGCGGTCGAGCAGGCTTAATCTGCTGCTGCTGAAGTCGGCATCCATGCTGGAGCCATAGGAGCCGTAGCCGTAGACCAGGATCGGATTTTTACCCTTCTGGAAATGCGCCTTGTGATAAACGAGCGAAACCGGCACCTCCACGCCATCGCGCGCGGTGACCCACAGGTGTTCGCTGCGGTAATTGTCGGAATCAAAGCCCTTCACTTCGGTTTGCTTAAGTACCTGGCGCTGTCCGGTATCCATATCCAGCTCAAAGAGCGTATCCGGCGTAGTCATCGACGAGTAGCCGTAGCGCAGCCGGGACGATTCAGGTTCCGGGTTAAAGCCGATCCACGTGACGTAGGCCGGATCGTCGAACGCAATCCCTATCACCTCGCGCGTTTTACGGTTGATCTGCCGGATACTGGTCAGCCCCCGCTGGCGCTCCTCCACCACCAGCCAGTCGGTAAACAGCGTGAACCCTTCCAGCATCACCTGATCCCGCGCGGGAATGAGCACCTCCCACTTGCGCTCGTCGCGCACCTTGGTTTTGTACAGACCAAAGTTCTTGCCTTCACGATTCGAACGCAGATAAAAGCTGTGCTGGAAGTGATCCAGGCTGTACTCGTGATCCTTGCGGCGCGGCAGGAAACAGAGCGGCTGGGCATCAGGCAGTTCGGCATCCAGGAGCAGCACTTCCGAGGTGGTGGCGCTCGCGAGGAAGATAATCACATAGTGGCGCGAGGAGGTTTTATGCAGGCTGACATAAAACGTTTCGTCTTTCTCTTCATAGACCAGCTCGTCATCGGCTGAGTCCGTGCCTACGGTATGGCGCCACACCTGATAAGGCAGCAGCGTGGAGGCGTGCTTTTTAACGTAGTAGACCGTCTCGGAATCGTTCGCCCAGACAAAATCCGGGGAGACGTTTTCCAGCATTTCCGGATACCAGTTGCCGGTTTCCAGATTGCGAAAACGCAGGCCGTACTGGCGCCGGGAGAGATAATCCTCCGCAAGCGCCATGATGGTGTTGTCCGGGGAGATGGACATACCACCCAGGGTATAAAACTCGCTGTGGGCGGCGCGCTGGTTCGCATCCAGTAAAATGTCCCATTCATCCCACTCGGCGCTTAATACCGACTGTCGTTGATAGATGGGATACTCGTTGCCCGGCTCATAGATATGGCGATAGCGATAGCCGTTTTTGGTCCAGGGCGCGGAGATGTCGCGCTGGGGAATACGCTGCACCATTTCGTTCAGCAGCTGGTCCTGCAGCGCCTGCTGGCTGGCCATGACCCTGCGGCCATAGTCGTTTTCCTCGTGCAGGTAGTCGAGCACCTCTGGCCGGGAACGCGAATCGTCCCGCAGCCAGTAGTAGTTGTCTATGCGCGTATCGCCATGCGTGACGATCGCATAAGGAGTACGTCGGGCTTTCGGTGGCATGTCATCATTCTTTTAAGTTTTACACCCTATAAGGTTGGCAAAACCCGCGCATGATGCAAGCGAAACATGACCCCGGGGACGCGAGTTAGCCCTGTAGCGCCTGTTTTTGTTCCCCGATATCTTTTTCTATCCCCTCGCGCACGTCCTGAGGGATCTTCAGCGCGTCGCCGAGGGCGTTAAGGTAGCTACGCTCCATAAAGTGATCGATATCTATGGCGGCACAGCTGAGAAAATAGAGTTCCAGCGCCTCTTCCTCATTTTTCACGCTCAGTGCCAGACGCTGCGGATCGAGCGGCTGTTCAATGGCCTGCGCCACAAGCGTTCTGCCCTGTTCTTCAACACCCGCCTCGCGCAGCTGCTGTTCGATAGCCGCTCTTTCATTATCATCAATATGCCCGTCGCTTTTGGCGGCAAACACCAGCGCCAGGATGAGCCGCTCCGTGCGCAGATCCAGCGGAGAAGTATGCTCCCCATAGTGAGGTTCATCGCGGTGCGCCGCTCGCACCCTGTCCTTATATTTGTTCCACAGCACGGTGCCGGCGATAGCGCCGCCCCCGGCCAGCAGCGCGCCGGTACCGTACTTCGCCAGTAGCTTGCGTGAGGATTTATTGGCAACCAGCAGCCCTGCCAGCCCACCGAGCGCCCCCGGTACCAGCAGTTTGCTAAGCCCCTGTTCGCCGGAACCAGACGTTTTCTGCCCTAACATGGATTGCAGTTGATTTAACCAGCCTGACATGGTTTCCCTCGCTTAACGGTTAACATGTTCTCCAGCGTAAGCGAGCAGGCGTCAGGAAATGTCCATCAAGCCTAAAGAAGCGCAAATTTCTGGTCTGCCCTTTTGCCGTGCGCAAGACAGACGCAAACGTTTTCGTTTATACTGCGCGCATCTTTTTCAGGGGGAATGTTATGACTCGTTTAGGAACCGCGCTGCGACCTGCGGCGACGCGCGTAATGCTGTTGGGATCGGGCGAACTGGGTAAAGAAGTCGCCATTGAGTGTCAGCGTTTAGGGGTGGAGGTGATTGCCGTAGACCGCTACGCCGACGCGCCCGCCATGCACGTCGCCCATCGTTCTTATGTGATTAACATGCTGGACGGTGATGCTCTGCGTACGCTCATTGCACGGGAGAAACCGGATTTTGTCGTGCCGGAAATTGAAGCTATCGCAACCGATACGCTGATCGCCCTTGAGCAGGAAGGCCAGCGCGTGGTGCCCTGCGCCAAAGCGGCAAAGCTGACCATGAACCGTGAAGGCATTCGCCGCCTGGCGGCGGAGGAGCTGGGGCTACCTACTTCAAGCTACCGTTTTGCGGGTGACAAAGCCGCATTCCTGCAGGCCGTTGAAGAGATTGGCTACCCGTCCATCATTAAGCCGGTGATGAGCTCTTCCGGGAAAGGTCAGAGCTTTATTCGCGACAGCAGCGCGCTGGACAGCGCGTGGGATTATGCGCAACAGGGTGGCCGTGCCGGTGCCGGTCGCGTGATCGTCGAAGGCGTGGTGAAGTTTGATTTCGAAATCACTCTGCTCACCGTCAGTGCCGTGGACGGCGTCCATTTCTGCGACCCGATTGGCCACCGCCAGGAAGATGGCGATTATCGTGAATCCTGGCAGCCGCAGCAGATGAGCGACCTGGCGCTGGAGCGTGCCCGGGAGATTGCCCGTAAGACCGTTCTGGCCCTGGGCGGTTATGGCCTGTTCGGCGTGGAGCTGTTCGTCTGCGGTGACGAAGTGATCTTCAGCGAAGTCTCCCCTCGCCCGCACGACACCGGTATGGTCACGCTCATTTCGCAGGATCTCTCGGAGTTCGCCCTGCACGTGCGCGCATTCCTCGGCCTGCCGGTTGGCGGCATCCGCCAGTACGGCCCGGCGGCGTCGGCGGTGATCCTTCCGCAGCTGACCAGCCAGAATGTGACGTTTGATAACGTCGAAGGCGCGGTGGGCGCAGGCCTGCAGGTCCGTCTGTTCGGCAAGCCGGAGATCGACGGTACGCGTCGTCTGGGCGTGGCGTTAGCCACCGGGGGTAACGTTGACGAGGCCGTAGCAAGAGCAAAAGCGGCGGCTGCGAACGTTCAGGTAGCAGGATAAAAAAAACGGGCCGAAAGGCCCGTTTTTCATGCTGCATATGGCTTACTGCTTCGCGCCTTCAACCGCTTCACAAGCCAGTTTCGTGATGCGATCCCAGTCGCCCGCTTCCAGCGCATCCGCCGGAACCAGCCATGAGCCGCCGATGCACAGCACGCTTTTCAGCGCCAGGTAGTCGCGGTAGTTAGCCGGGGAGATACCGCCCGTCGGGCAGAAACGTACCTGAGAGAAGGGACCCGCAATCGCCTGCAGCGCTTTGGTGCCGCCGTTCGCTTCCGCCGGGAAGAATTTGAACTCTTTCAGACCGTAGTCCATGCCCAGCATCAGTTCAGAAACGGTGCTGATGCCCGGGATCAAGGGAATGGTGCCTTCGGTCGCGGCCTTCAGCAGCGGCTCGGTCAGGCCCGGGCTGATGGCAAACTGTGCGCCGGCTTCGGTCACTTCCGCCAGCTGCTGCGCGTTGAGAACGGTACCCGCACCGATGATGGCGTCCGGCACTTCTTTAGCGATGGCGCGGATGGCATCCATCGCGCAGGCGGTACGTAGGGTCACTTCCAGAACGCGAACGCCGCCCGCAACCAGCGCTTTCGCCATTGGCACAGCGTGCTCCAGCTTGTTTACCACGATAACCGGCACGACAGGGCCAGTGGTCAGGATTGCTTCTGCACTTGTTTTCCAGTTTTTCATCAGAGTTCTCTCTCGCCAGATCGTTAAAATCAAGTCGTCTTAAAACGTAATACAGGTTGCGCCCTGCTCCGCACCGGAGAGCTTCTCACGCAGCGCGCTGAACATTTCGCGTCCGGTCCCCACGCGCGATGCGCTCAGGTCAGGAATATGAGGCTGACGTGCCGCCAGCTCCGCGTCATCCACCAGCAGGGTTAACTCGCCAGTCTGGCCGTTCACGCGGATCATGTCGCCGTCGCGCACTTTCGCCAGCAAGCCGCCGTCGTAGGCTTCAGGCGTGACGTGGATGGCGGAAGGCACTTTGCCGGATGCGCCTGACAGGCGGCCATCGGTCACTAACGCAATTTTGAAACGGCGGTCCAATAATACACCAAGTGGTGGCATAAGTTTATGTAATTCTGGCATGCCGTTCGCTTTTGGCCCCTGATGACGCACGACCACCACGCAGTCTTTATCCAGCAGACCGGCGTCGAAGGCAGGCAACACGTCGTGCTGGCTTTCAAACACTACCGCCGGGGCCTCGATAACCTGGTTCTCTTCCGGCACGGCAGAGGTTTTCATCACCGCGCGGCCAAGGTTGCCGCTCAGCACTTTGGTACCGCCGTGGTGGGAGAACGGTTTGTCGATAGTGGCAATCACCTGCGGATCAAGAGACGCGGTTGCCCCGTCGCGCCAGTCCAGCTCGCCGTTGTTCAGCCACGGCTCCTGGGTGTAGCGCTGCAGACCAAATCCGGCTACGGTGTTCACGTCTTCATGCAGCAGACCGCCTTTCAGCAGCTCGCGCATCAGCAGCGGCACGCCGCCCGCAGCCTGGAAGTGGTTGATGTCCGCCGGCCCGTTCGGGTACAGACGCGCCATCAGCGGTACCACGGAGGAGATGTCGGAGAAGTCATCCCAGTTAATCAGGATACCCGCCGCGCGCGCCATGGCCACCAGGTGCATGGTGTGGTTAGTTGACCCGCCGGTCGCCAGCAGGGCGACGATACCGTTGACGATCACTTTTTCGTCGACCATTTTGCCCATCGGCATCCATTCATTGCCGTTTCCTGTCAGGCGCGTCACCTGACGGGCCGCGGCCTCGGTCAGCGCCTGGCGCAGCGGCGCGTCCGGCTGGATGAAGGACGAGCCCGGAAGCTGCATCCCCATAAACTCCACCACCATCTGGTTGGTGTTGGCCGTGCCGTAGAACGTACAGGTGCCCGGCGCATGGTAGGAGGCGGCTTCGGCTTCCAGCAGCGCCTGACGATCGGCTTTGCCTTCCGCATACAGCTGGCGGATACGCACTTTTTCTTTATTCGGCAGACCGCTGGCCATCGGGCCGGACGGCACGAAAATCGCAGGCAGATGACCAAACGACAGCGCTGCCATCACCAGTCCCGGGACGATTTTGTCGCACACGCCGAGATACAGCGCGCCATCAAACATGTTGTGTGACAGGCCCACAGCCGCAGACATCGCAATCACTTCGCGGCTCAGCAGCGACAGCTCCATACCATCCTGCCCCTGCGTCACGCCGTCGCACATGGCCGGGACGCCCCCAGCCACCTGCCCGACCGCGTTCACGCTGTGCAGCGCTTTACGAATGATGTTGGGATAGACCTCATACGGCTGATGCGCGGAGAGCATATCGTTATAGGACGTGATAATAGCGATATTGTTACGCAACATGCTTTTCAGGGAGGCTTTGTCATCGGGCTGGCAGGCGGCGAAGCCGTGGGCCAGGTTACCGCAGGCCAGCTGGGAGCGGTGAACGGTGTTGCTTTTCGCCTGTTCAATGCGGGCGAGGTAGGCCGAACGGGTCTCTTTCGAGCGCTCGATAATGCGTTGTGTTACGCGTAACAATACAGGATTCATAAAAGCTCCTTTAATTTATCTGTCCGGGCTCGGGAGTTTACAAAGTCGCTGGCGGTTGTTAACAACGCTGAAACGCTTGCTGTCCGGAGCTCAGGGGCAAAATCACTTCCGGCAGTGTAATAAAAAAAGCCCCGCGGGTGAATCCACGCGGAGCTTAAAAGTATAAAAATTGTGCCACTAGCTGTGTTAGATCATGTTACCGGTAAAATAACACTTTCGGGCTAGCGGAATATCCTACTCAAACTCGTTCCAGGAGCGGCCATCGCGGGTGATCATCGCCACCGACGCCACAGGCCCCCAGGTACCCGCCTGATACGGTTTTGGCGCATCCTGATCGGCAGCCCAGGCTTCAGTGATGGAATCGACCCATTTCCACGCCTCTTCCACTTCGTCGCGACGCACGAACAGCGCCTGGATACCGCGCATGGTTTCCAGCAGCAGACGCTCGTAAGCATCCGCAAGGTGCGTCTGGTTGAAGGTTTCGGAGTAGCTCAGATCCAGCTTGGTGGTCTGCAGGTTGTGCTTATGATCCAGGCCCGGCACTTTGTTGAGGATCTGGATATCCACCCCTTCGTCCGGCTGCAGACGGATGGTCAGCTTGTTCTGCGGCAGCTCCTGCCAGGACTCTTTGAACAGGTTCAGTTCCGGGTTCTTAAAGTAGACAACCACTTCGGAACACTTCGTCGGCAGACGCTTACCGGTACGCAGGTAGAACGGCACGCCCGCCCAGCGCCAGTCGTCGATATCCACGCGGATGGCCACAAACGTCTCGGTGTTGCTGGACTTGTTCGCGCCCTCTTCTTCCAGGTAGCCTGGCACTTTTTTACCTTGCGCAAACCCGGCAGTGTACTGGCCGCGAACGGTTTTCTCGCGCACGTTGGAGCGGTCGATGCGGCGCAGCGACTTCAGCACTTTCACTTTGGCATCGCGGATGCTGTCAGCCGTCAGGTCAGACGGCGGAGACATGGCAATCATGCACAGAATTTGCAGCAGGTGGTTCTGGATCATGTCGCGCATCTGGCCGGCCTGGTCAAAATAACCCCAGCGACCTTCAATCCCCACCTCTTCCGCCACGGTAATTTCCACGTGGTCAATGGTACGGTTGTCCCAGTTATTCACAAACAGGGAGTTAGCGAAACGCAGCGCCAGCAGGTTCAGTACCGTCTCTTTACCGAGATAGTGGTCGATACGGTAGACCTGGCACTCTTCAAAGAACTCGCCCACCTGGTCGTTAATTTCACGCGAGGTAGCCAGCGACGTTCCCAGCGGCTTTTCCATCACCACGCGCGCCGGCTTGGCGTTCAGTTTGGCTTCGCCCAAACCTTTGCAGATGGCACCAAAGGTGCTTGGCGGCATGGCGAAATAGTTAATGGTGACACGGTTTTTCTGATCCAGCATGGCACCCAGACGGGAAAACGCGCTAACGTCATTAACGTCCAGGTTGCAGAAATCGAGACGACCGCTGAGGGTATCCCACAAACTTTCATCAATTTTTTCCTTCATGAAAGTTTCGAGCGCCTCGCGGACGACTTTGGTATAAGCGTCCTTGTCCCAGTCGGCGCGCCCAACCCCCAGGATACGCGTATCCGGATGAATTTGGCCCGCTTTCTCCAGTTGATACAGGGAAGGCAGCAATTTCCGGCGTGCAAGATCGCCTTTCGCGCCGAAAATGACCAGGTCACATGCCTGGGCTGTTTGCGTTACCGCCATGTCATTCTCCTCAGTTGGATCACCTGGTGCTTCTGCCAGGTATCGTTGTAATTTTATTACAATGCACTGTACTGCTTTTACGTCATTCCCGAAACCATTAGCGCTTATCGTCTCGTGCGATACGGCGATTTTTCGCCATTCAGCCGATTATGGCGACGTAATGACGCAACAGCCGTCGATAATTTGCGCAACAGGGTCATAGCAAAACCCGACATCGATCAAGTAATGAAAAAAAACAACAACATTATCTTGTCGACTGTTACCCTTTAGGGAAGCCACAGGGGTAATATCGGCTAATCGAATCAAGATTTCATCAATGAGTGAAATCGTTTCCACCCCCATGAGCGCCTTGTTAACAATGAACATGCTTGAAAAAATCCAGTATCAACTGGAACACCTTAGCAAATCCGAGCGAAAAGTGGCTGAAGTCATTCTGGCCGCGCCCGCTCAGGCGATTCATTCAAGCATCGCCGCTCTGGCTCAGGAAGCGGGCGTCAGTGAACCGACGGTCAACCGCTTCTGCCGCAGCCTGGAAACGCGCGGCTTTCCTGATTTTAAACTGCATCTGGCACAAAGTCTGGCAAACGGCACCCCCTATGTTAATCGTAATGTGGATGAAGACGACAGCGTAGATGCCTATACGGCAAAAATATTTGAGTCGGCCATGGCCACGCTCGATCACGTTCGTCAAAGTCTGGATATGAGTTCAGTAAACCGCGCGGTGGATTTACTCACCCAGGCCAAACGCATTGCGTTCTTCGGTCTTGGCTCGTCAGCCGCCGTGGCGCACGACGCCATGAATAAATTCTTCCGCTTTAACGTGCCGGTTATTTATTCCGATGACATTGTGCTGCAACGCATGAGCTGTATGAATTGCAGTGAGGATGACGTCGTGGTACTGATTTCGCACACTGGCCGCACCAAAAGCCAGGTTGAGCTGGCGCAGCTGGCCCGTGAAAACGATGCCATGGTAATCGCCCTCACCACCGCCGGCACGCCATTGGCGCGGGAGGCGACTCTCGCCATTACCCTGGACGTGCCTGAGGATACCGACATGTATATGCCAATGGTGTCCCGTCTGGCGCAACTCACGGTAATCGACGTGCTGGCGACCGGATTTACCTTACGCCGGGGCGCAAAATTCCGAGATAACTTGAAGCGAGTCAAGGAAGCGCTGAAGGAATCGCGTTTTGATAAAGAATTGCTTATAAAGAGCGATGTTCCCTGAAAGTAGATAACGAAGACGTAACCCATAATTAGATGTAACGATTTTCGGCATTCGGCCCCCTCTTTGCTGCCTTGCGGTAGATGAAGGTCGATTCAATGTTCACGCAACACCAAAGTTGTTTCAGTCAACGGAGTATTACATGTCCAGAAGGCTTCGCAGAACCAAGATCGTCACCACCTTAGGCCCGGCCACCGATCGCGATAATAACCTCGAAAAGATTATCGCCGCTGGCGCCAACGTGGTGCGTATGAACTTCTCTCACGGTACGCCAGAAGACCATAAATTGCGTGCCGATAAAGTGCGTGAGATCGCCGCTAAGCTGGGCCGCCACGTCGCTATCCTCGGCGACCTGCAGGGTCCAAAAATTCGTGTATCAACCTTCAAAGAAGGTAAAGTTTTCCTCAATATCGGCGACAAATTCCTGCTGGATGCCAACCTCGGCAAAGGCGAAGGCGATAAAGAGAAAGTCGGGATCGACTATAAAGGCCTGCCGGCTGATGTGGTACCTGGCGATATCCTGCTGCTCGACGACGGTCGCGTCCAGCTGAAGGTGCTGGAAGTTCAGGGGATGAAGGTGTTCACTGAAGTCACCGTCGGCGGTCCGCTCTCCAACAATAAAGGCATCAACAAACTGGGCGGCGGCCTCTCTGCGGAAGCCCTGACCGACAAAGACAAAGCGGATATCGTAACGGCGGCCCAGATCGGCGTTGACTACCTGGCGGTCTCCTTCCCACGCTGTGGCGAAGATCTGAACTATGCGCGCCGTCTGGCCCGTGACGCAGGCTGTGATGCCAAAATCGTCGCTAAGGTTGAACGCGCGGAAGCCGTGTGCGATCAGGATGCGATGGACGATGTGATCCTCGCCTCTGACGTGGTGATGGTTGCCCGTGGCGATCTGGGCGTGGAAATCGGCGATCCTGAACTGGTCGGTATCCAGAAAGCGCTGATTCGTCGCGCACGTCAGCTGAACCGCGCGGTGATCACCGCCACCCAGATGATGGAATCCATGATCACCAACCCAATGCCAACCCGTGCGGAAGTCATGGACGTCGCTAACGCCGTGCTGGACGGTACCGATGCGGTGATGCTGTCAGCGGAAACCGCGGCAGGCCAGTATCCGGCAGAAACCGTGGCCGCAATGGCGCGCGTCTGCCTGGGCGCGGAGAAGATCCCAAGCATTAACGTCTCCAAGCACCGCCTGGATATCCAGTTCGACAATGTGGAAGAAGCGATTGCGATGTCCGCCATGTATGCGGCCAACCATCTGAAAGGCGTTACGGCGATCATCACCATGACCGAATCTGGCCGCACCGCGCTGATGACCTCTCGCATCAGCTCCGGCCTGCCGATTTTCGCCATGTCACGCCACGAGCGTACGCTGAACCTGACGGCGCTGTACCGCGGTGTTACCCCGGTACACTTCGACAGCACCAATGACGGCGTAGCCGCGGCGCACGATGCCGTAAACCTGCTGCGCGATAAAGGTTACCTGGTGTCTGGTGATATCGTCATCGTGACGCAGGGTGACGTGATGAGCACCATCGGCTCAACCAATACCACGCGCGTACTGACTGTAGAGTAAGATCCGATCCCCTCTCCCCTAAGGGGAGAGGGGCAAGGTAAAGGTTTTCTATTTCCTCGGGTAAAGCTCTTTACGCTTATAGGGCTCCGTCTCTCCCGGCTTCCGCGTTTTCAGCAGCTTCAGTATCCACGTGTACTGTTCGGTATGCGGCCCCACCAGCAGCTCCACCTCTTCGTTCATGCGGCGCGCGATGGTGCGATCGTCCGCGGTCAGCAGGTCGTCCATCGGCGGACGGACTTCAATGCTCAGACGATGCGTTTTACCGTCGTAAACCGGAAAGAGCGGGATCACGCGGGCGCGGCAAACCTTCATCAGGCGCCCAATCGCGGGGAGCGTGGCTTTGTAGGTCGCAAAGAAGTCGACAAACTCGCTGTGCTCAGGTCCGTGGTCCTGGTCCGGCAGATAGTAGCCCCAGTACCCCTGACGTACCGACTGAATAAACGGCTTGATGCCGTCGTTTCGCGCATGCAAACGTCCGCCAAAACGACGACGTACCGTATTCCAGACAAAATCGTAGATTTTATTGCCCTGGTTATGGAACATCGCCGCCATTTTCTGCCCCTGGGAAGCCATCAGCATTGCCGGGATATCCACGCCCCAGCCGTGCGGCACGAGGAAAATGACCTTCTCATCATTGCGCCGCATTTCGTCGATGATTTCCAGCCCTTTCCAGTCAACGCGGTCGATGATTTTTTCCGGTCCTTTCAGCGCCAGCTCCGCCATCATCGCCATGGCCTGCGGTGCGGTGGTATACATCGCGTCGATGATGGCCTCGCGCTCGGCATCGCTTTTTTCAGGAAAACAGTAATAGAGGTTGATCTGCGCACGACGACGCGCGCTTTTACCTAAGCGTCCGGCCAGACGGCCAATTTTTCCCAGTACGGGATCGCGCAGCGTGGCAGGCAGCATAGCGATGCCCGCAAAGGTGTAAACTCCCAGCCAGGCGCCCCAGTTGCGCGGGTGTCGAAAGGATTTTTCAAACTCAGGAATGTATTCAATATTATTTTTTTTTGTTTCCATGCTGGTTCCAGGGTCTGGTGACGCGAAAAATTATTCAGATAGTGTAGCGAGGCAGTCGCCCACGCACAAAAGAAAAAGCCGGCGCATGCTGACACCGGCTTTTTTCACAAAACAGAGAGCTTAGTTTAAGCTCAGCTGCGGTATCACCTCTCTCGCCTGCGCCAGGTAATCGGAACGATCTTTACCTGTCAGGCCTTCGGTGCGCGGCAGTTTGGCCGTCAGTGGGTTCACGGCCTGCTGGTTGATCCACACTTCATAGTGCAGATGCGGGCCAGTAGAGCGTCCGGTGTTGCCGGAGAGCGCGATACGGTCGCCGCGTTTCACTTTCTGCCCCGGTTTGACCAGCAGCTTACGCAGGTGCATATAGCGGGTGGTATAGGTACGACCGTGACGGATAGCCACGTAATAGCCTGCTGCACCGCTGCGTTTTGCCATCACCACTTCGCCATCGCCAACGGACAGCACCGGCGTGCCCTGCGGCATCGCGAAGTCTACCCCGCGGTGAGGCGCAACGCGCCCGGTAACCGGGTTCAGACGACGCGGGTTAAAGTTAGAGGAGACGCGGAACTGTTTCGCCGTCGGGAAACGCAGGAAGCCTTTCGCAAGGCCCGTACCGCTGCGGTCATAGAACTTGCCGTCTTCAGCGCGAATGGCGTAGTAATCTTTTCCCTCGGAGCGCAGACGCACCCCCAGCAGCTGGCTCTGCTCGCGCTTGCCGTCCAGCATTTCGCGGGACATCAGGACGGAAAACTCATCGCCTTTCTTCAGCTTACGGAAATCCATCTGCCACTGCATGGCTTTGATCACCGCGCTGATTTCACCGCTGGTCAGGCCCGCATCACGGGCGCTGGAAACAAAGCTTCCGCCCACGGTACCTTTCATCACGCTGTTAACCCAGTCGCCTTTCTGCATTTCACTGGTCATTTTGAAACCGTTTGCAGTGCGGTCATAGGTGCGGGTTTCGCGGCGGGACATTTCCCAGGTCAAACGCTGAAGATCGCCATCCGCCGTTAATGTCCAGGAGAGCTGTTGCCCGATTTTCAGGTTACGCAGGTCTTTATCCGCAGCGGCCAGCTGGCTGATATTGCCCATGTCGATACCGTACTGGTTGAGCACGCTGCTCAGCGTGTCACCGGTAGAGACAACGTATTCGTGGATCCCCGCTTCGTTCTCGGTTTTATCGTCCAGTTCATCCTGAGGGATAGCTTCATCTTCCTGAGCGGCCTGGTCGATAGGCTCGCTGGCTTCAGGCAGCAAAGAGCGGATCTCGCTCTTTTCAAGCTCGATGGTTTTAATGATAGGGGCAGAACTCGGGTGGTAAACATAGGGCCGCCAGACGGCGACCGCTAAGGTGAGAACTGTAAGCGACCCCAGCATAACGCGGTGGGGTCGAGGCAGATTGTTAAATGCCAGGGCGACAGAGCGGGCTATCTGTTGCACGTATTCACTTCCTCGTTAATCTCCTTTCAGGCAGCTCGCATACTGGTTCGCCAGTTGGCTGAGGAACTGCGAATAGCTCGCTTTGCTCAACTGGATATTCGTACCTAGCGGGTCAAGGGTTCCCATGCGCACGGATGTTCCCCTGGCCACGGCTTCTACGACCGCTGGCCTGAACTGTGGCTCAGCAAAAACGCATGTCGCTTTCTGCTCAACCAACTGTGTTCTGATTTCATGTAAACGCTGCGCACCAGGTTGAATTTCAGGGTTGACGGTAAAGTGCCCAAGCGGGGTCAGGCCGTAGTGTTTTTCGTAGTAGCCGTAGGCGTCATGAAAAACGAAATACCCTTTTCCTTTCAACGGTGCGAGCTCATTACCTACCTGCTTATCGGTTGCGGCTAATTGTGCCTCAAAATCCTTCAGGTTGGCGTCTAGTTTGGCTCGACTTTGCGGCATAAGTTCCACTAATTTGTCATGGATTGCAACCGCTGAAAGCCGCGCTATCTCCGGGGATAGCCAGAGATGCATGTTGTACTCGCCGTGATGGTGATCTCCATCACCTTTTTCACCCTCTGCAGCGTGATGGTCATGTTCGTCACCGTCATCATCCGCCCCTTTCATGAGCAACGGTTTCACGCCGGAAAGCCCGGCAATCGCGACCTGTTTTTTATCAGCAATCTGTTTGGCTGATTTCTGCATGAATGCTTCCATCTCCGGACCAATCCAGACAACTAAGTCTGCGTTTTGTAAGCGTTTTACATCAGACGGACGCAGAGAATAGTCATGCTCTGAAGCCCCGTCAGGGAGCAGAACCTGGGTTTCCGTTACCCCATCGGTAATGGCCGACGCGATGAATCCAAGCGGTTTAAGCGAAGCAACAACGGCAGCGTTAACATCTTGTGCGGTTGTTCCCCAAAGGGCAGCGGATAATGCTGCGAAAAGAAGCGTATTTTTATGTAACATAATGCGACTAATCATCGTAGTGAATGCGTGGAATGTGATATTATAACATTCGTTGACTTCTTCAAGCTTAAATTGACATGACGACTCTGGTTTCTCTCGACAATATTTCGGTCTCCTTTGGCCAGCGCCGCGTCCTCTCTGACGTGTCGCTCGTTCTGAAGCCCGGCAAAATTTTGACGCTGCTCGGCCCCAATGGCGCAGGTAAATCCACTCTGGTGCGCGTGGTGCTGGGTCTGGTTACACCGGATGAAGGTGTAATCACGCGCGAGGAAAAATTGCGGATCGGCTATGTGCCGCAAAAATTACATCTGGACGCCACCCTGCCGCTGACGGTAAATCGTTTTCTGCGTCTGCGTCCCGGCACGCGAAAAGCCGATATTCTCCCGGCGCTGAAGCGCGTGCAGGCGGGCCACCTTATCGATGCGCCGTTGCAGAAGCTGTCCGGCGGTGAGACGCAGCGCGTTTTGCTGGCCCGTGCGCTGCTGAGCAGCCCGCAGCTGCTGGTGCTGGATGAGCCAACCCAGGGCGTGGACGTCAATGGTCAGGTCGCGCTTTATGATTTGATCGACCAGCTGCGCCGCGAACTGAACTGCGCCGTGCTGATGGTCTCCCATGACCTGCATCTGGTGATGGCGAAAACCGACGAAGTGCTGTGTCTCAACCATCACATTTGCTGTTCCGGCACGCCTGAAGTGGTCTCAATGCACCCGGAATTTATCTCCATGTTCGGCCCTCGCGGCGCTGAACAGCTTGGCATTTATCGCCATCATCATAATCACCGCCATGATTTGCAGGGACGAATCGTTCTGCGTCGGGGAAATGGACACTCATGATTGAACTGTTACTGCCCGGCTGGCTGGCCGGGGTTATGCTTGCCTGCGCCGCAGGCCCACTCGGCTCGTTTGTGGTGTGGCGCAGAATGTCTTACTTCGGTGATACCCTGGCGCATGCGTCGCTGCTGGGCGTTGCCTTTGGTTTGCTGCTGGATGTGAATCCCTTTTACGCGGTGATTGTGGTCACGCTGCTGCTGGCGGCCGGTCTGGTCTGGCTGGAGAAGCGCCCTCACCTCGCGGTTGATACGCTGCTTGGCATCATGGCGCACAGCGCGCTGTCGCTGGGTCTGGTCGTTGTTAGCCTGATGTCAAATATCCGCGTTGACCTGATGGCCTACCTGTTTGGCGATCTGCTGGCCGTGACGCCTGACGATCTCATCGCGATCGCCATTGGCGTGGTGGTGGTACTGGGTATTCTGCTGTGGCAGTGGCGGAATTTACTGGCAATGACCGTCAGCCCGGATCTGGCGTTTGTCGACGGCGTGAAGCTGCAGCGCGTGAAGCTGCTGCTGATGCTGGTGACGGCGTTAACGATTGGTGTCGCAATGAAGTTTGTCGGGGCACTGATCATCACATCGCTGCTGATCATCCCTGCCGCCACGGCGCGCCGTTTTGCACGTACGCCAGAGCAAATGGCCGGTATCGCGGTGGTTATCGGGATGATCGCCGTCACGGGCGGGTTAACCTTTTCGGCGTTTTATGACACGCCGGCCGGACCGTCGGTGGTCTTGAGCGCGGCGGTGTTGTTTGTTTTCAGTATGATGAAAAAGACCGCGCAGTAGTGAGCATGTCCCCGGTGGCGCTTCGCTTACCGGGGCTACCATTTATCGCTACTTACGGCATCGCGGGCGGCGTTATCCCGAAATGATTCCACGCTCGCACCGTCGCCATACGACCACGTGGGGTACGCTGTAAGAAGCCCTGCTGGATCAGATACGGCTCCAGCACATCTTCAATCGTCTCACGCTCTTCGCCAATTGCCGCCGCCAGGTTATCCAGCCCGACCGGCCCGCCAAAGAACTTGTCCAGCACCGCCAGCAGCAGTTTGCGGTCCATATAGTCAAAGCCTTCAGCATCGACGTTCAGCATATCCAGCGCCTGGGCGGCGATCTCGGCGGAAATCGAACCATCGTGCTTCACTTCAGCAAAGTCACGCACGCGGCGCAGCAGGCGGTTGGCAATACGCGGCGTACCGCGGGAACGCTTCGCCACTTCATATGCCCCCTCTTCGCTCATATCCAGCCCCATGTAGCGCGCGCTGCGCCCCACGATATGCTGAAGATCGGGCACCTGATAAAACTCCAGACGCTGAACGATGCCAAAGCGGTCGCGCAGCGGAGAGGTCAACGACCCGGCGCGCGTCGTGGCGCCAATCAGGGTAAACGGCGGCAGATCGATTTTGATGGAGCGCGCGGCCGGGCCTTCGCCGATCATGATATCCAGCTGGTAATCTTCCATCGCCGGATAGAGCACTTCCTCCACCACCGGTGACAGGCGGTGGATCTCATCGATAAACAGCACGTCATGCGGTTCAAGGTTGGTCAGCATCGCCGCCAGATCGCCCGCTTTCTCCAGCACCGGGCCGGAGGTGGTGCGCAGGTTGACGCCCATTTCATTGGCGACGATATTCGCCAGCGTGGTTTTACCTAACCCCGGCGGGCCAAAAATCAGCAGGTGATCGAGCGCATCGCCGCGCAGCTTTGCCGCCTGGATGAAAATCTCCATCTGGGAACGTACCTGCGGCTGGCCGATGTACTCATCAAGCAGCTTCGGGCGGATCGCACGATCCACCACGTCTTCTGCCTGAAGGGTGCCTGCCGATACCAGGCGGTCTGCTTCAATCATCCTTTACCTCACAATGCAGCGCGCAGCGCTTCACGAATCAGAGTTTCACTGCTGGCGTCCGGTTTGGCAATTTTGCTCACCATCCGGCTGGCCTCCTGAGGTTTATAGCCCAGCGCCACCAGCGCGGCAACCGCTTCCTGCTCGGCGTCATCATCAGAGGCAGGCGCGCCCGGAGCAGTCAGAACCAAATCGGCAGCCGGAGTGAACAGATCGCCGTGCAGACCTTTAAAGCGGTCTTTCATCTCAACAATCAGACGCTCTGCGGTTTTCTTACCAATGCCCGGAAGCTTAACCAGCGCCGCGGGATCTTCGCGCTCAACGGCATTCACAAACTGCGGAGCGGACATGCCGGACAAAATCGCCAGCGCCAGCTTAGGCCCCACACCGTTGGTTTTAATCAGCTCGCGGAACAGGGTACGTTCCTGCTTGTTGTTAAAGCCGTACAGCAGCTGGGCATCTTCACGCACCACAAACTGGGTAAAGACAATCGCCTCTTTGCCCGCGTCCGGCAGCTCGTAGAAGCAGGTCATCGGCATATGGACTTCATAGCCCACGCCACCCACTTCCAGCAGCACTAACGGGGGTTGTTTTTCAATGATGATGCCTCTGAGTCTGCCTATCACGTGACGCTCCTGCGTTCTGGGAGAAATTAACTGCCGACATAATAAAAAAAGGCTGGATGTTTATCCAGCCTGATTTCTGATTATCGTAACCTGCCTCGCGCCAGATTGAGCCGCGACTCGCTCATTTGCATCGCGTTCTGGCTGACGTGGCAGTGGGTAATTGCAATCGCCAGCGCATCGGCGGCGTCGGCCTGCGGGTTCGCGGGAAGCTTCAGCAGGGTGCGCACCATGTGCTGCACCTGGCTCTTCTCCGCGCTACCGATGCCCACCACCGTCTGCTTAACCTGCCTTGCCGCGTATTCGAATACCGGCAAATCCTGGTTCACCGCAGCCACGATGGCCACCCCACGCGCCTGACCGAGCTTCAGCGCCGAATCCGCGTTCTTCGCCATAAAGACCTGCTCAATGGCGAAATAGTCTGGCTGAAACTGGGTGATGATCTCCGATACGCCCGCATAAATAAGCTTGAGGCGCGACGGCAGATCGTCCACTTTGGTGCGAATGCATCCACTGCCGAGGTAGGTTAGCTGGCGTCCCACCTGACGGATAACGCCATACCCGGTGACGCGTGAGCCGGGGTCAATCCCGAGGATAATCGACATCACGCGTCTCCCGTAAACGGTTTACAGGCTCTCATCAGAGAGTCGCTGCAACCTCATCAGAGATTTCACCGTTGTGGTACACTTCCTGCACGTCGTCGCAGTCTTCGAGCATGTCGATCAGACGCAGCAGTTTCGGTGCGGTTTCTGCATCCATATCCGCTTTGGTGGACGGAATCATGGAGACTTCAGCGTTGTCCGCTTTCAGGCCCGCAGCTTCCAGCGCATCGCGCACGGCACCCATCTCTTCCCACGCGGTGTAGACGTCAATGGCACCATCATCGTAGGTCACCACGTCTTCCGCACCCGCTTCCAGCGCCGCTTCCATGATCGCATCTTCGTCGCCTTTCTCGAAAGAGATGACGCCTTTTTTGCTGAACAGGTAAGCTACGGAGCCGTCAGTGCCCAGGTTGCCGCCGGTTTTGGTGAACGCGTGGCGCACTTCCGCAACGGTACGGTTACGGTTGTCAGACAGGCATTCAACCATCACCGCAGTACCGCCAGGGCCGTAACCTTCATAAATGATGGTTTCCATGTTCGCGTCTTCATCACCGCCCACGCCGCGTGCGATAGCACGGTTCAGGGTGTCACGCGTCATGTTGTTAGACAGCGCTTTATCTACCGCCGCGCGCAGGCGTGGGTTAGAAGCCGGGTCGCCGCCGCCCAGACGCGCTGCTGTCACCAGCTCGCGAATGATTTTGGTAAAGATCTTACCGCGCTTGGCATCCTGTGCCGCTTTACGGTGTTTGGTGTTGGCCCACTTACTATGACCTGCCATAAAAAGTTCTCCAAAAATCGCGCCTTCTCAGGCCGCGTTAATTACAAATTCTTCAATCGCCTGCCGGTTGCTCCACGACTTGGTCAGTGCGGCGGCATCCGCCGCGTTCACCCAGCGGTAGTTCAGGTGTTCGGTAAACACGATCTCCCGCTCATGGGGGAGCGCGAGACAGAACCACGACTCTGTGTTGCGCTCAATGCCCGGCGCATAGCGATGACGTAAATGGCTAAAAATTTCAAACTCCACCGTGCGCTGACAGTCCTTCAGGGTCAGTTGCTCATGAGCAACGTCAATGGTGACCTCTTCCTTTACTTCACGCGCGGCGGCCTGCGGCGCGGTCTCCCCCTCTTCCAGACTGCCGGTAACCGACTGCCAGAAATCAGGATCGTCGCGCCGCTGCAACATCAGCACCCGCTTCGTGTCTTCTGCATAAATGACCACCAGGACAGAAACGGGAAGCTTATATGCCATATCAGTTTTTCTCTTCCTTCTTCACCACTTCAATGCCCAGCTCGGCCAGCGCTGCCGGGTTGGCAAAGCTTGGCGCTTCGGTCATCAGACACGCTGCGGCAGTGGTTTTCGGGAAGGCGATAACGTCACGAATGTTATCGGTGCCGGTCAGCAGCATGGTCAGACGGTCGAGACCGAAGGCCAGACCCGCGTGCGGAGGCGTGCCGTACTTCAGGGCGTCCAGCAGGAAGCCAAACTTCTCGCGCTGTTCCTGCTCGTTAATACCCAGAATGCCGAACACGGTCTGCTGCATTTCACCGCTGTGAATACGTACGGAGCCGCCGCCCACTTCATAGCCGTTGATAACCATGTCATAAGCGTTTGCCACTGCCTCTTCCGGCGCCGCTTTCAGCTCTGCCGCCGTCATCTCTTTTGGCGAGGTGAACGGGTGGTGCATCGCGGTCAGGCCGCCTTCACCGTCGTCTTCAAACATCGGGAAGTCGATAACCCACAGCGGCGCCCATTTGCTTTCGTCGGTCAGGTTCAGGTCTTTGCCGAGCTTCAGACGCAGCGCGCCCATTGCATCAGCAACAACTTTCTTGTTGTCTGCGCCGAAGAAGATCATGTCGCCGTCCTGCGCACCGGTGCGCTCAAGGATCGCTTCCACGATGTCCGCGTTCAGGAACTTCGCCACCGGGCTGGTGATCCCTTCCAGACCTTTCGCACGCTCGGTCACTTTAATATAGGCCAGACCTTTCGCGCCGTAGATCTTAATAAAGTTGCCGTAGTCATCAATCTGCTTACGGCTCAGCGCCGCGCCGCCCGGTACGCGCAGGGCAGCCACGCGGCCTTTCGGATCGTTAGCCGGTCCCGCGAATACCGCGAACTCAACGGATTTCACCAGGTCTGCTACGTCCACCAGCTCCATCGGGTTACGCAGGTCTGGTTTGTCGGAGCCGTAGCGACGTTCCGCTTCGGCGAAGGTCATGATCGGGAAATCGCCCAGCTCAACGCCCTTCACGTCGTTCCACAGGCTACGCACCAGCGCTTCCATCACTTCACGCACCTGTTCGGCGGTCATGAAGGAAGTTTCCACATCGATCTGGGTAAATTCTGGCTGACGATCAGCGCGCAGGTCTTCGTCGCGGAAGCACTTAACGATTTGATAATAGCGGTCGAAGCCGGACATCATCAGCAGCTGTTTGAACAGCTGCGGTGACTGCGGCAGCGCGTAGAATTTGCCTTTATGAACGCGGGATGGCACCAGGTAATCGCGCGCGCCTTCCGGCGTCGCTTTGGTCAGCATCGGGGTTTCAATATCGAGGAAACCGTGGTCATCCATAAAGCGACGCACCAGGCTGGTGATTTTCGCACGGGTTTTCAGGCGCTGAGCCATTTCCGGACGACGCAGATCCAGGTAGCGGTATTTCAGACGCGCTTCTTCAGTGTTGACGTGGTTGGAGTCCAGCGGCAGCGCTTCGGCACGGTTGATGATAACCAGATCGGACGCCAGCACTTCGATAGCGCCCGTCGCCATGTCTGCGTTAACGTTTTTCTCGTCACGCGCACGCACGGTGCCGGTGACCTGAATGCAGAACTCATTACGCAGCTCAGAGGCCAGCTTCAGCGCATCTGCGCGATCCGGGTCGAAGAACACCTGAACGATACCTTCACGGTCGCGCATATCGATGAAGATAAGGCTACCAAGATCACGACGACGGTTGACCCAACCACACAGGGTGACCTGCTGTCCGACGTGGGACTGACGCAGCTGCCCGCAATATTCTGTACGCATGAGATATCCCTTAATTAGCCGCAGGCTAAATGTCGCCTGGTATGCAGGCTACTATGTCGCAGCTTTCTGTATGTCACAACTGGATGAAAAAAGGCGGCTATTATACTGGAAATTCCGCCGGACGATAAGAGCGAACCACCGCCAGACGGTCGTTTGCTGCACTCTTATTGCGCATTCTCACAAAAATTAACAAAATTATCCGACCGATAACAGGTCATCACGTCGTAAGGTGTTACGGAAGTGATTAATTTACCTGGAGTGACGATGTTAACACTTGATGCCCGCAAAACCGCGCTTGTTGTGATTGATTTACAGGAAGGGATCCTGCCCTTCGCCGGTGGCCCACACGCAGCGGATGAAGTCGTCAGCCGCGCCGCTCGCCTGGCCGAGAAGTGCCGCGCCAGCGGTGCCCCTGTGGTCATGGTGCGCGTCGGCTGGTCCGCTGATTTCGCCGAGGCGTTAAAACAGCCCGTTGATGCCCAGGCGCCCGCACATGCCCTGCCGGAAAACTGGTGGACGTACCCGGTGTCGCTGGGCAAACGCGACAGCGATATCGAAGTCACTAAACGCCAGTGGGGCGCGTTCTACGGGACCGACCTTGAGCTGCAGCTTCGCCGCCGCGGTATCGACACCATTATTCTGTGCGGCATTTCCACCAATATCGGCGTCGAATCGACAGCCCGTAACGCCTGGGAGCTGGGCTTTAATCTGGTGATTGCTGAAGATGCCTGCAGCGCGGCTTCCGCGGAGCAGCATCAGGGCAGCATGACCCATATCTTCCCGCGCATCGGACGCGTGCGCAGCACGGATGAGATTTTAAGCGCGCTATGATGTACGTGGGCCTGCCCCAGTGGTCGCACCCGAAATGGGTGCGCCTGGGCATTACCAGCCTTGAAGAGTATGCCCGACACTTTAACTGCGTCGAGGGTAACACCACGCTGTATGCGCTGCCCAAAGCCGAGATAGTCGAACGCTGGCGGGAGCAAACAACGGACGATTTCCGTTTCTGCTTTAAGTTTCCGGCGACCATTTCCCACCAGGCCGCGCTGCGCAACTGCGGGGACTTAACGGAAGAATTTTTCACGCGCATGTCGCCGCTGGCGAACCGAATTGGACAATACTGGCTCCAGCTTCCCGCCACGTTTGGCCCGCGCGATCTGCCCGCCCTGTGGCAGTTCCTGGATGCCCTGCCCCGCGAATTCACCTACGGCGTGGAAGTCCGACATCAGGACTTCTTTGCGAAAGGCGAAGCCGAAAAAGCGCTCAACCGGGGCCTGCTGGATCGTTCCGTTAACCGGGTGATCCTCGACAGTCGTCCGGTGCACAACGCAGTACCGCATAACGAGGCCATCGTTGATGCTCAGCGTAAAAAACCGAAAGTGCCGGTCCACGCCATCGTGACCGCACAGAACCCGATGGTCAGGTTCATCGGCAGCGACAATATGCAGCAAAATCAGGCGATGTTCGCCGTCTGGCTGCAAAAACTCGCGAGCTGGGAGCACACCACCACGCCGTACCTCTTTTTGCACACGCCGGATATTGCTCAGGCGCCCGAACTGGTCGATGCTCTGTGGCAGGCCTTGCAAGCCGCGGTGCCGTCCGTGGGCAGCGTCCCTTCCATCCCACAACAATCTTCTCTTTTCTGATATCACCCCCTATCATAGTGAAGTGCCATCTGCCAAAAAACAGGGAGTTAGTATGGTCAGCGCGCTGTATGCGGTGTTAGGTGCATTACTGCTGATTAAATTTTCGTTTGATGTTGTGCGCCTCAGGATGCAGTACCGCGTCTCTTATGGCGACGGCGGTTTCTCCGAACTGCAAAGCGCTATTCGTATTCACGGTAATGCGGTGGAATACATTCCCGTTGCTCTCATCCTGCTGCTGTTTATGGAGATGAATGGCGCGGAAACCTGGATGGTGCATATTTGTGGCCTGATGCTTATTGCTGGCCGGTTAATGCATTATTACGGCTTTCACCACCGTTTATTCCGCTGGCGTCGTTCCGGCATGAGCGCGACCTGGTGTTCGCTTTTGCTGATGGTGCTGGCTAACCTGTGGTATATGCCGTGGGAGTTGGTTTTCTCCCTCCATTAGCGCACAATACGCCACTTTATTTTTCCCGGATTTTTACGTTATGTCAGATCGCGACACGCTTTTTTCCGCGCCTATCGCCAGCCTGGGCGACTGGACCTTCGATGAACGGGTAGCCGAAGTCTTCCCGGATATGATCCAGCGCTCTGTTCCCGGTTATTCCAATATTATCTCTATGATCGGTATGCTGGCTGAGCGCTTCGTTCAACCCGGTACGCAGGTCTATGACCTGGGCTGCTCGCTCGGCGCGGCAACGCTGTCGGTACGTCGTAACATTCATCACGATGGCTGCCGAATCATTGCCGTCGATAACTCCCCGGCCATGGTGGAACGCTGCCGTCGCCATATTGACGCGTACAAAGCCCCCGTTCCGGTGGACGTGGTGGAAGGCGATATCCGCGAGATCGAGATTAACAACGCCTCGATGGTAGTGCTGAATTTTACCCTGCAGTTCCTGGTGCCTGAAGACCGCCAGCTGCTGCTGGACAAAATTTACCAGGGGCTGAATCCCGGCGGCGCGCTGGTGCTTTCTGAAAAATTCAGCTTTGAGGATGCCAAAGTAGGCGAGCTGCTGTTCAACATGCACCACGATTTCAAACGGGCGAACGGCTACAGCGAGCTGGAGATCAGCCAGAAGCGCAGCATGCTGGAAAACGTGATGCTGACGGACTCCGTGGAAACCCATAAAGCGCGCCTGCACAAAGCCGGTTTTGAGCACAGCGAACTGTGGTTCCAGTGCTTTAACTTTGGCTCTCTGGTGGCGCTAAAAGCCGGGGATGCCGCATGATTGAATTCAGCAACTTTTATCAGCTGATTGCTAAAAACCATCTTTCCCACTGGCTGGAGACCCTGCCGGCGCAGATTGCCGCCTGGCAGCGCGATCAGCAGCACGGCCTGTTAAAGCAGTGGTCAAATGCCGTGGAGTATCTGCCGGAGCTGACGCCGCATCGTCTGGATTTACTGCACAGCGTGACGGCGGAAAGCGCAGAGCCGCTCCCTGCCGGGCAGATCAACCGCATCGAAACGCTGATGCGTAATTTAATGCCGTGGCGCAAAGGGCCGTTCTCGCTGTACGGCGTGAACATCAATACCGAGTGGCGCTCAGACTGGAAGTGGGATCGCGTACTGCCGCACCTTTCCGACCTGACCGGGCGCACCATTCTGGACGTAGGCTGCGGCAGCGGTTACCACATGTGGCGCATGATTGGCGCGGGAGCCCATCTGGCGGTCGGCATCGACCCGATGCAGCTCTTCCTGTGCCAGTTTGAGGCGGTGCGAAAACTGCTCGGCAACGACCAGCGTGCTCACCTGCTGCCGCTGGGCATAGAGCAGCTCCCTGCCCTGAAAGCGTTCGATACCGTCTTCTCGATGGGCGTGCTGTATCATCGTCGTTCCCCGCTTGAACACCTGTGGCAGCTCAAAGATCAGCTGGTCAGCGGCGGCGAGCTGGTGCTGGAAACGCTGGTGATCGAAGGCGATGAGCATGCGGTTCTGGTGCCGGGCGATCGCTACGCGCAGATGCGCAACGTTTACTTCATCCCGTCCGCGCTGGCGCTGAAAAACTGGCTGGAGAAGTGCGGATTTGTGGATGTTCGCATTGCCGATGTTTGCGTAACGTCTATCGAAGAGCAGCGTCGCACCGACTGGATGATCACCGAATCGCTGGAGCAGTTCCTCGACCCGGCCGACCACAGCAAAACCGTTGAAGGCTATCCTGCACCGATGCGTGCGGTGTTGATTGCGACCAAGCCGTAGTTTTTCCCTCTCCTCTGTGGGGTGAGGGGATAAAAAAAGGCCCCTGTTGAAATTGCAGGGGCCTGGTACAAGCAAGCATCATATTGGGCGACATGATGCGCGGTAAAAATCGGTACGTTGCTACACGTGATGACGCTCAATCAGCGACTTCATTTCCGCAACCGACTCTCCCTCTACGCCGTAGCGAGAATATTCATCCGCTTCAGCATCCGTCGACATTGACAGCCCTGTATTGCGATAACGCATGGGTGAAGGTATCCATTTCCCCGCAGAGCTGTGAAGCTCTTCCACCCCGGCGTTTAAAAACCGTTCCAGATTGCTGGCACGGACTCCCGCACCCGCCATTATTATTGGAACACCGGAATGTGCTTTTAGTTCCGTAATTAATTGCAGACCTTTTTCCGCCGAAGACTGCTGTCCCGATGTCAGGACGCGCGCCACGCCAAGTTCGGCAAGCGTATCAAATGCTTGCAGGGGATCTTTGCACATATCAAACGCACGATGAAAGGTGACGGCCATTCCTTTCGCGGCGTCCATTACCTTACGCATCCGCGCCAGATCGACGTGACCATCTTCATCAAGCAGGCCGGTAACCAGCCCCGGGAAGCCCAGGTCACGAACCAGCGCGATATCTTCAAGCATGGCACTGAACTCGCCCGCCGTGTAACAAAAATCGCCGCCGCGAGGCCGAATAATCGGGTGGACCGGGATGGTGACGGCCTGGCGGGCAGACTTCAACACGCCGTATGAAGGCGTTAACCCCCCTTCTTTCGGGGCGGCGCATAGCTCAATACGGTCAGCTCCCATCTGTTGCGCCGTTACGGCACACGCCACGCTGTAACAACAAATCTCCAGCAGCGCCATCTGCTTCTCCTTAAAATCAGCTTAACGCGCCATCATGGCACGCCTCTCGTTTCGTGTCTCAGCGACGAATCACAACTCTCAGGCTTCGCTGGCAACGATCTGCTCAATGGTCCAGGGATGAAATTTCACGGTCACCTGCCCGTCCGTCACGGCCAGCGTCGGGTTAGGCAGACGCTCGCGCTCGCCTTTGGGTGAACTCGTCTTCACAAAAATCCCCGGCTTGCTTAACCCGTCATCTGACAGCAGGGCCAGGGCGCGCGCGTTCAACGTTTCCGGCTCACCCGGCAGGACGATTTCGATATGCTCCCAGCCTTCGTGCGGATAGCGTTTCTCGCCCGGCCACGGCAGTTCAACCACGGTGAACTGCCAGTGCGCCACGTTCACCGGCTCATGCAGTTTGAACAGACAAATGGGGCGTCCATTGATGATGTTCTCAGAGAGCAACTCGCCGCACTGTTCAAACCCGCGACGCCAGCGCTCGGCGGTGGCATTCTGGTGGCAGCGCAAGGAAATGTGATCCGCCGCAAGCGGCACGATATCCAAACCAAGACGGGTGGCAAGTTCTGTGAACGCCTTTGTGAAGCGCGGTAAATCTGCGGAAATATCATGCAGTTCGTCAATGGATTGCCAGTTCGCCATAAGTCAGTCTCTTATCGTGTCGCAAAGCCGCTAATTTACTCCGTTGCCCCGTTTTGACCAACCGCAGAATCCGGCTTTTTATGACTGCATGGTTATGCACGCTTTCTTAGCCTGGATTCTGAGCAATCTTCGGGCCCCGCAATGCTGACGCCAGAAGGCATTTGCAGTATACTCCCGCCCTAAATTCTTTAACTGGCGCGGGCGGTTGTAAGCCCGCATCAAAAACGTAAGGTATCCAGGTGAATATTCAGGCTCTTCTCTCCGAAAAAGTCAGTCAGGCACTGATTGCCGCAGGCGCACCTGCGGATTGCGAACCGCAGGTTCGTCAGTCAGCAAAAGTACAGTTTGGCGACTATCAGGCTAATGGCGTGATGGCAGTGGCTAAAAAACTGGGCATGCCGCCGCGACAGCTCGCTGAGCAGGTACTGACGCATCTGGATCTCTCCGGCATTGCCAGCAAAACCGAAATTGCTGGTCCGGGCTTTATCAATATTTTCCTTGAGCCTGCGTTCCTGGCGAGCCACGTTGACGCGGCGCTGAAGTCTGACCGTCTGGGCGTTTCCCAGCCGGAAGCGCAGACCGTGGTGGTCGACTACTCTGCCCCGAACGTGGCGAAGGAGATGCACGTAGGCCACCTGCGCTCCACCATCATCGGTGACGCCGCGGTACGCACCCTTGAATTCCTCGGTCACAAGGTGATCCGCGCGAACCACGTGGGCGACTGGGGCACCCAGTTCGGCATGCTGATTGCTTACCTGGAAAAACAGCAGCAGGAAAACGCGGGTGAAATGGCGCTGGCGGACCTGGAAGGGTTCTACCGCGAAGCCAAAAAGCACTATGACGAAGACGAAGCCTTTGCCGAGCGCGCACGCAGCTACGTGGTGAAGCTGCAGGGCGGGGATCAATACTTCCTCGAGATGTGGCGCAAGCTGGTTGACATCACCATGTCCCAGAACCAGCTTACCTATAACCGTCTGAACGTGACCCTGACTCGCGACGACGTGATGGGTGAAAGCCTGTACAACCCGATGCTGCCAGGCATTGTGGCGGACCTGAAGGCCAAAAACCTGGCGGTGGAGAGCGAAGGCGCAACGGTAGTGTTCCTTGATGAGTACAAAAACAAGGAAGGCGAACCGATGGGCGTGATTATCCAGAAAAAGGATGGCGGCTATCTCTACACCACCACGGACATCGCGTGTGCGAAATACCGTTACGAAACCCTGCACGCCGACCGCGTGCTGTACTACATCGACTCCCGTCAGCACCAGCACCTGATGCAGGCGTGGACTATCGTGCGTAAAGCCGGTTACGTGCCGGACTGCGTGCCGCTGGAACACCACATGTTCGGTATGATGCTGGGTAAAGACGGCAAGCCGTTCAAAACCCGCGCGGGCGGTACCGTGAAGCTTTCCGATCTGCTGGACGAAGCGCTGGAGCGCGCCCGTCGCCTGGTGGCAGAGAAGAACCCGGACATGCCTGCTGACGAACTGGAAAAACTGGCCAACGCCGTCGGTATCGGCGCGGTGAAATACGCGGATCTTTCCAAGAACCGCACCACCGACTACATCTTCGACTGGGATAACATGCTGGCGTTTGAAGGCAACACGGCGCCGTACATGCAGTACGCCTATACCCGCGTGCTCTCCGTGTTCCGCAAGGCGAACATTGATGAAAGCGTGCTGGCGAATGCGACAGTGACCATCACGGAAGATCGTGAAGCACAGCTGGCGGCGCGTCTGCTGCAGTTCGAAGAGACGCTGACGGTTGTCGCGCGTGACGGCACGCCGCACGTGATGTGTGCTTACCTGTACGATCTGGCGGGTCTGTTCTCCGGCTTCTACGAGCACTGCCCTATTCTGTCTGCAGAAAATGAATCGGTGCGTAACAGCCGCCTGAAGCTGGCTCAGCTGACGGCGAAGACCCTGAAGCTGGGTCTGGATACCCTGGGTATCGAAACCGTAGAACGTATGTAAAAAAGAAACCCGGCAAACGCCGGGTTTTTTATTATCAGAAGTATTTCCGCAAATACTCTGTCAGACAGAGAATCGCCATCGCCTGTCCATACGGCATCGACGTCAGCGGGATCTGGCGATAAAACTCAAGATCGCTGCCCATGCCCGTACCGAACGATGTTTGCAGCAACTCCCCTTCCGGCGAGATATTTTTCACGATGCCGCGAATCGCTTTTTCAGCAACGTTAGCATATTCAGGCTCAACATAGCGCTTCCGCACCGCTTTCAGGATCCCGTAAGCAAACCCTGCCGTGGCGGATGCCTCCAGGTACGAGTTCGGATCGTCCAGCAGCGTATGCCACAACCCGCTTTCGTCCTGACATTTTGCCAGCGCGGCAACCTGCGCCTTCAGCACCTGCACCAGATAACGGCGCACGGCGTTGTTTTCAGGCAGATCCACCAGTTCGAGGAAGTCGGGGATCACGATGGTGAGCCAGCTGTTGCCGCGCGCCCAGCGGGCCCGGGCAAAGTTATGATTGCCGTCGTAGCTCCAGCCGTGGAACCACAGCCCCGTCTCCCGGTCCATCAGGTTCTGCACGTGCAGCAGGAACTGATAGATCGCCTCCTCTACGTACTCCGGCTTATTCAGCAGCCTGCCGATTTTCGCCAGCGGCAGCACCGTCATCATCAGCGTGTCGTCCCACATCTGCTGATGATTCTCTTCCGCCAGCGTGATGTGCTGCATGCCGCCGTGTTCGGTGCGTGGCATTTCAGTCATCGCCCACTCCGCCCAGCTTTCCAGCCACGGCAGCCAGGCCGGTTTTTTGCTCTCTTCGTAGCGATAGGCCAGCGTCAGGAACGGCGACATCGTATTGACGTTTTTGGTGGTGGCGCCTTCCGCAAAGCGGTCGGCAAACCAGCTGTCGATAATGTTGCGCATCCCTTCGTCACCGGTCTGGCAGTAGTACTGCCAGATGCCATACAGGCCGACGCCGTGCGTCCACTCCCATCCGGCCCAGCCTTTGGTGTCGATCACACGCCCGTCGTCCAGCCGCAGCAAAAATTCACCCGTTTTATCGTGGATATTGACCAGATTGTGCGTCACTTTTTGAATCAGCGATTTCAGCTCGTCCCGGGCGATAAAGCGCTCTGGCTGACGCAATAGCGGGCTATGTTTGACAGGCCAAACTTTCATCATCTTAACCTCTGTTGTATGTCGAATTGAGTACCGCGCGATCCTTCAGCGAAGATGCAGCTGGCTTATTGCGATTCAGATAACCGATGTTGTTATTGCCCCAAAGTGACTCATAAGGCATACCGGCCAGCATCTCGACGGTGGCGCGGGCGTGTGGCGTCGCTGACTCCGGCATCGCATGACCACACTCACGCATTTTCGCGGTCTCCTCGCGCAGCGTGCGGTGGGTCTGCAAATTAAGCCTGAAGCGCAGGGAAACGAGGAAACCGCAGAACAGCACCAGGATGGTGCCCACGCTCAGGATCAGCAGAATGGTGTGGCTCACTTCCGCAGGCTGTACCTTCTGACCGCTGACAAAGCCGGACATTTGCATCACGATGCCTACCAGCATCACCGCACCGGCCTGTGACGCCTTACGGGTCAGGGTCATGATGCCAGCGAAAATCCCTTCCCGGCGCTGGCCGGTGATCGCTTCATCCACGTCAGCAATGTAGGTATAGGTATTCCATGGCACGTAGTTAATACCGCCGCGACCCAGCCCAGCCACCGCAGAGATCAGCAACAGCAGAGCGTAGACGTCGCTCAGACCGGCGTAATAGAGCATGGCGTAAGAGAGAGACGCCAGGCCAAACAGCACCACCACCATGCGGTAGGACGGCGCAGGTCCGAAGCGAATACACAGCGGGATCATCCCGATCACGGCGAGGAACTGGAAGATAGCCATCGTGCCCAGCAGGTTGGACGCCATTGACGCTTCCTGCATCAGCACAAACACCACGTAGTAGGTGAAGACTGCGTTAAATACGTCCTGTGCGATGTAGCCGCCGAGGTACATGCCGAGATGCTGGCGGAAAATCTTGATGCGGAGCGTAGAGCTTAATTCGACAAACAGACGATTGATGCTTTGCCCCAGCGTCAGTTTCTTCTTCTCTTCTTCGGCACGCAGCGCCGCTTCAGACCACTCCTCACGCGGGCGCTCCCAGGTAAAGAACCAGACAAAGGTCAGCATCAGGGCGCACAGCACGGAGAAAACCAGGCTTGCGTAAAAGAATGAGATGGCGTTGTCTTTACCGAAGTGGGTGAGCAGGATCCCCGGCAGGAAGGAGGCCAGAATCGCTGACATCTGCGCCATAGAAATACGCGCCCCGGAGAACTTGGTTTTCTGTTTGAAGTCGTCGGTCATTTCCGGCACCAGCGTCTCGTAAGGCACCAGAATCATGGTGTAGACAATATCAAACACCAGATAGGTCAGCAGGTAGTACCAGAAATTCATGTCCCCTACCCACATCAACGAGTAGCTGAACACGCACGGAATACCTAGCAGGATAAAGAACTTACGCCGACCAAAGCGCTTTCCAGGCCAGGTCGTACCGAAGTTATCCGTCAAAAAGCCCATTAACGGGCTGACAACAGCATCCAGCACCCTCGCAGCGGCAAAGATGAAGGTTGCTTCAATCGGTGTGAGTCCACAGAAGGTGGTATAAAAATACAAAAGCCAGGCCGCCGTCAGGGCGGTCGTACCGGCCCCGAGAAAATCGCCTGCCCCGTAAGCAAGATAATTTGCGAGTCCAATTTTACGTGTTTTCATTGCCGTCAACCCTAAGCAAATTTGGGAGACTCCCTGCAAGTAAGGCTCATCGGGGAGTTTTTACACGGCTACAGTAAATGCAACGACGTCCTGATACCTTTCTGTTTCTGCCATCACGGGCAGGGTAAATGGCAAAAATGCAAAGAGTCGCGTCACGCGTGTCACTAATTTATAAAACAGCGTTTCTGTTGCATCAAAAGGCGAGGTCAATTTTGCGAGGCAGCCATCAGAATTGACTGATGGCTGGTGAAAAAGGCAGGCAGCTAGCGGTAGTTAACGATGACAGAATTACTCTGCACCTTTAGCGCCGGGATCAAACGTCCTCCGCCCGGCACTTCCCAGATAAAACGTAAAGGTTCAATGGCCGGCACGCCGTTGAACGCCTGCGTTGTGCCATTTTCGCCGTCGATTTCCGTGCAGCGGGTCTGTGAGCAGAGGCGCACCCGCAGTCCGGCTGGCGTTGGGCCAATCAGCCTGTAGTTCCACACCACCATCCCCATCTGACCAGAAACCGTTTCAGAGGGCGACAGCGGATTAGAAGACATGGCGACACCCCGGTTGCTGAGGGTCACGCCCATGCTGCTTGCCTGCCAGGTCCCTTCCCCGGCGGCCTGAGCCGCCAGTGGGAAGAGCAAAATCCATAGCCATTTCATTATTTTCCTCCAATCGTTGCCGTCATGCGGATATGGCGGTTATCCGACAGCTCCAGATTCGACAGCACAACAAGCTGATTCAGGCTGCGGCGCAGGAAGCGCGACAGCAGCGGACGCAGCGCGTGGTTGACCAGCAGCACCGGCGGCGCGCCCAGCATCTCCTGACGCGCCAGCGCCTCCTGAGTTTGCTCCAGCAGGCGATCCGCCAGGCCAGGCTCGAGGCCGCCGCCGCCCTGCAGGGCCTGCAGCAGCAGGCGTTCAAGCGGCGTATCGAGGCCAATCACCTGGACTTCACCGGTTCCCGGGAACCACTGCTGGGTGATCGCACGCCCCAGCGCCACGCGTACCACCGCCGTCAGCTCGTGCGGATCGCTCTGCAGCGGCGCATGCTCGGCAAGGGTTTCCAGGATGGTACGCATATCGCGGATCGGCACTTTTTCCTCAAGCAGGTTTTGCAGCACCTTGTGCAGCGTGGTTAACGTCAGCACGCCCGGCACCAGGTCTTCCGTCAGCTTCGGCATCTCCTGCGTCACGCGATCGAGAAGCTGCTGCGCTTCCTGACGGCCAAACAGCTCGGCCGAGAATTGCCCAATCAGATGATTAAGGTGGGTTGCCACCACGGTACTGGCTTCGACAACCGTATACCCCTGAATTTGCGCCTGCTCTTTCAGCGCGCTTTCAATCCAGATTGCCGCCAGGCCAAAGGCCGGATCGACGGTCTGCTCGCCCGGCAGCGTGCCTGCTGCAGTGCCAGGGTTAATCGCCAGCCAGCGTCCCGGGTAAGCATCGCCGCTGCCAATTTCAACACCCTTCATCAGAATACGATAGCGCGCAGGCGGCAGGTCCATATTGTCCTTGATATGCACCACCGGCGGCAGGAAGCCCATGTCCTGGGCGAATTTTTTACGGATGCTGCGGATGCGGCCGAGCAGCTCGCCATCCTGCTGGAAATCCACCATCGGGATCAGGCGATACCCCACTTCCATTCCCAGGGAGTCTTCCAGTTGAACGTCGTTCCAGGTCGCTTCTACGGCCTGGGTGTTCTCCGGCATTTTCACCGGAACCGGATCCGCAGCCGGCCTGGTCTCACGACCACGCATCCACCAGGCCAGCCCCAGCAGCCCCGCCGTAAACAGCAGGAACACGAGGTTTGGCATCCCCGGCACCAGGCCGAGCAGCCCGAGCACCGCAGCCGCCAGCAGCATCACGCGCGGGTTACTGAAGAGCTGGCCCACCATCTGCTCGCCAACGTCCTGATCGGTACTGACGCGGGTCACGATAACGCCTGCCGCAGTGGAGATAACAAGCGCCGGGATCTGTGCGACCAGACCGTCACCAATGGTCAGCAGCGTATAGCTTTCCGCCGCGTGGCCCATGTCCATCCCGTGCTGCAGTACCCCCACCAGCAGGCCGCCGACCACGTTAATCACCATGATCAGGATGCCCGCGATGGCATCCCCGCGCACAAACTTACTCGCACCGTCCATGGAGCCGTAGAAGTCCGCTTCCTGGGTCACTTCCGCACGGCGCTTTTTCGCTTCATCTTCGGCGATAAGCCCGGCGTTCAGATCGGCGTCGATCGCCATCTGCTTGCCCGGCATCCCGTCCAGCACAAAGCGCGCGCCCACTTCCGCGATACGCCCGGCACCCTTGGTGATAACCATAAAGTTGATGATCACGAGGATAACGAACACCACGATACCGATAGCGAAGTTCCCGCCCACCAGGAAGTGGCCGAAGGCCTCGACCACCTTACCCGCCGCTGCCGCGCCGGTGTGGCCCTCCATCAGGATGATACGCGTGGAGGCCACGTTCAGCGCCAGCCGCAGCAAGGTGGTAAACAGCAGAATGGTCGGGAACGCGGCGAACTCCAGCGTGCGCTGGGTGAACATCGCCACCAGCAGCACCATAATGGACAGCGCAATATTGAAGGTGAAAAGCAGATCGAGGATGAACGCCGGGAGCGGCAGTACCATCATCGACAGAATTAACAGGATGAGGATCGGCCCGGCAAGGATCTGCCATTGGGTCGATTTCAGGTTGCCGGGCAGGCGCAACATTGCCACCAGATTAGCCATCAGTGTCCTTCTCGTTCATAAAATCCAGCGCGGCAGGCACCGGAAGGTTCTCAGGTTTGACAGGCCGTTGACCGCCGGCCAGACGCCAGCGCTTCAACTGCCATACCCAGGCCAGCACTTCCGCCACCGCGGCGTAGAGTTGACCAGGGATCTGTTGTCCGATATCCGCGTGGCGGTAAAGGGCTCGCGCCAGCGGAGGCGCTTCCAGGATCGGCACGCGGTTTTCGGTACCAATTTCCCTGATGCGCAATGCAATCAGCCCCGCCCCTTTTGCCACCACTTTCGGCGCGCTCATTTTGTTTTCGTCATAGCGCAGCGCCACGGAATAGTGCGTCGGGTTGGTAACGATGACGTCCGCCTTCGGCACATCTTCCATCATGCGGCGACGGGCGGCGGCACGCTGCATCTGCCGGATGCGCCCCTTCACGTGCGGGTCACCTTCCATCTGCTTATATTCGTCGCGGATGTCCTGACGTGACATTCGCAGTTTCTTGAAGTGGGAATAGAGCTGGAAGATAACGTCAAAACCCACCATCGGAATAATGCTGAGCACCACCAGCAGCGCGCAAAGCCCAACCAGGTTCAGCGCATTGCTCATCGCGGTGAGGGGCGACTCGCTGATAAGGCGCATCATTTCGGGCCAGTGGTACCAGAGGAAAAACCCTGCAGAACTGCCCATCAGCACCGATTTGAGAATAGCCTTTAGCAGCTCGGCCCCGGTCTGCGCCGAGAACATTTTCGCAATGCCCGGCAGCGGGTTCAGTTTTGAAAATTTAGGTTGCAGCGATTTTCCGCTAAAGACCAGCCCGCCCAGCATCACCGGGGAGACCAGCGCCACCAGCACCACGCCGGTAATCAGGGGCAGCAGCGCAACCATGGCCCCTTTTATCAGCTGAATAATCTGGCTGAGGATCAGATTCGGGTCGTTGACCATGCTGTGGTCAAAACGTAAGCCGGTGGAGAGCATCCCCGCCAGCTTGCGGGCGAGCGACTCCCCACCCCACCAGATAATGCACACGCCTACGATCAGGATCAGCAGGGAGGTCAATTCTCGGGATCGGGGGATCTGCCCTTCCTCACGCGCCTTTTCTAGTCGGTGGGGTGTGGGGGCTTCCGTTTTGTCGTCGTTCTCTTCTGCCACAGTGCATGCTCAGCCCATTACGTCACGGGTATCATGCCAGCGCAGCGGAAATCCAATGGCGGGAAAAGCCCGTTTATTCGGGCTCTTTTCGGTGATTTTGTCGTAAACCGCCTCAGGCGGCGTAACCACCCTGAGGCGGAATGGACAATCAGAAGCCGAGGCTGTCCAGCAGGTCGTCCACCTGATCCTGGCTTGCCACGACGCCCGCCTTGCTGGCGTCGAGCTGTGGGCCATTGAGCAGGCTTTCGTTCTCGCGTTTTGGACGGGCAGCCGGTTCCGGGATGTTCTCCAGCAGCACCATCAGCAGCTGGCGCTCAATCTCCTGAATCACATCCATCATGCGCTTGATGACCTGACCGGTCAGATCCTGGAAATCCTGCGCCATCATGATGTCCAGCAGTTGGGCGTTGGTGAAGCTGGTGTGGCCCGGCACATCCCCCAGGAACTGACGGGTGTCGGTCACCAGTTCGCGGGCATCCGCCAGCTCGATGGGGTTCTCAAACCACTCATCCCAGCGTTGGGTCAGGGCTTTCGCGCCCTTTTCCATCGCATCCTGATGCGGCTGTGAGGCTTCAACGCTGTTCAGCGCACGCTCAGCTGCCTGAGCGGTCATCTGCACAACGTAGTCCAGACGGTCGCGGGCGTCCGGGATCGCTTCCGCCGCTTCGGCAATGGCCTGATCCAGCCCCAGTTCACGCAGGCTGTCACGCAGCATGCGCGTCAGGCTGCCGATGCGGACGATGATGTCGCTCGGCGAGTGTTCTTCAACGGGTTTCATTGCAGGTTGCATCATCACCAACACCTCACATGCCGAGTTTCTCGAAGATCTTACCGAGCTTCTCTTCCAGGGTCGCTGCGGTGAATGGCTTCACCACGTAGCCGCTTGCGCCCGCCTGTGCAGCGGCAATGATGTTCTCTTTTTTCGCTTCTGCCGTGACCATCAGCACCGGCATGGACGCCATGCCCGCGTCCGCACGAATGGTTTTCAGTAGCTCCAGACCGTCCATATTCGGCATGTTCCAGTCGGAGATGACAAAACCAAACCCGCCAGCCTGCAGTTTGTTCAGCGCATCCACGCCGTCTTCTGCTTCTTCAACGTTGTTGAAGCCCAGCTCTTTCAGCAGGTTGCGCACAATGCGACGCATGGTGGAAAAGTCATCCACAACCAAAAACTTAAGCTCTTTATCCGCCATAAAATAATACTCCTGAGTCAAATACGTATTGCCTGTCCGGCACTGATTTTCGCCAGCATCTGCTGGCTTACCTGGCTAAGATCGACCACTTCGCTCACGCCACCCATATTGATGGCCTCGCGCGGCATGCCGAACACCACACAACTTGCTTCATTCTGCGCAATCGTCCAGGCGCCAGCCTGGTGCATTGCAAGCATTCCGGCGGCACCGTCGTTGCCCATCCCCGTCAGGATCACCCCAACGGCGTTGCGCCCCGCATGTTTCGCCACCGAATGAAACAGCACATCCACCGACGGACGGTGCCGGTTAACCGGCGGTCCGTCATGAATTTTGATTTGATAGTTAGCGCCGCTGCGCGCCAGCTCCATATGCTTGTCCCCCGGCGCGATATACGCATGTCCCGGCAGCACGCGCTCGCCGTCTTCCGCCTCTTTCACGCTGATCTGGCACAGCTTGTTCAGGCGTTCGGCGAAGGAGCGGGTAAAGCCAGGCGGCATATGCTGAGTGATCAGAATACCCGGACTTGAAAGCGGCAATGGCTGGAGTACATGGCGAATTGCCTCTGTTCCTCCGGTTGACGCACCAATAACCAGCAGTTTTTCCGAGCTGAGTAACGGTCCGGCCTTCAGGGTTGCCGGCGCGGCCATCGGCTTGTGGGCCGCGAGCTTCGCGCGCGAGGCGGTGCGAATTTTCTCGGCGATCATCTCGCTGTACGCCAGCATCCCCTCGCGAATGCCGAGCTGCGGTTTGGTGACAAAATCCACCGCCCCCAGCTCCAGCGCGCGCAGGGTGATTTCCGATCCTTTCCCGGTCAGGGAGGAGACCATCACCACCGGCATGGGACGCAGGCGCATCAATTTCTCAAGGAAATCTATGCCATCCATGCGCGGCATCTCGACATCCAGCGTTAGCACGTCGGGGTTATATTTTTTAATTAAATCCCGCGCTACCAGCGGATCCGGCGCAGTGGCCACCATCTCCATGTCGCTGTGGCTATTGATGATTTCAGTCATGATCTGACGCATCAGCGCTGAATCATCGACAGACAATACCCTGATTTTACTCATGCTTTTTCCTTACTCAGCGCGTATACCGTTTGCCCACGCAGGCTAAACTCACGCGCGAGGTTGCTGAAGTTTTCCGAGTGCCCGGCAAACAGTAAACCGTCAGGCTTGAGCAACGGAACAAACCGACGCAGAATGTCCTGTTGCGTCGTTTTATCAAAATAGATCATGACGTTACGGCAAAAAATGGCGTCGAAAGGCCCCGGCACGTTGTACTGCTTATCGAGCAGGTTAACGGGCGCGAATTCGACGCAGTTCGCCAGCTCCTGGCGTACGCGAACCAGGCCTTCATGCGGCCCCGTACCGCGCATGAAGTAACGCTGCAGCTGCTGCGGCGACAGCGTTTTCAGCTCGTCCTGGCGATACACGCCGTTACGCGCCTTCTCCAGCACCTCGGTGTCGATATCGCTGGCGTAGACCTTCCAGCGTCCCGGCGCCATCCCCAGCGTGTCTGCAAGGGTGATCGCCAGCGAGTACGGCTCTTCGCCCGTCGAGGCGGCCGCACTCCATACGCGATATTCCCCGGTGCGACGGCGCGCATGCTCGGCCAGAACCGGAAAGTGGTGAGCTTCGCGGAAAAAGGCCGTCAGGTTGGTCGTGAGTGAGTTAATAAAAGCCTGCCACTCCGCGCTGTTCTGGTTCGCTTCGAGCATGCTCAGATAGCGGCCAAAATCATCCAGCCCCAGCATACGCAAGCGCCGCACCAGTCGGTTGTAGACCATGTCCCGCTTATGATCCGCAAGCACGATCCCCGCACGCTGGTAGATTAACTGACATATCCGACGAAAATGCGCGTCGGACAGCGCGAGGCGCTGTGTCATCTGCAACAATAATGACGTTTGCCCAGGGGGCATTGGTGATGTCATAGCGCCTTCTTAATTACATTCAGGATACAACTGGCACGGCCTGCGACCGCCCGACTTCTGTTACTGCTTCAACGTGCTCTTTCACATTAAATACCGCGACCAGCCCGGTGAGACGATCCGCCTGGCTGGCCAGCTGATCGGTTGCCGCTGCCGCTTCCTCAACTAACGAGGCATTCTGTTGCGTCACCTGATCCATCTGGCTGACGGCCTGAGCCACCTGCTCTATCCCGCGACGCTGTTCGTCCGACGCCGAGGCAATTTCGCCCATGATGTCGTTAACCCGCGTCACGGAGGTGACGATCTCGTGCATGGTATGCGCCGCCGTATCCACCAGGGCAGACCCCTGCTGGACGCGAGAGACCGACTCTTCAATGAGGGACTTAATCTCTTTCGCGGCGTTGGCGCTGCGGCTCGCCAGGTTTCGCACTTCACCTGCCACCACCGCAAACCCACGTCCCTGCTCGCCCGCGCGCGCCGCTTCCACGGCGGCGTTCAGCGCCAGGATATTGGTCTGAAACGCAATACCGTCAATCACGCTGATGATGTCGCCGATCTTCTGCGAGCTGGCGGCAATCTCCTGCATGGTGCTGGCCACGTGAGAGGCCTGATCGCCCCCTCTCTTCGCCGTCAGCGCCGCCTGTTTTGACAGGTCAGACGCCTGGCGCGCGTTATCGGCGTTCTGGCTTACCGTCGCGGTCAGCTGTTCCATACTGGCCGCCGTCTGCGCCAGCGACGCCGCCTGCTGCTCGGTGCGGGACGAGAGATCGTTATTCCCCGCCGCAATCTCTGAGATCCCGGTGTGCATGGCGTAACTGCCCTGACGCACGTCGGATACCGTTTCCCGCAGCGACCCCTGCATCGCCTTCAGGCTGGCAAAGATCGCCGAAATTTCGTTTTTGCCAAACACCGCCACCGGACGCGCCAGATCCCCCTTCGCAATACTGTCGAAGTGGCTGCTGATAATCGCCAGCGGCTGCACAATCATTCTGCGCGTCCAGAGCAGCGCCCCGCCGGTCAGCAGCCCCGCCAGAATCACAACGACGGCAAAGATAACGCCGGACATGTGATAGCTGGTGCGGCTTGCTTCACCGGCGCGCAGAACAGACTGATTGATATCCTGCTGCCATGCGTCAAAGCTGCCGTCAAACGCCGCCTGAGACGCCTGGACCGGAGCGGTCATGAAGTCCGAAAGCTGGTTGTTCTCAAGCCAGGTCGCCTGGTGGTCCAGATCGCTGTACCACTGCTCAAAGTTCTTTTTCATGGCCGCCTTCAGCGCTTTCTCTTTCTCGCCGTCGGCCGCCTGCGCCGTGAAGGCCTTAAACTGTGCGTCTGCCTGCTTCAGGCTGTCGCGCGCCGTTGCCATCAGCGCCTTAATGTCATCCGGCGGATAGCTGAGCGCGGTTAAGGTTCCTGCCTTGTTCAGCGCAGTGCTTGCCTGCAACAGCACGGCACGCGTTTGTGCCAGTGCGGAGCGCTGCTGATTACTCGCCTCAACGTCCTGCAAATTCTGATAGCCATCGCGAAACGCCCAAAAAGACAACCCGTTACTGCCAACCTGCAACACACCGCAAAGGATCAGAATCAAAAACAGTGTGGTCGAGATACGAATACGATTTAACATCCACGCTCCCATCAAGCGGCAAGCAGCCGCGGTTTAATTGTCAGTCAAAATGTTTCCCAGTTTTCATCTTGTCCGGTCGTTGCAGCACGCGTGCGGGTGACCGCCGTGTCGGCGGCTGGCGCGCGGTACGTAGCTTGCGCAGTGACCGTATTTCCAGCGAGTGAAGCGAGACGAAACGCCGAGACGGCCATCTTCAGACGGCTCGCCTGGTCTTCCAGCGCAGCGGCCGCCGCAGCGGACTCCTGCACCAGGGCGGCGTTTTGCTGTGTCACGCGGTCCATTTCCGATACCGCCAGGGCAACCTGGTCGATACCACGACTCTGCTCATCGGACGCAGAGGCGATTTCACCCATGATGTCCGTAACGCGGGTAACGGCATTCACGATGTCATTCATGGTCTCCCCGGCACTCTCCACCAGCACGGAGCCGGTATCCACGCGGGAGACGGAGTCTTCAATCAGGGATTTAATCTCTTTTGCCGCGTTGGCGCTGCGGCTGGCAAGGTTGCGCACTTCCCCGGCCACCACCGCAAAACCGCGCCCCTGCTCACCCGCGCGTGCCGCTTCCACGGCGGCGTTGAGCGCGAGGATGTTGGTCTGGAAGGCAATGCCGTCGATGACGCTGATGATGTCGGCGATTTTCTTCGAGCTGTCGGCGATTTCGTGCATGGTTTTCACCACGCCATCCACCACGCGACCGCCGCGCTGCGCGGTTTCGGAGGCGCTTTCCGCCAGCTGAGACGCCTGGCGGGCGTTATCGGCGTTCTGCTTCACGGTTGCGGTGAGCTGCTCCATGCTGGCGGCCGTCTCTTCCAGCGCCGACGCCTGCTGCTCGGTACGAGATGAGAGATCGTTATTCCCCATCGCGATTTCGCTGGTGCCGGTATAGATCGCCTCGGATCCGTTACGCACGTTGGCGACGGTCTCGATCAATGAACGCTGCATGTGGTCGACGCTGTTGGCCAGCTCGGTGATCTCGTTACGTCCGGAAACGGTCAGCGTTTTGGTCAGATCGCCAGAGGCAATCTCGCGAATATGGGCAATCACGCGGACGAGAGGGTTCAGCAGGATGTGGCGAATGCCGTACCACACAGCAAACAGCACAATGACCAGCGCCAGGGCCAACACCGCCATCTGCCATTTCGCAAAGCGGTAGTCATTCTGGCTTTCAGTAAAGGCCGAGTGATACAGATCGCCACTGGCCTTCGCGTATTCCCCCAGCGCCGCGCCGAGTGCGTTTTGCATCCCCTGCGTCGGCTGTGCGAAGTAGGCGTCCATATTGCCGCTCTCGAGGAACTGGATCAGCTCCGTCAGCCCGGCATAGTAGGCGCTGTATTTTTCATCAATGTTCTGGCTCACCTGCGCCATAGCAGGCTGCGGTGCGATTTGCCTGAAGGCGGCGTAGTGTTTAGCCGCGTCGGCCAGCGTAGCCCGGGCATTTTTTAGCAGATCGGTTTTCGCGCTGCTCTGCTGATTGTTCGGATCCATCATCATGCGCGCGGACGAGCGGCTCAGGTTGATGCGCGTTTGCAGCATCAGATCCCACGTCGACGTGAGCTCACTCTGCTGCAGGCGGAGATCGTTCGAGGCGGCGAAGCTGTCCTGGTTCTGTTTTAACGACGAGAAAAAAAGCCCGCCGGAGATAAGCTGAAGTAGTGCGAAAATGACCAGCACCATCATTAGCATTGTGACAACGCGGATACGGTTCAACATACAACACCTTCTCATAGATTTATTAACGGTGTTATCGGCACAGGCCACAGGAACTTTACATTTGCGAAAGGGAAAAGCGCGGGGTTAAAACGCGACGTCAACAATCAGCGTATCGGTGTAGGTGCCGGCGGGCGGCGTGGCCTGACTGGTCAGAACTTTGGCGGTGTAGTTATAGGTACGCAGCAGGCCGTCGGCGCTGACCAGCGAGGAGGTCGCGCTGGTCCAGCGTTCGCTGCCGCTGCTGCCCCAGCGGTTAGTCGTGGCTTCTTTATAGATGTCATAACTCAGGTAGTTACTGCCGCTCACCATCCGGCGCACGTTATTCAGCGCGTTGGCACCATTGTTAATCCCGATGGTATAGGTACTGCCTTTGGTACAGGTGACGGCAATCGCCTGCGAGACCGTGGGGAAATTTTGCACCAGCGGCGCACTGCTAAAGTTGACGTCCGGCGTGGTCATGGCGCTGCAGTCGTTGGTGACGGTCAGGTTAAGCAGAATACTGGTCGTCGCGGTTCCCGTTTGATTGATGGTGCAAATACCGAGCGCCCCCACGGAACAGACGCTGTAGTTAACGCTGAAGGTTAACTGCACCTGATACGGCCCGGCAGAGACGTTTTGTCCGGCGACGGTGCGGAAATAGAGCGGAATGTTGTACTGCTTTGACCCGAGCAATCCCAGCAAGGTATTTCCGCTCCAGGTATACGATTTACTTATCTGTACCTCACTGCTGCTCGCGCAACCCGAAAGTCCACACAGCCGGGTGGGGATCACGTCCGTGATGGCGGCATTATCGGTGCGTTTCAGGGTCGCACGACTGTTGGCCGATATCGTTGCTGCGGTGTAGTTCAGCGTCACCGAGTCGTTCGTCAGCAGGTTGAGTATCGCATCACACGCCACCACCAGCGTGCCGGTGGTCTCCACCTCCCCGGAGCCGCTCAGCGCAAACGACGTGACGCTGCCGAACGACGCATTGACCGTGCTGACGGTACAGGCCGCCCAGCTGCCGCCGGAGAGCAGCAGCAGGAGCAACATCACCCAGCGCTTCATGGCCCCTCCCGGCAGACCAGCGGGCCGTAGGTTTGCAGCCTGTGGTCCGGGTTCGCGCCGATGGTCAGCGTTGCCCTGCAGCGTTTGCCTGTCGGCGTCGTGACGTCGAGCAGATTGACGTCGCTGAGGTTTTCCAGCCAGGCAATCCCGTCATATCCCACCACCGCATTGCTGCGCGAGGCGCGTCGAACCTGGCTTCCCACCGGAATGGCCTCCCCCTGCGCGTCGTGCAGGATGACGCTCGCTACCCGCTCCTGTTCCATCGGGAAATCCACCAGATAACCGCTGTGGCGGCGGATCGCCACCCGCCGCTCGGTCTCTTTCAGCCGGGTGTCGGCAGGCAGGTTCAGGGTATTAATACTGTAGCTTGCCGGGTAATAGGCCGAGACGCCGCTCACCAGCAGATACCCGTTGCGGTTGGTTTTACCAACCGGCTGGTTTTCATAGCTGACGGGGACATCCGGCTGGCCATCGGTGCTGATGACCACAAACGCATCGTTGATTTTGTTTGCCGCAAACAGTTCGCCGTCCATCAGCACCAGGGAGCCCATCGCTTCGCTCCACCAGGTCATCATGCCCTTCTCGCCGTACCCGCCCCCCTGCAGCTCGATATTGTTATTGCGCCAGCCCACCGTTCCCTGCTGGTAGTTATTCGATCGCGACTGGTTCGCCCACGCCATATTCCAGCTGAAGCCGCCGTCGGAGGGCATCGAGTGGTTGTAGTTGATGCGCTGCGTGCTGCCTGCATCCGGGGTATTTTCCACGGTGAGCGCCGCGCTGTCGCGTTCGCCCAGCGGCACCTGGAATGACATCGCGACCGTCCAGTCGCCCCGCTGCTGGTCCCGGCTGGCGGCGAGGTAAATGCTGCTGGAGCCCCACAGATTTCGGCTCCAGGAGAGGTTAAGCAGCTCGGTTTTCTGGCTGTCAAAGCTCTCCACGCCGATCCAGGCCGCCCCGATGTTGCCGTATTCCCCCAGGTTGAAGGTCAGGGAATATTGATCGGTATTGCGGCTAAAGCTGGCGATGGGGCGGTCATTTTCGTCGTACACCGTCGGCTGGTCATACAGGGCCAGGTTACCAAAGCCGCGATCGCGGCGGGTATGCTGGGTGGCGAGGCTGAACTCGCTGGTGCTGTACTGGTAGCCCCAGTTGATTTGCCCGCCGTCATCTCCGCGCATCCGGCTCTGGCTGTACGAGGTATTCACCACGCCAAAACGCCCCAGCTTGACCACCGTCCCCGCACCGGCGAGCGCCAGTTCCTCCGCGCCTTCGGCGTGCCCCTCCAGCGTCAGCCAGTCCGTCAGGCCGTAGCGATACGATCCGCTCCCCGCCGCCGGGCCGTAGTCAAAATTCTTAATGCCGTAGTTGCGCCGCAGGCTCCCCAGGGTAACGGCCCCATCGCTCAGCCCTTCTTTCAGCAGATCGCTGGTGACGTAAAACGGCAGAGTAGTACTCACCTGGCGCCCCAGCGCATCGGTGGTGACCAGCACCGCATCCCCGGCGCCGTTAATGTAGGGCAGGTTCGTCAGGGTGAACGGTCCGGGCTGCAGCTGCGTGGACCCGGAGCGGTAGCCGTTGATGAAGAGGTCGACCGAGGTCGGCACCGCCGCTTCACCTGAAAATTCCGGCAGCGGCCAGGTCACCAGGTCCGGACGCAGGGAGAAATCACGCCCATAGCTGATCCCGCCCATGCGGACGCTGCTGCTCCAGCTCAGGGCATCGCTGATGACATCCCCGGCGGTCCAGGTGGTGGCGTCCTCCTCGTTGGTCACCAGAAGGGTGGTGTCATAGCGGACATAGCCCTCCTGCTGACCGTCGTTGCCGGTGAAATTTTCGCGGGCGTAGCCGGTGGAGGAGAATGAACCGTTTTCATTGAAGTAGCGGAATTCATGCCAGAGCGAGGCCTGCCCGCCGACGTGCTCGGTATGGTTGGTATAAAAATCGTAATTGAGCAGCGCGCCTCTGCCATAGTGAGGCTTACTCTGCGTCGGCTGGCCGCCAAACGGGGTGACGCGGGAGGTTATCCACTCACGGGGCACGGTCAGCAGCAGACGCTGCGCGGGACTGTCATACTCCACCCGCACCGCCGGAAGCGTGCTGAGATTGACGTCGCCGTTGGGCACATGTTCAGGCGGAAGCCCGGCGCGCAGCAAATCGGCGCTGGAGATATAGTAAGCGCCGTCGCGTTGCGTCACGGGAACCACCAGCCCGGTGTCGTAGTGGTTCAGTACCAGGGCGAGCTGGAAAACCGCCTCCCCGTTTATCGCCTGCGCTTGCGGCGGCGGCGGTAAGCTGTCATCACCCGGTTCGGCCCAGGTACTGGTACTCACGCAAAGCAGGATCACCATTGCGGGCTTCAGTTGACGGGCGTCGACTGCCATTGTGCATCCCTGGCATTAATCTGCGCGCTGATCTGGCTGGGCTGGCGGATCCCGGCCGGAATCGGCCAGCTGCGGGTGCTGCCCGGCAGCACATAGCCCAGCAGGCCATCCGCAATCATGCGCTTTTGTCCCCCCTGCTCCAGCGCCACCTGGCTGAGCCTGACGTGAACATCGCCCTGATTGCGGACTTCAATGGCAGGCTGGCCCGCCACCTGCGTGACGCGCCAGCTCAGGTTACGGGTATCCACGAGGGCATGATGCGCCCCCTCTTTTATTGTCGGGATCCCCTGTCCGTAAACGAACAGCGGTATGGAATAGCGCATCTGCAGTTTAAGGCCGATGGCGGGGTCGGCCTTCGCGTCCGGCTGGGGAATTTCATCCACGATAATGCGATAGGCTTGTTCAACGCCCATCGGAACCGTACCCTGTTTGATCAGGCGGATCAGCTGTTTACTGCCTTTGCCGATGGTGACGATGGGCGGGCTGGCGACCACGTCCTGCTGGGCGGTATAGCGCTCAAAGCCCCCCTCCTGCTTCCAGCGCACAATGCGCACCTGCATCGTTGTGGCACTGTTTCCCTGATTCTGGATCCACAATTCAGTCGCTTTGCTGTCGGCCGACAGCCACGGATCGATGGGCCATAACAGAATGGTCGCCGCCGCCTGCGCCTGTCCTGCCGCCATGGCGGTCACGCCCAACATACTCACCAGGTACCAATGCCTGAATAGTGGCTTCATCGAATGTTCTCCCTTTTTCACCATGACAAGGTCACGGTGAGCTGATCGGAATAGGTGCCTGCCGGGCTAAATCCGGTCAGCAGCGCTACGCCAAAAAGTGGTAGTGCAATATTGTTGCTGTTGGTGTAGGTCACCGGGATGGCCTGGTTGACCCCAATCTCACTGTTCGCCGCCAGTGAACTGCTGCTGTAAAGCCGGTAGCCCACCACGTCGGTGCCGCCTGAACGCGTCATGCGGCGCACCGAGGCGTAGTTTTGCCCGCCGTTGATGCTCATGCTCAGCGCCACGCCCGGCGTGCAGGCGATGGACAGCGCCCCGTTGGGCACAAAGCTGGTGCTTACCGGGGCACTCTCCACGCCGGTATGGGTTCCAAAATCCAGCGTCCCGAAGATCCCGCCGGTCCCCGTCGTGACAGAACATCCCGGCACGACGGTCGCGCTCACCTTAAACGACTGCGACGTCACCGCGCCGGCCCCGGAAACCAGGGTCAGCCCCAGCGCCAGCGCAAAAAAAGGCTGCACGATCCCCTCTGCGCAAGCGCGCAGACTTAAAAAGGAGGCCTTCATGGCTGGAGCTAGTAGGTGACGCTGACGTTGATCGTGTCGGTATAAGTGCCCGGCACCACCGTGACGCTGTTACCGCCGCCGGTGATGCGCCCGTAAAGGGTGTAGCTGTTGACCCCGCCCGCCGTCGACGCGACCGGCAGCGCCGCGTTGTTGGCGATGACGTTGTTAAATCCGCTGTCGCTGTACAGACTGTAAGCCACGCCCTGCGCCGCATTGGCGGTATTGATCAGATAGCGCGCAGGCGTGCCCGGCGTGCCGACCACGGTACCGGGTGCGGTGGAGTTCGTGTTGCCGGTGATCGCCACCGTATAGCTGGCGGTGGTGCACTGAATGGTGAACGTATTCCCGCCGCTGGCGCCGGTGAGCTGGGTGGTCAGCGTGGAAAACGTGGCGGGATGGGTACCAAAATCGAGTGTCCCGAAGTTAATACCGTTTTGCGTGGGCGATCCGTTAATCAGACACCCGTTTGTGAGGGTCAGCGTCGCACCGATGGTGCCGCTGCTGGTCACGGCCAGCGCAGGATGTACCGTTGTCGCCGCCAGTAACGCGCCAGCGCAGATTAAAAGGCGTTTTCTTTTCATTTTCCACCCTCCGGAAGTCAAACGCGTTCCCTTGCCACATTTTATTTATGCTGTTCAAGATGTTAGCCCCGCTTAAGGTTCCTCTGAGAGGGGTTAATGAGAATTTAGTTTACGGATATCGCTTCCACCACCCGCCCCAAAACGCATAATCCTTGTGTCCTATTGACTTAATATTCTTATAAATAACAATGAATTAAAATTATTTTGGCCGCATTTTTATTTTTTCAGAAGAGAATATATCCCTTATAGTGTGATCACCATCACAATATATCGTTATGCCACCAACAACAAAATCAATAAAACTTAAAAACTTGTTGTAACCCCCTACGCTTTGCGTCAATTTATGTGCCGAATATTTTCCCGTGCAGTAATTAAAAATTTATATGTATCGGCGCGGGCGACATCTGATAGCGCATAGAGGGTCTTTTTTCGTGGCAAGTGCAAACAAACTTACACTCTTCATCGTGATATTCATGCTGGCGGGTATTCTTTCAGGGGCGGCAATTCACGAGTACGCATCTGCGGATGCCATCAAAGCCTGGTCGGATAATATTACCCTTCTGACCGATATTTTCCTCCGTCTGATCAAAATGGTTATTGCGCCGCTGGTCTTCAGCACGCTGACCGTAGGCATTATGAAGCTGGGAGAAACCTCCACCATAGGCCGGGTGGGCGGCAAAGCGATGGTATGGTTCATAAGTTCATCCGTGCTTTCTATTCTGGTCGGACTGTTTATCGTTACGCTGGAGCGTCCGGGAAGCGGCCTGAACCTGACTATTCCAACCGAGGCGGTGGATACCGGTCTGGCCGTGGGCGGGATGACGCTGAAAGCGTTCCTGTCTCACACCATTCCCACCAGCATCGCGGGGGCGATGTCGAACAATGAGATCCTGCAGATTGTGGTGTTCTCGATGTTCTTCGGCATCGGCGGCGCGTCGCTGGGGCAGAAATTCAACGCGCCGCTGGTGGCCGCACTGGATGTGGTTTCCCATATCATGCTGAAGGTAACGGGTTATGTGATGTATGTTGCGCCGCTGGCCATCTTCGCGGCGATCTCCTCCGTCATTGCCACGCAGGGTCTGGGCATCCTGTTGAACTACGCCTCCTTTATTGGCGGCTACTACGTTGCCATTCTTCTCACCTGCATGGTGCTGCTGGCCGTGGGTTACATGGTGCTGAAAAAAGAGGTGTTCCGCCTGGTCAGCATGCTGAAAGATCCGGTGCTGGTCGCGTTCACCACCAGCAGCTCTGAAGCGGCCTACCCTAAAACGCTGGAGCAGCTGGAGCACTTTGGCTGCTCGCGCAACATCGCCTCTTTCGTTCTGCCGATTGGCTACTCCTTCAACCTGGTGGGGTCGATGGTGTACTGCTCGTTTGCCTCGATGTTTATTGCGCAGGCGTACAACATCCATCTGAGCTTCTCTGAAGTGACGGTTCTGATGCTGACCCTGATGCTTGCGTCAAAAGGCATTGCGGGCGTGCCGCGCTCCTCGCTGGTGGTGCTGGCCGCGACGATCCCAAGCTTTAACATTCCGGTCGCCGGTATTCTGCTGCTGATGGGGATCGACCACTTCCTGGATATGGGGCGTTCCGCGATTAACGTGCTGGGGAACGGGATTGCGACGGCGATGCTCTCGCAGAATGAAGGTGCGCGGGAAGCTGAAGCTGAGCTGGTAAAGCAGGAAGCATAATGGCATGAAAAAGCCGGGTGGCGTCAGCGTCACCCGGCTTTGTTTTACGCTACGTGATTCGCCGCGATATCCAGCAGCGCCATCTCTTCGCTGTTCAGCAGCTTTTCGATGTTCACCAGAATCAGCATACGCTCGCCGAGCGCCCCCAGGCCGGTCAGGTATTCGGTCGACAGCGTGACCGCAAACTCCGGCGCAGGACGAATCTGGTCAGAGGTCAGGGAAAGCACGTCAGATACGCCATCCACCACGATACCCACCACGCGCTGTCCCAGGTTCAGGACGATCACGACGGTATTGTCGTTGTAGTCAACGTCACCCTGGCTGAACTTCACGCGCAAATCCACGATTGGCACAATCACGCCGCGCAGGTTGGTGACACCTTTAATAAACGCTGGCGTGTTAGCGATGCGGGTAACCTGGTCGTAACCACGAATTTCCTGCACTTTCAGGATATCGATGCCGTACTCCTCATCGCCCAAAGTGAATACCAGGAACTCCTGCCCTGATGGCTCGCCCGCCAGTTTCGTTACATTACTCATACCGGTCATGTTATTACCTTCTACTTAATCAGGCGGCTGTGTACGCCACACGTTGTTCACGATTTAATCCCTGAAGCGCCGACACGTCGACGATCAGCGCTACGCTACCATCCCCCAGAATGGTGGCAGCAGAAATACCCGGCACCTTGCGGTAGTTGCTTTCGAGGTTCTTCACCACCACCTGGTGCTGACCAATCAGCTGATCGACCAGCAGCGCGTAGCGACGGCCCGCGCTTTGCAGGATCACCACGATACCCTGCGTGGCCTCGGTCTTCGCCCCGTCCACTTCAAACACTTTCCACAGCTCGACCAGCGGCAGGTACTCACCGCGCACTTCGAGGACGCGCTCGCCGCCCGCCAGCGGATGCAGATCTTCTTCACGCGGCTGGAGGGATTCCATCACCGCGTTCAGCGGCAGAATGAAGACTTCGTCCGCGACTTTGACCGACATGCCGTCGAGGATCGCCAGCGTCAGCGGGAGCAGGATGCGGATGGTGGTGCCGGAGCCCTGTTTAGACTGGATCTCAACGTGGCCGCCCATCTCCTGAATGTTACGTTTCACCACGTCCATGCCGACGCCGCGTCCGGAAACGTCCGTCACCTGCTCGGCGGTCGAGAAGCCCGGCGCGAAGATCAGCATGCCCACTTCTTCGTCGGTCATGTTTTCATTCACCGCCATGCCCTGTGAAATGGCTTTCGCCAGGATGCGCTCGCGGTTAAGGCCCGCGCCGTCGTCGGTCACTTCGATGCAGATGTTCCCGCCCTGATGTTCCGCAGAGAGGATCAGATTCCCTACCGGGGATTTCCCGGCGGCAATGCGGTTTTCAGGCAGTTCAATACCGTGGTCGAGGCTGTTACGCACCAGGTGCGTTAACGGGTCGATGATGCGCTCGATCAGGCTCTTATCCAGCTCCGTTGAGCTGCCCATCAGGGTCAGTTCAATCTGCTTATTTAGCTTGCTGGCAAGGTCGCGCACCAGGCGCGGGAAGCGGCTGAAGACATATTCCATCGGCATCATGCGGATGGACATGACCGATTCCTGCAGGTCGCGGGCATTACGCTGAAGCTGGCCCATGCTGGTGATCAGATCGCCGTGCGTGACCGGGTCGAGTTCGTTAGAACGCTGCGCCAGCATGGACTGGGTGATCACCAGTTCGCCAACCAGGTTAATCAGCTGGTCAACCTTCTCAACGGCGACACGGATGCTGGTGGACTCACTGGAGCGCGCGGCCGGTTTTTCACCACGGCCAGGCACCGCGGCCTCTTTTGGCACCGCCTTCAGCACCGGGGCCGCTGGGGCCACAGCCGGTGCGGCGGCCTGGGCAACGGCAGCAACCTCTTCTTCTGCAGCCGGAGCTGCTACCGCGGCGGCTTCCGTTTCGAAGGCGATCTGGTCGGCTTCAATGACAAAGCACAGCACCGCCACGATATCGTCCTGACTGATACCGTCATCGAGGGTCGCTGCGAGGCTGTCTTTGCCTTTCACTACGTTACTTAATTTCGCCAGGTTACCCAGCTCTTCTTCCAGCAGGTTAACTTCGCTCTCTTTCAGGCGTGACAGCACAACGCGCAGCTTGCCCGCTTGCGCAGCGGCTGGCGCGGCCTCTTCAGCAGCAACCGCATCGACAACGCTCAGCTTTGCCGCAGGGACAACGGCTGCAGCGACCTCACCTTTTGCTTCCAGGGCGAGCTGGCGCAGCGCATTGCAGATGTATTCAAAGCTGGCGGCATCAGGCTCTGCCGAACTTTTATAGGCGTCGAGCTGTTCCTGCATAATATCTTTGGTTTCCAAAAACAGGTTGATAATGTCGGTATTGAGCTGCATCTCACCGCGTCGTGCTTCATCAAGCAGGTTTTCCATTAAATGGGTCGTTTCCTGCAGGATGGTAAATCCAAACGTTCCGGCTCCGCCTTTAATAGAATGCGCCGCGCGGAAGATGGCATTGAGCTGCTCGGAGTCCGGTGCTTCGGGCACCAGATCGAGCAAATGTTGCTCCATATCCGCCAACAGTTCGTCGGCTTCATCAAAGAATGTCTGGTAAAAATCGCTAATATCCATGCTCACGCTATCACCTCGGATTGGCTGGTGGCGATGTTGGAACGGCAGCCGCAGGGACGGCCCCAGGCTGTTTTAAATCGTCCAGTGACTCATTCTGACTTTCGGCGTTTTCGTGCAGGATGGCCTGCTCCGCCTGCTGGTTCAGCACTAAAAGACTGATACGACGGTTGATGGCGTCATCCGGCCCGCGGTCGGAGACCCGCATGGTTGCTGCCATGCCGACCACGCGCAGTACCTTGCCATCATCAAGCCCACCTGCCACCAGCTCGCGACGCGAGGCGTTGGCACGATCGGCAGAAAGCTCCCAGTTGCTGTATCCCTTCTCTCCACTGGCGTACGGGAAGTCATCCGTGTGGCCCGAAAGGCTGATGCGGTTAGGAATGCCGTTCAGCACCGGCGCAATGGCGCGTAAAATATCGCGCATGTACGGCTCAACTTCCGCACTCCCGGTTTTAAACATCGGGCGGTTCTGGCTGTCGATAATCTGAATACGCAGCCCTTCCTGGACCAGATCGATTTTCAGGTGCGGCCGCAGCGCGCGCAGTTTAGGATCCGCTTCAATCAGCTGGTCGAGATCGCCACGCAGTTTTTTCAGACGCGCCTGCTCCATCTTGCGTTTCAGCTCGTCGATGTTCGGCTCTTTTTTCACCTCACCCTTCTGCTGGGTGTAATCATCGCCGCCGCCGGGGATCGGGCTTTCGCTGTTAGAGATACGCGGCCCACCGGTCACCGCCGTCGCCAGCGGGGTACGGAAATATTCGGCAATCTGGATAAGCTCCTTCGGGCTGGAGATGGAGATCAGCCACATCACCAGAAAGAACGCCATCATTGCGGTCATAAAGTCGGCGTACGCGATTTTCCAGGAGCCGTGGGAACCGTGCCCGCCGCCCTTGTGCTTGCGTTTTTTAACGATGACGATCGGATGGGACTGGTTTTTCATGCGTCCTCAGTTGTCGTCTGTTGGTTTGGGTTTTTCACCGCGCGCACGTGTTCTTCAAGCTCGATAAACGACGGACGCTCGCTGGAGTAAAGCGTTTTACGGCCAAATTCAACCGCGATCGGTGGCGCGTAACCGTTGAGGTTAGAGAGCAGCGTGATCTTCACGCACTGCATCATTTTGGTGGTTTCCGCGCTTTTCTGGCGCAGCACGCTTGCCAGCGGAGAGATAAAACCATAAGCCAGCAAAATACCGAGGAAGGTGCCCACCATCGCATGGGCAATCAGCGCGCCCAGTTCAGCCGCCGGACGGTCCGCCGAGGCCAGGGCGTGTACCACCCCCATGACCGCCGCCACGATACCAAACGCCGGAAGGGAGTCGCCCACCAGCGCCAGGCTGTTGGCCGGCACTTCAGATTCGCTTTCGTGGGTTTCGATCTCTTCGTCCATCAGCGCTTCGATTTCGAAGGTATTCATATTGCCGCTGATGATGAGACGCAGGTAATCGACGATGAAATCCAGCATCATGGCGTCCGCCAGAATGCGCGGATAGCTGGCAAAAATTTCGCTCTCTTTCGGGTTTTCAATATCCCGTTCAAGCGAGAACATCCCCTGCTGACGCGACTTCGCCATCAGGCGATAGAGCAGCGCCAGCAGATCCATATACATGCTTTTGGTGTATTTCGAGCGACGGAACAGCAATGGAATTGCCTTCAACGTGCCCTTGATCGATTTACCGTTGTTGCCAACGATAAAAGCCCCTACCCCTGCGCCGCCGATGATAATAAGTTCAGCCGGTTGATAGAGTGCTCCAAGGTGCCCGCCGGTCATCATGTAACCGCCGAAAACTGTACCGAGAACTACCAGGTAACCTAATAAGATAAGCACGACATCATCCTTCCGCTAGTGACTATGGCAAGGACGTCCAGCTCGCAGCGTTTACCGTTTGCGGGGTAAAAAAAAGCAGCGGTAATGACTTACCGCTGCTGGAATCTTGCCCACACGTTCGGGTTAAACAGCTTGTTCGATCTGTTCATCCAGCAGTTGTGGAATAATATCGGCAGCATCCCGGGAAAGTTTACGTCTTTTTACTGCGCGGGACGGCGGCTGACATAAACTACAGGCGAAGCTGCCTGCAGGCTGATGAGCATGGGTAATAAAATTGCCGTCGCAGCAATTGCAGCGCGACAGTTCAAGCATTCCGCTCTCAACAAAACGCACCAGCGTCCATGCGCGGGTCAGCGCCAGCAGAGGGCCTTCTTCCTGCTGTGGGCATTGTTCAAGGTAAAGTTTGTACGCTTTGATCACGGCGTCTACGCCGCTACACAAACCGGTTTTGAGAAGATACTGCCAGGCATTACAGAACATGGAAGCGTGGATGTTCTGCTCCCAGGTCATAAACCAGTCCGTAGAAAACGGCAGCATGCCTTTCGGCGGGGGACTACCGCGTAACTCTTTATACAGTTTGATGAGGCGACCACGGCTCAACTGAGTCTCGCTTTCCAGCATTTGTAAACGAGCACCCAGCGTAATCAGCTCCATGGCCAGCTGTATGTCACGCGCTTCCTGAACAATGCTTTTTTCGCTCATTGCTAGGCCCTTTTCTTACGGGCTGCGTCATCAGGTTGACTGATGTCGCTAAGCAAGCGAGTGGAGAGCAGGATACCGGTATGGATCTGTTGCAGATCGTCCACGCGGGATTCCTGCGTCAGACGCGTTATCGTCTGCGGATTATCAAAACGGAACTGGCACACCAGTTGATTCGTTTCCGCCAGTTTTACCATCTGCGGGAGGGTTAATCCACCCAGCATGGTTGCCATTTCTTCGTTAATACCCAGACGAAACATCGCGGACGCTTTGTCCTGACTAATTAAACGCTGCGCGAGCAGTAAATATGACAAATTGATGTCATAAATATGTTTTAGCAACTCGGATGTATGCATTGTTCCCATCCCGAATAACCAACTATTATTTTTATGCGGAAAGACCGCACCCCGTGATGTCGCCGGGAAATCACCCGGTATAAAAAAGAAAAGGCTAAATGCATAGTTGAATCTAGGTTTGTATTCATCCAAACGCGTAAGGAATGCAACGCGGTTACATCTCTTACAGGTTTTATCATTTCTTACAAATAACTAAGATTTTTCCTAATTCGACGCAAACTCTACTCGCCAGATTTGACACATACAATGCAGCCACCCTCAAATTTAAAAAAAATGTGATCCACGTCACACAATTTAAGTGAATGTTACCCATAAATCCATCAGTATGACTTCTAATTTGCTCATTTTTTAAGCAATCAGCACTGTTTTGTATTCTTAATCGACGAATACTCATGCATACGCGTGAGAATAAGTGGCACGCAATGTGCTTTTACCCGTGCGTGCGGTATCAGCAATCGTTTACATCGCGTATGCGTCAGGGACACATTTTGATTACTTTGATAAAACATACAGTTATGCATTTCTGGCAAAAAAATTGTTTCATTGCGTGATCATTCGAAATGCGTTTATAACTTGTTAGAACGATTTAATAGTGAAAGCGAGGATTTGTGTGACTTACGTTAAGTTGTTAATTTTTTTCATTTAGGCGCATTTATCAGTTATTCTTCTTATAAGAATAATTAATGAATAATTATGATAAGCTTCACACTAATGTCGTATTCAAGTCTTGCGAAACCAGGAAATTCGCGGTAATGGTGATGAAACGCTGTCTGTTAGGCATCTAAGGAGTGCGCCATGAGTTACTCCCATCTTCTTGTTTCTGTTGCCGTTTCCCCCGAAAGCCACCAGCTTGTCGCCCGGGCCGTATCCATCGCCCGGCCGCATAATGCGCGCATCAGCCTCATTACCCTCGCGGCCGAGCCCGAGATGTACAATCAACTGGCGGCCCCGATGCTGGAAGATATTCGTGAGGTTTTGCAGGAGGAAACGCAGCAGTTTCTGCGAGAGCTTGTCGAAAAAGCAGAGTACCCCATTGATGAAACCGTTATTGCGACGGGGGAACTGAATGCCCATATTCTTGATATGTGCCGCAAGCAGAATATTGATTTAGTGATTTGCGGGAACCATAACCACAGCTTTATATCGAGGGCTACCTGCGCGGCAAAATCTATTATCGCCTCAAGCCAGGTTGACGTGCTGTTAGTGCCGCTTGGGGGGGCTTAACCCCCCCAGAGGAATATCAGGCGAGTTTAGGGAAGGTCGCGATCTTTTTTTGCAGATCGCCTTCGTGACTTTGCGGGGCTATTTCGCGTAGATCCTGAATAAAACGCGCCTGCCAGTGATTTATATCGTTATTCCGGATCGTCTCCATCATTTCGGCATGGCGGGAAATTCGCTCCGTCAGCGGCATGGTCAGCGCGCGGTTGAGGGCATTTGCCACATCATCCCGATCGTAAGGGTTAACGAGCAGCGCTGAGGTCAGTTCGTTCGCTGCCCCTGCAAACTGGGAAAGTACCAGCACGCCCGGATCCGCCGGGTCCTGAGCCGCCACGTACTCTTTTGCCACCAGGTTCATCCCGTCGCGCAGCGGCGTAACCAGGCCAACGTCGGCGTAGCGGAAGACCTTCATCAGGATCTTACGGTCAAAATGCTGATTCAGATAAAAGAGCGGCGTCCAGCCCAGCTGGCCGTAGCGCCCGTTGATGCGCCCCGCTTCGGTCTCCAGCTGATGACGAATATCCTGATAGGCCTGCACTTCCCCGCGCGACGTTGGCGCGATCTGGGTATAGCGGATTTTACCGTGGTGCTGAGGGTATTTATCCAGCAGCGTTTCATACGCCAGGAAGCGTTCCGGCAACCCTTTGGAATAATCCAGACGCTCTACCGAGAAGATATTCTTCACATGCTTGAGTTCATTCTTAAGCTGGGCCAGCTTCGGCGGCAGCGGGCCCGAGGCCTGTTCCGCAATTTCGTCGGGTTCAATACCAATCGGATAGACCTCGGTGTGGAAGGTTTTGCCCCACGCCGTATGGGTTTTGCCGCCGTTAGTTACCAGGCGCGTTTTGCCTGACACGGAGTCTAGGAACGCGAGACGGTCATTTTCGGTCTGGAAGCCCAGCAGGTCATAATCACACAGCGCCTCCAGCAGTTCTTCATGCGGCGGCAGCGCGGTGAAAATTTCCGGCGTCGGGAACGGAATGTGCAGGAAGAAGCCAATTCGGTTATTGACTCCCCTTTTACGCAGCTCTCTGGCGAAGGGGAGCAGATGATAATCGTGGATCCATAAAATATCGTCTTCCTCAATTAAAGGCAGCAGTTTATCCGCCAGCAGCGCATTCACCCGCGAGTAGCCCTCGAAGGATTCACGCTGGAATTTCACCAGGTCAAGACGATAGTGAAACGCAGGCCACAGGACCGCGTTGGAGAACTGCGAGTAATACTCGTCATAGTCTTTCTCTTTGAGCGCAAATGATGCCCACGTAATGTTCCCGCGCGTTACCTTTTTAAGCGGTTTCTCTTGTTCATTGATTTCACCGCTCCAGCCAAACCACAGCCCGCCAGCAGCTTTTAAGGCACCTAATACCCCTACCGCCAGGCCACCTGCACTGGCTTTTTTATCATCAGGCGGTGCAATTCGGTTAGAGACGACGACTAAGCGACCCATAATGGTTTCCCCCTTTGTTTTGCGCTATTTGTTGTTGTTGCTGGTTAGCGATATCAGAAATCCACTGCCAGACGGCCTCGACATTCGCCAGACGCCACTCTGCGACAGTGTCACCAGGCCCTACCTTGACGGCGATCCCTCCGGCCTGTTTCACCACGCGAAAACCGGCCTCATCGGTCAGGTCATCGCCAAAAAATACCGGTGTACGTCCCTTAAATGGCGGTTCCGCCATAAACGCCGCAATAGCGGCTCCCTTATTGATGCCCTCAGGTTTTATCTCAACGACGCACTTCCCCGGCTGCAGCGCGAGCTGCGGATGTGCATCGGCCACGCTGCGGGCAATCGCAAAGATCGCCGCTTCGTGATGCGGAGCCTGCCGATAGTGCAAGGCGAACGCCATGCCTTTCGCTTCCAGTTCCGTGCCCGGGAGCGACGCCAGCGCCGAGGAGAGTTCAGTATGTAACGCCTGAATTAAGGTATCGGGGAGTGATACAACATGCAGTTGATCATGGATATCGCGGCGCTCCGCTCCGTGTACACCGGCCAGCGGAAAGTGGTAAGGACTGGCGAGCACGTCCAGCTCGGCCATTGAGCGCCCTGAAATCAATGCCAATGCGCCCTCGTTCAATCGAGAGAGCTGCTGCAAATTCTCTAGCACCGTATCCGGTACGACCACGTCGTCAGGATGCGGCTGGATCCCGGCGAGCGTCCCGTCGAGGTCAAAAAAGAAAGCATATTTTCCGGGCAGTACAGGCGGTGCGGTTAACAAGTCAGCCACCCTAATCCTCCTTACGGTTTACGAGAGGTAAACGCCTTTACCTCTTTCATAGCCATGTAAGTATAGACAGTGTGATGGGCCTCGCCATTTGACAACCGCCCCGCCAGCAAAACTGGCGAGGCGGTTCAGGGGTCAACTATGGTTATTAGTTGAGCAATAAAAAGTCAGCGCTGGGGTTACACGGTACGCTTCGCTTTTTGCTTGTAACGGTCGAAAATCACGGCTGCCAGCAGGATCAGGCCGCGCACGACGTACTGAGAGAACGGCGAAATATTCAACAGGTTCATGGCGTTTTCCACCGTGCCCAAAATCAGGATACCGGCCACCACATATGAGATTTTTCCGATGCCTCCCTTGAGGGAAACGCCCCCTAAAACGCACGCCGAGATGACGATCAGCTCATAACCGATAGACGTCATTGGCTGGCCGCTGGTCATACGCGACGCCAGAATAATCCCCGCCGCGGCGGAGACCAGCCCGGAGAGCACGAAGATAATAATCTTGGTGCGTACAACCGGCACCCCTGCCAGACGGGCCGCTTCTTCATTGCCGCCGATCGCCAGCGTGTTACGACCAAAGGTGGTGCGGTTCAGCAGGAAGCCGAACAGGATCAGGCAGGCCACGGTGAGCCAGATAGGCGCAGGCAGGCCCAGCCAGTTGGCGTAGCCCAGCGTAAAGAAGCGCTCGTCTTCAATCCCTACCGCTTTACCGTCGGAGATGATATAGGCCAGACCGCGGACTATCTGCATCGTTGCAAGCGTGGTAATCAGGGCATTAATCTTCAGGCGTGCGATAACAAAACCGTTCACCAGACCGCTGATCACGCCAAGCAACAGACCGGCAAAAACGCCAATCCACAGGCTTTCCGTCATGTTGATCACCACCGCCGTGGTGACGCCCGCGCAGGCGATAACCGAGGCCACCGACAGGTCGAAATCACCGGAGGCCAGACAGAAGAGCATGCCGCAGGCCACCATGCCGGACATGGAAATCGCCAGTCCCAGCCCTTTCATATTAATGAAGGTGGCAAAATTAGGGACGAAGATTGCACAGGCGATGAAGAGTGCGGCAAAGACCACCAGCATGCCGTACTGATCCCAGATGCGTCCAAAACTAAAAGCCGACTTCGGCGCTCCGGATGTAGTAACAGAGGACATCATTAACTCCTTACTCAGGCGACAGCCTGGCTGACTTTAGGCATGGCGAGGTTCAACGCCTGTTGTTCATTCGCCTGTTCATGAAGTAATTCACCGGCGATTTCGCCTTCGCGCATCACTACAATGCGGTCAGCAACGCCAAGCACCTCAGGCAGATCGCTGGAGGCGAACAGCACCGCCACGCCGCGTTTTGCCAGTTCATATATCACGTTGTAAATCTCGTGTTTTGCGCCCACATCGATACCGCGCGTCGGCTCGTCCAGCAAAATGACCTTCATATCCTCCGACAGCCAGCGGCCTAAAATGGCCTTCTGCTGGTTTCCTCCTGACAGATTCATAATCAGCTGTTCCGGTCCCGGCGTTTTGATATTCAGCGAGCGAATATGATGGTCGGCGTTGCTCGACTCCCAGCCGTCGTTAATCAGGCAACCCGCGCGGATAAATTTACGCCGGGCGGAAATGTTGATGTTGTCGCGCACCGAATGCACCGGAATGATCCCCTCCGCCTTGCGGTCTTCCGGGCAGAGCATCATCCCGGCCCTGATTGCGTGGGCGGGTTTCTGGATATCCACCTGCTCGCCGTCAATGGAGACCTGCCCTGCGGTAATGCGTGTACCGCCGAACAGCCCTTTCATCAGCTCGCTGCGCCCCGCCCCTACAAGGCCAAACAGACCGACGATCTCACCGCTGCGTACGGATAACGAAACCGGCGTCCGCACGCCCGGCGCTTTGACGTTGTCCAGACGCAGGCGCTCGGGGCCGTACTCGCGCGGTTTCCAGTGATAGATATCGCCCAGATCGCGCCCGACCATCGCCTGAACAAGCTGGTCATGGTTAACCTGCTGCATATCGGTAAAGGTGCGCACATAGCGCCCATCCTTAAATACGGTGATGGCATCGCTCAGGGCAAATATCTCCTCCATGCGGTGCGAGACGTACAAAATGGTGCGGCCTTCCTGGCGCAGCTCGCGGATCACGCGGAACAGGTTTTCGATTTCACGCGCGGAGAGCGAACTGGTGGGTTCATCAAAGGCAATAACCCTGGCGTTACGCGCCAGCGCCTTGGCAATTTCAACCATCTGCCACTGGCCGATGGAGAGGTATTTCAGCGGGGTCTGGGGATCGACGTCCAGACCAAGATGCTTAAGCTGCAGCCCCGCTTCATAATTAAGTAGCGAACGATTTACCACGCCGCTTTTGTGCGGAAGCTGGCCTAAATAGATGTTTTCGGCCACGGTCATCTCAGGGATGAGGTGCAGTTCCTGATAGATAATGGCGACGCCGGCGTTGAGCGCCGCCGTGGTATCGGCAAAGGCCACCTCTTCACCGCGAATGGCCAGCGTGCCGGTTGTTGGCGCGTAGTTGCCGCTGAGGATTTTTAGCAGCGTGGATTTCCCCGCTCCGTTTTCCCCCATCAGGGCATGAACCTGGCCGGCATAGCAGTCGAAGCTGATATCGGTCAGCGCGTTAACACCGGGAAACGTTTTCCCGATGCCGCGAAAAGAGAGATACGGATTAGACTGTTGCATAACGACTCCGTGATTCCTGTAGTGTGTACGTCTGGCCCCTTACGGCGAGTAAGGGGCACAATCACAGCGTATTACTTACCGCCCAGTCCCTTTTTCGCCAGTTCCTCTTTGAAGTTGTCGCGGGTAATCAGCACCACGTCGGTCACTTCGGTAAATTTCGGCGGTTCAGCCCCTTTGGTGACCCAGTTGTAGAGCATTTCGCTGGATTTGTAGCCGTGAACGTCCGGGCTTGGCAGCAGAGAGCCGTAGAAGCCGGTGGCCTGCGCTTTGGAAAGCTCGCTCACCGCATCCACGCCGTTGATGCCGATCCCGATAACGTCAGGCGCCTTGAAGCCCTGACCTTCCGTCGCGCGCACGCCGCCCAGCACGGTGTTGTCGTTCATGCCGACCACCAGCCAGTGCTTCACTTCCGGGTGCTGGACCAGCATAGAGTTCGCCGCGTCAAAGGCGCCCGGGATGTCGTTAGATTTGGTTGGCACTTTATAGATCTGTTTTTCAGGGAAGCCGGCCGCTTTCAGCGCGTCCATTGATCCGGTCGTACGACGACGCGCCGTGTCCAGCTCGTCTGCGGTGATGGCCATGACGGCGGTCTCTTTCACATCCCAGCCGCGTTTCTGCATCTCTTTATAAAGCTCCTGCCCCTGACGTTCACCGATTTTGGTCGCCGCCATCATGACCAGCGGAACGCTGTCCATCGGTTTGCCTTTGGCGTTAACGAACTGATCGTCAACCGCAATAACCTTCATGTCGTAACCGCGGGCTTTCGCCGCAATTGCCGATCCGAGTTTTGGATCCGGCGTGCAGATAACAAAGCCTTTCGCGCCGCTGGCCGCCAGGCTGTCGATGGCGTTCAGGGTTTTTTCACCGTCCGGCACGGCGATTTTAATCACTTCAAAACCTAAATCTTTTCCGGCTTTATCAGCGAATTTCCATTCGGTCTGGAACCAGGGTTCTTCCGGCTGTTTTACCAAAAAACCGAGTTTTAAATTCTCAGCGATAGCGGATTGTGACATAACGGCAGCCAGACCGATGGCTGCCAGCGCTTTAGTAAATTTGTGCATGGTAAACTCCAGCTTTAGCATTCTTTTCTGTAGGGAAGATTTGCGTGCTTCTTATTTAATCGGACTTAAAACAAGGCATTAGCGCTTACCTCGTCATAAGCGTTATTGCTGGTGATAGTTTTAGCGGGAAATTAATCATCCATAAGAGAGCCCCATCACACCGCAGAATTACAGTAATTGCGTACATAAATTCAGCGAAAAATGACATAAAAAAGGCAGGAATTGTCTGACAAATGAAAGCAGGATAAGCAGAATTATCCATAAGATTAGCTAAGAAATCCCTGATGCCTTACGGCGGATGTCGCTGCGGCTCTCCCCTGACGGGGATCCATGCTTTTCATCAAAAAAACGAAAGCATCATGAAAAGGCGTTATTCCGTTAAAATTGACTTAGCGCAAATTCAGCAACGCATCATATATTTGAAATGAATAATCTGTATTTATTTTTCTTACAGAGCATTATTCCGGCTAAATGTTCACGAAAGTAAATCAGTATCCCCCTAAAGACACTTAGCCTTTAATATCAACAGCTTAATAAAATTTCATTTGGTGGCTATATATTTGTATTTTTGTACTATATTAAACTTTGTAATGTATGGTAAACACAGCCTAATTAAGAGTTTTCTTAATCCTGAGACAAAGGTATGCTTATTTATATCGAACACAGGAAGTGAATTTTCGATCGATTTTAGTCACTGCAAAAATTGCAATTCTGTTTTTCTTCCTATTTGCCTGGCTGTCAGGTTAAGCAGCGGACATCACGTCCCACAGTCTATAAGGATATGAGTATGGCTACCCAAACGATGATGCAAAAACTTAACGCGCAGATGAACCTTGAGTTCTACGCCTCGAACCTGCACCTTCACCTAAGTGCATGGTGTTCTGAAAAAAGTCTCACGGGCTCTGCCACGTTCTTTCGTTCACAGGCACAAAGCAACGTCACCCATATGATGCGCGTCTTTAACTTCCTGAAGGCCGCGGGGGCTAACCCGGTTGTTAAAGCCCTTGATGGGATCAACGAAAATTACTCTTCTCTGGAAGAACTGTTCCAGAAAACGCTGGAAGAGCATGAGCAGCGCTGTACGACGCTCAACAAGCTGGCCGATGAAGCCAGAGCACAGCATGACATCATCACTCTTAAATTTTTACGCGATATGGATAAAGAACAGCAGCAGGACGGTATGCTGCTGAAAACGCTGGCGGATGAGATCCACAATGCGCGCCAGGCCGGTTTACGCCCGGAGCAAGCCGACCGCCACCTGCTCGATCTTGTGACGGTGCAGCACCACTAAGCGTTTAACCTGCCTTAGCCCTGGTTCAGGGAGGCAGGTTCCTTCTGATCTCCCCAACCCTCTGCTTTTGCTGAAATTTAACAAATCAGATCTCGCTCTCAATGATTAACCTTGCAAAATGTAATGATTTATTTAATTACATAATCATTGACGAGGGAAAAGCATGATCACCATTGAGTTTGTTGTCATTCTCCTCTGCCTGCTGACGGGAACACGTTTCGGCGGCATGGGGCTTGGGTTAATCAGCGGTATTGGCCTTTTTATTTTGTGTTTTGTCTTTGGGCTCCAGCCCGGCAAGCCTCCGGTTGACGTCATGTTAACCATTCTCGCGGTGATAGGCTGTGCCGCTACCCTGCAGACCGCGGGTGGCCTCAACGTCATGATGCAGTTTGCTGAACGCCTGCTGCGCAAACACCCGCAGCACATCACGCTTCTCGCCCCTTTTACCACCTGGATGCTGACCTTTCTGTGCGGCACCGGGCACGTGGTCTACACCATGTTCCCCATCATTGCGGATATCGCCCTGAAAAAAGGGATCCGCCCGGAACGCCCAATGGCGGTGGCATCGGTGGCATCCCAGATGGCGATCACCGCGTCTCCGGTTTCCGTCGCCGTTGTGTCGCTGGTCTCCATCCTGGCCGCACAGCATGGGATTGGGCAGGCGTGGGGGATCCTGGAAATCCTCGCCGTATCGGTTCCCGCTTCGCTTTTCGGCGTCGCGATCGCGGCCCTGTGGAGTTTACGTCGGGGGAAAGATTTAGCTGACGACGAGGAGTTTCAGGAGAAACTGAAAGATCCCAAACAGCGCGAGTTTATCTATGGCGGCACGGAGACGTTAATGAACCAGCGTTTTCCGAAGCAGGCCTACTGGTCGACATGGATTTTCTTTGCCGGTATTGCGGTGGTAGTCCTGCTCGGGGCTTTCCCCGAACTGCGCCCGGCCTTCGAGCTGAAGGGTAAAATGACGGCCCTGTCGATGAACCTCGTCATTCAGATGATGATGCTCATTGCCGGTGCCGTGATGCTGATGGCCTGCAAGGTCAATGCCTCAGCCATCTCAAACGGTGCGGTATTCAAGGCCGGTATGGTGGCGATCTTCTCGGTGTTCGGGGTGGCGTGGATGAGCGATACCTTTTTCCAGGCGCATCTCGATGAGTTAAAGCTGGCGCTGGAAGGGGTGGTGAAAAGCCATCCGTGGACGTATGCCATCGTGCTTTTCCTGGTGTCGAAGCTGGTAAACAGCCAGGCGGCGGCCCTGACAGCCGTGGCGCCGATGGGATTGATGTTGGGCATCGATCCAAAAATGCTGATCGCCTTCTTCCCGGCGTCCTACGGCTATTTTGTTCTGCCGACCTACCCGAGTGATTTAGCCTGCATCGGCTTTGACCGCTCGGGAACAACCCGCATCGGCAAATTCATCATTAACCACAGCTTTATTCTGCCGGGGCTAATTGGCGTGAGCTGCGCCTGCGCGGCGAGCTACCTGCTGGTCCAGACCTTCTTTTAACGTTTTCAACGGGCGACACGCGCGGTCGCCCGTTCGCGTTTTAATGAGACTCGCCCTGCGGCGTAAAGCGCAGTTCAATCAGCGCGATGGCTTTCTGGATCGCGCGAAGCGTCACCGGGTCGGCAGCCGCGGGATGGCTGGCAAAATCGATGTTTTTCAGCTGCGTGGACATCTTCTCGCGCACTTCAACCGGTGCAATAACGTCCAGAACATCAAGAATTTGCTTGATAACCAGCTGACAGGCGACAACGTCAGAGACCAGTTCCTGATCGGCGCTCAGGTTTTGTGACATGGGGGTTTCTCCTTATTCAAAGGCCGCCATAGTATCAAAACGTGGCCCGTGACATCTGCCCTTCATTGCCGCAGGATACAAAAAAACCCGCCGAAGCAGGTTTTTTTTATCAGAACATGGCGCCAGGCGGCACGTCTTTAAAAGTGCGGCAGTAATTGGCCCACATACTTTTCAGGATTTTGCGCAGTTTCATTGTGATGCTCCATTAACTTGTTATACAACTTTATTGTCAATGTGCCTATAATATGACCATCGTCACAAAAATCAATATTTTTGTGACGCATATCACAATTTAAACTGCGCAGTGCGCATTAACCCACGATACTGCGAACAAAATCCTCGATCGCCTTATCCTGGCAATTTTCAAAGAAGCACTGCTGGAAACGCGGGCCGGAAACAGCGGTCTTCACCAGCTCAGGATCGATGGCGCGCAGCGAGTCAAGATAGTTATCTTTTACCACGGCCGCTTTTACCTGGTTCAGAATACCGGCGTTACGCACCTGCGGCTCTTTACGCTCTGGAGGATATCCCTCCCCTTTTCGGCCGGTAAACGCCTTTTCAAAGATAAAGCGAACGTTTAGCTCCGCTCCCCAGCCAAACCCTTTGGCAAAAGGCAGAGAGAGCGCATTGCCGTTATTGATTTGCGCGAAGAGAAACGCGTCTGCGGGATCGATGCAGTAGCCGCATATCACGCCAGGGTGGATGTTTAACGACATCAGCGCCCCCTGCCCGGTGCCGCAGCCGGTGACCACGAAATCCACCGCTTTCGCATTCAGCAAAATGCTCGCCATAATGCCCAGGTGGATGTAGGTCAGGTGATGATCGTTTTCGTCGCTCATACCCACGTTGTAAACCGGGAACCCTTTTTCATCGGCTACCGTTTTCAGCTCTTTTAATATGACTGGGTTTTTAGCCGCCTGGCTGTTTTCCATCATCAGTGCAATTTTCATCGTGTCTCTCCAGAATGCGCTGCGGGCGCTCCCCGCCATGGATACCTGTTCCCGTTCATTCTGGCATCAAATAAACAGACTTTCAAAGTAAATGAAATGGAGTTTTAAAAATCCAATGCACGCTCACAATTTTGTGAAGGGGAGGATCTACGCCGTCCGTTGCAAAGAGTGAGGGTAGATCGTCCGGCTATTCCTGGCATTGCAGCGGGCATCTGCGGGTACGATAACGTATTTCCATCCACTCAGAGCGAACCATGAAAAGAGCCATCGTAGCCGCTACAGTCCTGCTGCTCGCGGGATGCAGCGTTAAACGCCAGGCGGAAATCAGCAGCCTCGACGCGCCGAACGGCATTGTCCGCCTCGACTATGGCCAGGCCGTGCTGCAAAACGCCTGGTCCGATGAATATGTTAATAACGGTACCGCGGTAAAAGCCTGTCAGAACATGGGCTATGCCACCGCCTCTGCCTACGGGCAACCGGTCAAAACCTGTACCCTGACAAGCGGCTCTTTATGCCTGAACGAGAGCGTTACTATCCAGTATAAGTGCATGGGGTATGCCGTTAACCCTAAGGCAAATAATCCCTGGTATTAATCAAAGCTGCCAGCGTTTGCTGGCGCTTTATTTAACTAAGAACAAAAATAATTCGCATTAATAAAATAAATATCGCCAATGCGTTTTATTCCCATTCGTATTTTAAACGAACAAATATTTAATTTTACGTTTTGCAAATAATTAAATAACAAATTATAGTGTCGCTCATTATGAACCCGTAATAATAATCCGGAGCGCCACCATGCTGAAAACTGAAATGATCGACAAGCTCAATGCACAAATGAACCTTGAGCTCTATTCATCCCTTCTCTACCAGCAGATGAGCGCCTGGTGCAGCTATCACAGCTTTGAAGGTGCGGCCGCGTTTCTGCGCCGTCACGCCCAGGAAGAGATGACCCACATGCAGCGCCTGTTTGATTATCTGACCGATACGGGCAGCCTGCCGCGCATTGAGAACGTGGCATCGCCTTTTGCTGAATATAATTCTCTCGACGAACTGTTCCGCGCCACCTACGAGCACGAACAGCTGATCACCCAGAAAATTAACGAACTGGTTCATGCGGCAATGATCGGCCAGGATTATCCAACCTTTAATTTCCTGCAGTGGTACGTTGCGGAACAACACGAAGAAGAGAAGCTGTTTAAATCCGTGCTGGATAAATTATCCCTGGTGGGTAAATCCGGCGAAGGACTTTACTTTATTGATAAAGAACTGTCGACTCTCGATACGCAGAATTAATATCAGCGCGGTGCCGGTTTCCGGCGCCGCGTTAATTTACCTTTCCCTGCATTAAAACACGCATTTTATTCCCCATACGCCCTATTTACGTCACGCCTGACCGTCGCCCCCACTCAGGATGGGCAGTAGCGCAATACGTAAACCTTTCATTACACGCCTTGTAACGGTGGTTTGACGAATTACCGCTTTTGCCTTACTCTGCGCCGCAGATTTTGTTGCGGTTAAGCGTCGTTGTAGAGGAAAGCGTGAAGAACAGAACCCTGGGAAGTATTTTTATCGTCGCCGGAACGACGATTGGCGCAGGAATGCTGGCAATGCCTCTGGCTGCCGCGGGAGTGGGATTTGGGATGACCCTGCTGCTGCTTTGCACGCTCTGGGCATTAATGTGCTATACCGCACTGCTGCTGCTTGAGGTTTACCAGCATGTGCCCGCCGATACCGGGCTGGGTTCGCTGGCGGCGCGCTACCTGGGACGCTACGGCCAGTGGATCACCGGCTTTAGCATGATGTTCCTAATGTACGCCCTCACGGCCGCGTATATCAGCGGTGCCGGGGAGCTAATCGCCTCCAGCGTCAACGACTGGTTTGGCTCTGACATTACCCCTGCAACGGGGGCTATCTTCTTTGCGCTTATTGGCGGCGGCGTGGTCTGCGTGGGCACATCGCTGGTCGATCTCTTTAACCGTTTTCTGTTCAGCGCCAAAATTCTGTTTCTGGTTGTCATGCTGGCGCTGCTGGCACCGCACGTGCACAAGGTGAACCTGCTGACGCTGCCGCTGGAGCAAGGGCTGGCGCTTTCCGCCATCCCGGTCATTTTCACCTCGTTTGGCTTCCACGGCAGCGTGCCGAGCATCGTCAGCTATATGGACGGCGATGTCCGCAAGCTGCGTCGTGTGTTTGTTATCGGCAGCGCCATTCCGCTGATCGCCTACATTTTCTGGCAGCTGGTGACGCTGGGTAGCATTGACTCTTCAACCTTCGTCGGGCTGATGGCGCAGCACGCTGGCCTGAACGGTTTTCTGTTGTCTCTGCGCGAGGTGGTCACCTCGCCGCACGTGGAGCTGGCGGTTCACCTGTTTGCCGACCTGGCGCTCGCGACCTCGTTCCTGGGCGTAGCGCTCGGCCTGTTCGATTACCTGGCCGACCTGTTCCAGCGTCGCAATACTGCCGCCGGGCGGTTACAGACCGGAGCCATTACCTTCCTACCGCCGCTGGCGTTTGCGCTGTTTTACCCTCGCGGGTTTGTGATGGCGCTGGGCTACGCGGGGGTGGCGCTCTCTGTCCTGGCCCTGCTGCTCCCTTCCCTGCTGGCGTGGAAAAGCCGTCAGCAGCATCCTCAGCAAGGATATCGCGTCGCGGGAGGAAAACCGCTGCTGTGCGTTGTGTTTGGCTGCGGGGTAATGATTATTCTGGTGCAGGTGTTGATTGCCGCCGGGATGCTGCCGGAAGTGGGTTAAAGATAAAAGGGGCTATCATCAGCCCCTTTTTTTATCAGTGCAGGCAGCAGCTCTTAAACTTCTTCCCGCTGCCGCAAGGACACGGATCGTTACGCCCCACTTTCGTGCCGTTCACGACAGGCTTCTTCGCTTCCGGCTGCTGCGGGTTCTCCACCCAGTAGTTGTATAAGCGCAGGGCCGCAGGCTGGATGCTCTCGATGCTGGCGATATACTCCTCTTCGGACAGTTCATCCAGCTTCTCGCTGTTCTCTTCCGTTCCGTGCAGGGCAATCACGTCGAGATCGGCCTTCAGGGTTTCCGGCAAGGCTGACCAGTCCGTCAGCGCCACGCCGCGCATGTAGCCATAGCACCACTCTTCGACCACGGTGTAACTCTCACCGTCAACGTCGTTATAGCCGAACAGCGGCTCAAACTGATCCGGATATTCACTCAGGCGCTCGGCAATGTCGTTCATATGCTTAAAGCAGAGATCGATAAAACGGTTCATCTCGCGATCGTTTTTCCAGCGAGGGATGTACTTCTCCCCGCCCCATACCGCCACCAGCCAGGCATCTGGCTCAACGACAACAGGGCCGGAAAGCACTGCAGTAAGCATGCCGTCCAGTTCGGACACGTCAATCACGGACGCATCGTCATGACCGTAAGACATTAATGTCTCTTCCAGCCACGCCATTTCGCTTTCATTTAATGGACCTTCCGTCATCGCGGACACTCCTGATAAAAAAGGAAAGGATCCTACCACAGATCGCACGCCTGCCCTGGCTGAAGTTTAGGTCTTTATTGCTGCAAAAGTGTGCAAATCGTGACCATTGCACAACTTATGGGCTTTATTGTTAACGATGTGTGATCTCCGCTGTAAATTCTTCTCCTGGCGCAGGGCGGGATAACGCGGCGCTCTATACTCAAACATGTCATAACCCCGTCAAGGGGTTAACCATTCTGGCAACGTTTTTGCTTGCTGTTCTTCGCGCGACGCTGCGCATGGAAACCTCGCCGTATCACGCAGGATGCCGTTCGTTTAGTGCATTTTGTTCTTGCTCGTGTTTTTGGATTGGCTGCGCCCTGGGCGTTCAGGCTTACGCCGTGGTGCAAAAACCTCTTTGCTAAGGAACATAATAATGTCGCTGAAATTTATCAAAACGCCTGTTTCTCTTGTGCTGGCCGGTTGTCTGGTAACGGCATTTTCCGCCCGGGCAGATATCGTGATCGGTGTCGCCGGACCGTTCACGGGCCCTAATGCCACCTACGGCGATCAGTACTGGCACGGCGCAACGCAGGCCGCCGAAGACATTAACGCCGCAGGCGGTATTAACGGTGAGAAGATCAAACTGGTTCAGGGGGATGACGCCTGCGAGCCTAAGCAGGCGGTGGCCGTCGCCAACCGCTTAGTCGACCAGGATAAGGTCAACGCCGTAGTCGGCCACTTCTGCTCCTCTTCCACCATGCCCGCCTCCGAAGTGTATAGCGACGCGGGCATCATCGCGATAACTCCCGGCTCAACTAACCCGCAGATCACCGAACGCGGCATGAGCGACATGTTCCGCATGTGCGGCCGCGACGACCAGCAGGGTCAGGTCGCCAGCGACTTCATTATCGACAAGCTGAAAGCCAAACGCGTGGTCATCATTCACGATAAAGACACCTATGGACAGGGGCTGGCAGACGCCACCAAAGCGGCGCTGGCGAAGCGCGGGGTAAAGGATGTGATGTATGAAGGTTTATCCCGCGGTGAAAAAGACTTTAACGCGCTGGTGACGAAGATCGGCGCGCAAAAACCGGACGTGGTGTTCTTCGGCGGCTGTCACCCGGAAGCTGGCCCGCTGGTTCGCCAGATGCGTGAACAGGGGGTGCAGGCGAAATTCTTCTCCGGCGACTGCATTGTCAACGAAGAGATGGTGACGGCAGCGGGCGGCCCGCAATATACCAACGGCATTTACATGACCTTTGGTAAAGATCCGCGCCTGATCCCGGATGGTAAAGCGGTTATCGACAAATTCCGCGCCGGTAAATTCGAGCCGGAAGGTTATACCCTCTACTCCTATGCCTCCGTACAGGCTATTGCCGCAGCCTTCAAGGCCACCGGCGGCAAGGATTCCGCGAAAGCCAGCGAGTGGCTGAAAGCCAATTCCGTCGACACGGTGATGGGCAAAAAAGCCTGGGACAGCAAAGGCGACCTGAAAGTGTCTGACTACGTGGTTTACCAGTGGGACGACAAGGGAAAATATAAGGAAGTGCAGTAACGGGACGGAATCACGCTCAACGTCGGCGGGCTTGCCCCGCCGGCGCGTAATAAACATCAGGCTGCGCGCCTCGCGCAGCCTATAAAACGAGCGCGCTAAGATGAGTACATTCTTCCTGCAGCAGTTAGTCAATGGCTTAACGCTGGGCTCCGTCTACGGCCTGATCGCCATCGGCTACACCATGGTGTACGGCATTATCGGGATGATCAATTACGCCCACGGTGAAGTGTATATGATTTCCGCCTATCTCTGCGCCATTGGTCTGGCGCTGCTCTCTTTCTTCGGGCTTGAGTCCTTCCCCCTGCTGATTCTGGGTACGCTGGTATTCACCATCGCGGTAACTGGCATGTACGGCTGGACTATCGAGCGTATCGCCTACAGGCCGCTGCGCAACTCCACGCGCCTGGCGCCACTTATCTCCGCCATCGGGATGTCGCTTATCCTGCAAAACTACGCCCAGCTGAGCCAGGGTCCGCGCCAGCAAGGGGTGCCGACCATGCTCGACGGCGTGATTCGACTGCATCTTGGCGACGGATTCGTGCAGATAACCTACACCAAAGTGTTTATTCTGCTCGCCTCGTTTGCCGGCATGCTGGTGCTTACGTGGATAATCAACCATACCCGGCTGGGGCGGATGTGCCGCGCGGTACAGCAGGATCGCAAAATGGCCTCTATCCTGGGGATCAACACCGACCGGATTATCTCCCTGGTCTTTGTTATCGGCGCGGCGATGGCCGGCCTGGCGGGCGTGCTCAGCACCATGAATTACGGCACCTTTGATTTCTACGTCGGGTTTGTGATTGGCATTAAGGCCTTTACGGCGGCAGTGCTCGGCGGTATCGGTTCCCTGCCCGGCGCTATGCTCGGTGGCCTTATCCTGGGCGTCGCGGAAGCCCAGTTCTCGGGCATGGTGAACTCGGACTATAAAGATGTCTTCTCGTTTGGCCTGCTGGTCATGATCCTGATTTTCCGGCCCCAGGGTCTGCTCGGGCGTCCGGTTGTGGCCAAAGTGTGAGGAAGAGAATGATGACATCGCACGGTTTTTCTCTAAAGCGCTGCGTTCTGGACGCGATTTTTTCCGGGCTGATTGCGCTGATTATCTTCGGTCCGATTGCTGGCGTGGTGCTGGACGGGTACAGCTTTAACTTTGCCGGACAACGGCTGGCCTGGATGGTCGGCATTGTAATGCTGGGGCGTTTTCTCTTGAGCGCTTTTTTGGGTACCGCCGCGGGCGCTCGTTTCCAGGCGCGCTTCGAAGCCGATAACGCGGGCGTCTATGTTAGGCCACCGGACTACAAAAGCCGCATGCGCTGGATTATTCCTCTGGTGATTGCGCTTGCGGTTTGCTTCCCGTTTGTCGCCACCAAGTATGTACTGACCGTCGCCATTCTCGGGCTGATCTACGTGCTTCTCGGTCTGGGGCTGAACATCGTCGTGGGGCTGGCCGGCCTGCTGGACCTGGGGTACGTCGCATTCTACGCGATTGGCGCGTACGGTCTGGCGCTGGGGTATCAGTATCTGGGGTTAGGCTTCTGGAGCATGCTGCCGCTGGCGGCAATCATGGCCGCCGCCGCCGGTGCCCTGCTCGGTTTCCCGGTACTGCGCATGCACGGCGACTATCTGGCGATCGTCACCCTCGGGTTCGGGGAGATCATTCGCCTGATCCTGAACAACTGGCTGACCTTCACGGGGGGGCCAAACGGCGTGTCAGCCCCTCCCCCCACCTTTTTCGGTCTGGAATTTGGACGACGCGCGAAAGAAGGCGGCGTGCCTTTTCACGAGTTTTTCCACCTGACCTACAACCCGAACATGAAGTTTATCTTTATCTATACCGTACTGTTTCTGGTGGTGATGCTGGTGCTCTACATCAAGCACCGCCTGACGCGGATGCCGATTGGCCGGGCGTGGGAAGCCCTGCGAGAAGACGAAATTGCCTGCCGCTCGATGGGGTTGAATCACGTCCTGGTGAAGCTCTCCGCCTTTACGCTGGGCGCGTCGACCGCGGGGATTGCCGGGGTGTTCTTCGCAACCTATCAGGGGTTTGTGAATCCGACCTCCTTTACCTTCTTTGAATCCGCGCTGATCCTCGCCATCGTGGTGCTGGGCGGCATGGGCTCTACCCTTGGCGTGGTGCTTGCCGCCTTCGTGCTTACGGTAACGCCGGAGCTGCTGCGCAGTTTTGCGGAGTACCGCGTCCTGCTGTTTGGCATGCTGATGGTGGTGATGATGATCTGGCGTCCACGCGGCTTGATCCGCATTAACCGCAGCGGGTTTGCCGTGCGTAAGGGCGTGGCGCCATGAACGGAACGATATTGCGCGTGGAACATCTGATGATGCACTTCGGTGGGATTAAAGCGCTTAACGACGTTAATCTGGACGTGCAGCGCGGCTCCATTACCGCCCTTATCGGGCCAAACGGAGCGGGAAAAACAACCGTGTTTAACTGCCTGACGGGTTTCTATAAGGCCTCCGGCGGCAATATTTTATTTTCTACCCGCACTAAAACGACCAACGTTATTCAGGTCCTCGGACAAAAATTCCAGCCGGGCGACTGGATTAACCCCGCGCAGTTCGGGCAGCGCCTGTTCTACAAAATGTTTGGCGGAACGCACCTGGTGAACCGCGCCGGGCTGGCGCGCACCTTTCAGAACATCCGCCTTTTTCGCGAGATGTCTGTCGTGGAAAACCTGCTGGTCGCGCAGCATATGCGCGTTAACCGCAATCTGCTCGCCGGGATCTTAAACACGCCAGCATATCGGCGGGCGGAAAGCGATGCCCTGGACAGGGCCTTCTACTGGCTGGAGGTGGTGGACCTTGTGGAGTGCGCCAATCGCCTGGCGGGAGAGATGTCGTACGGGCAGCAGCGGCGTCTGGAGATCGCGCGGGCAATGTGTAGCGGGCCCGAGATGATCTGTCTGGATGAGCCTGCCGCCGGGCTTAACCCGGTCGAAACGCATAAGCTGAGCAGCATTATTCGTTTCCTGCGCGATCGTCATGACATCACGGTCTTACTGATTGAACATGATATGGGGATGGTGATGGAGATTTCGGACGACATTATCGTGCTCGACCACGGCGATGTCATTGCCAGAGGGAAACCCGAACAGATTCAGCATGATGAAAAGGTGATTGCTGCCTACCTGGGTACGGACGAAAGCGAGGTGACCTTATGACCGAACCGCTGCTGGCATTTCGCGAGGTGGATGTGTTCTACGGCGCCATTCAGGCGCTGAAGCAGGTCTCCCTGGAGGTCAATAAAGGTGAGACCGTGGCGCTGATTGGCGCGAACGGCGCGGGTAAATCCACATTGCTGATGTCTATCTTTGGCCAGCCGCGCATCCGGAGCGGGCAGATTCTGTTCAGTGGTGACGACATCAGCCATCAATCCACCCACTACGTCGCCTCCGGCGGCATTGCGCAGGCGCCTGAAGGCCGGCGTGTCTTCCCGGATATGACCGTCGAAGAGAACCTGCTGATGGGAACCATCCCCATCGGCAACCGGTTTGCGGCTGAAGATATGCAAACCATGTTCGACCTGTTCCCTCGCCTCAAGGAGAGGCGCAAGCAGCGCGCGATGACCATGTCCGGCGGGGAACAGCAGATGCTGGCGATCGCCCGGGCGCTGATGAGCCGTCCCAGGCTGCTGTTGCTGGATGAACCGAGCCTGGGCTTAGCGCCGATAGTTGTGAAACAGATCTTCCAGACGCTGCGCGAGCTGGCCCGCAACGGCATGACCATTTTTCTGGTGGAGCAGAATGCGCACCATGCGTTGAAGCTTTCCGACCGCGGATATGTGATGGTTAACGGGCAGATCCGGTTGAGCGGCAGCGGCGAGGAGCTGCTGGGAAATCAGGAGGTGAGGAAGGCGTATTTGGGTGGATATTAAAACGCCCGCGATAGCGGGCATAAAGATGCCGTATGGATTAACCAAACACCATTATCCAAACAGATAGTGGTTTAATTCCGATCACCCTTATTTACAAAAAACTGCAACTTACAGGCGTAATGTTTCCCTAGTTAACCATTAAGTCTATAAGGGATTAAATTATGTGGAGTGCCCATAAAGCCGCAGTTTATGCCCGCCAGCATGCGGGCGAGCATAGCCAGAAAAGATGTGCAGAATTTGTTTCAAAAGCCATTCGCGCTGGCGGTGCTAATCTGCAGAACACACATTATGCTAAGGATATGAAAAGCAATTTGATTTTGGCTGGCTTCCATCAGATTTACGGCGAGCCTGTTGAGGGTGACGTGGCAGTGATCCAGCCTACAGCCCATCACCCCTATGGCCATGCATGCATCTATGGCGGGAACGGCGTCTGGTACTCTGATTTTGTTCAGCGAACAATGTATCCGGGAAAAGAATACCGGGAAGTACAGCCAGCGTATGCAATATACAGGCATGACTAACATGAAAAAAATAATTCTTGCTGCCCTGCTTCTGCCCACTCTCGTATCAGCTGCACAGAAGCTACCCCCTGAGGCATCCGCCGCCCTTCAGTTTAATAAGTGGTACATCTCGCAGATTCTTAGCGGGAAAGAGCCAATAAAAAACTATGAAGCGCTGAGCCGATACGTTACCCGCGAAACAATCAGCAAACTCAAAGCCATGGATAAGCTGGATCCGGATGAATATGACGTGCCTGACGTCGATATGTTCATAAAGGCCCAGGGATATGATGATGACTGGGGCATCGTCAGTGCGCGGGCATTAGATTACGATGCCGCATGCATGCAGGTGTATATATCATTCGGCAAAAAGCGGGATCACACCGTGATTGACTGCATGGTCAAAGAAAATGGCGCATGGAAAGTTCAGTCCGTGGCAAGCGTGAATATTTCTGACAACCTGAGCGCAGAATGATATCGGCGATATGACAGGGGTACTGATGCAATGCATCTTCGCGAATCCCTGTCGTATCGCCGACAAATACACCTTCGCTCTGGATAACTGAATAACTGAATAACTGAATAACTGAATAACTGAATAACTGAATAACTGAATAATAACAATGATGCAAGAAAGTGGATTTCAGGCACAAAAAAACCACCTTTCGGTGGTTTCACGACACTGCTTATTGCTTTGATTATTCTTTGTTTCCCATGGTACCCGGAGTGGGACTTGAACCCACACAGCGCGAACGCCGAGGGATTTTAAATCATGCGTGTTATCTATAACAATCAAATACATACATTTATTTTTCGCCATTAAATCTTAATTTTTAGATCATATGAATCAACAACTTACGCGTATCAAAAAGCCATAATGGCGAAGGAAGTTAAAGAAAAAATCATACGGCTGAACAATTTTCCTTGTATCATTTTTGGCAAATAATCATACATCTTTAATGGGGTGATTTTTGAGCAGTGAAGTTACTATGATAAAAGGACTTTGTCCGACATGTGGCGGGCAACGAAATTGCACTGTGCATGGACATCTCTTAGTTGCATGGGAAGATGATGTTCATCCTGTATACGGAACATATGATCATCACTTACTTCAATGTAACGGATGCTCTACCGTATTTTACCATTTGAATGAACACTTTAGTGAACATACTACTCATGACTACATAAATGGTGAATTCAAAGAGACGCCTATAGACATGATCACTACCTACCCAGCTTTTGATCACATACCAACTCCTTCATGGGTGCCAAAACTCGAATCAGTAGATTTTCAGCTATTTCAGATTTTCAACGAAATGTATTCTTCTTATAAGTCTGGTCATCTAATACTTGCCTCTATCGGACTTAGGACAATTTTTGACCGGACGACAGAAATCCTTCAAATTCATCCTGGTTTGTACCTTGACGAAAAAATAAAACAACTTAAGGATGAAGGTTTTATTGGGGATACTGAAGCCAGTATTTTGTCGACTGTAGTTGATGCAGGTAATGCCGCGGCTCATCGAGGTTGGAGCCCTACGAAAAGGGAATTCGATGAATTGCTAAACTCGATCGAACAGTTTGTTCAACGAACAGTCTTAAGTGTTAAAACAACTACGCATATCGTTGAGAGGATACCTCCTCGCGTGAAAAGACCAAAAAAATAACGCTCCGTCATGGGGTGTCGGGGGTCGGAGGTTCAAATCCTCTCGTGCCGACCAAAAAAACATTGAAAACCAGCCTCTTACGGCTGGTTTTTTGTTTTCGTAAAATTATGATGGCGAAACGATGGTGAAATGATGGTTGAACCCTGCTTTAAATTGTCGGGCAATCATCGTTACCAACCCGGTTAAGACTATGCGTTAGCACACCATATACAGTTACATCATCCAGCGCATCGCCTTCTATCGCTTCACCATCTTCAGTTATCAATGCCGCCCCGTATAGCTTTGCAAACTCTTTCCTGTTATCCATTCTTACCAGTAGCGTATCTCCCTGCTCTGGCCTCAGAGCAATGTTAATCACTGCCCAACCACAGGATGTTTCTATTACCCTGCAGTTTCCGTCAATTCCGCATAGCAGATCTATGGTTAACCGCTGTTCCTGGTAATCCATAGCCGGTGAAGGAAAGCCCATCAGAAAACCCTCCCCATATTACGCAAGATCCAGTAACGGTTATCGCTTCCATCCGTCGTCTTATCAGCAAAGTCTGGTTGGTATCTCTTAATCCATGCATTGGCATCTGCCTGGCTGAAATGCCAATTCCTAACGCGCAATTCAGTGATGAATTTGTCAGTGTTCAAACAAAGATATCCCTTTGGATTCTGTTGTATGGCCGCTAAAAAGGCTGCACGTATATCAGGTTGACGAGGCATAAGAGCACCCTCTATGGACTATTGACTGTATGCATATACAGTAGTATTTTTGTGATTACAGATCAAGTTAGCCAAGAGGGATCGTAATGTTTGTTGAACTGGTATATGACAAGCGTAATGTTGTGGGGCTTGCTGGGGCAAAAGAAATAATACTGGCTGAGCTGACGAAGCGAGTGCATCAGATTTTCCCTGATGCCGAAGTGAAGGTGAAGCCGATGCAGGCGAACGGCTTGAATAGCGATGCAAGTAAAAGCGATCGGGAAAAGCTTAACCGCATGCTGGAAGAAATGTTTGAAGAGTCCGATATGTGGCTGGTTTCTGAGTCCCCGACCGTGCGACAGGTTGGCCTGTAAATATTGGTCGGTTAATATTCCCGATGTTTGCTCGGGCATGAATACTGAGCAATCAGCCGCCGCCCATTCTTGCATACGATGGGAGGCGGCTTACTCACCTGGTGCCTGCGTAAATTATTTACGAACCTGACTGGCTAAGCTCAGAGGCAGCTTTCACCGCTTTAATAACATCACGAGCCTTGTCCGGATCGTTAAGCGCCAGTTCCACCAGGTTAAATAGTTCTTTGATTGCTTCAGTATGGTACGCGGCAGCTACGCCTGATGTATCGAGAAACTTAAAATTCTCGATCACCTTTCCATCGCTGAATTTACGGTCTCCGTATGTCTTAACTGCATCAGGACACCACTTTTCTACATCCTGAGCAATTAGGCCAACGCCCCGACCACCATCCTGAACATCATACGTTACGCCACGCAAAGAGAGTACGGCGGCAAGAGGTTGCGCTACCGGCTCAATATTCGACTTGTGACGCTCGTCAGAACCATTAACCCAGGCGCCCTGAGAAGTGGCGGAACCATCATAATTGAAGCTCCATCGTTTATCACCGGTGCCGTAAGAGGCGCCATTATAGTAAATCGAATACGTCAGCGTGTTTGTTCCTGAACCACGAGTAATCCCGGTAATCCATCCATCGGTATACCAGTTATATTGGAATGCACCTACATATCCTGTCGCGCCTGTATCACCATCTCCAGATACCACCAGTATATTATTGTTTTTGCCCGCCCCCTGCTGCACTCTTCCTCTTAACGCTAGTCCTTTTGCTAAATCAACATCAAGACCACCATTTGCAACAATAACCGAGTTACCGTCTGCCACAAGCGGTGCACTTACCAAATCCAGTTGTCCTGTAAGTTTCCCGCCAGTTTTTTGAAGGGCACCAGTGATGCGAGAATCATCGCCAGCAGCTACGGTACCAGTTACCGTCCCAACACTCCTGGTGGCGCTGTTTCCCAAACCGAGGTTTGTGCGAGCGTCTGCATCATTCGTTGCGCCGGTTCCGCCGTCTGCGACAGCAAGCGCACCGTTGCTCCCTTTCTGTGCCAGTTTACCGATGCCAGGGATGGTTACAGAGGTGCCGTTGATGGTTACGGTGATGCTCTGATTGGCTGAGGTTGTGGCGAACGTCTCCCACGCGCCAATATTCTCGTCAAACTCTTTGATGAGCTGCGACATGGCCTGTGCCAGTCCGTCTACAGAGATATTGTCGGACACCAGGATTCCATACTTCTGGCCACTAAGTGTCGGAGCGGCGGCAGGCGTAACCGTCATTGACGTGGCGCTATTCACGGATGAAATCTGGAACAGTTGCACCGGGTTAGACATCACGATTATCGTCTGGCCAGCGCGAATCTGGCTGGCCGGTGCCGTCCAGTTCGTGCCCGTGCCGGTGGCGGTGTTTCCGTTAATGGCGATGGTGCCAGTGTTATAAAGCATATTTTCTCCAGGCAATAAAAAACCCCGCCGAGGCGAGGTTTGCATTCAAAGTCGTGAGTTATTTACATGTCGTGCTTGTGAATGTGTTCGCACTTACCCAACGCCAGTTGAAGGGATATCCGGCCCGGTATTGAGTCTGGTTGTTTTGTTTTCGAACGCCGTAAATCATAACGCTATTCTCATGGTCACCCTATATGCCGTGCCGCTGCAAATAGGTTCCTGTTTCTCAAGTACACCAGCACAACCAGACAGCATTAAAGCGATCGCCATGCTGATAATTAGCCTTTTCATTTTGAAAGTATCCAGAGGAATTCAGTAGGTTCGAAGATATCAATACAAAATCGATGGGTATAATTGATTATGTAGATCAATTATTTGTTATTGATCGCTCAAAACGATCAATCAGTCATAGGCTGCGGTGTTGATGGCCGTCAATGCTATTCCTGTGGTTGTCCCTCCCGCTGCAGAACCAGTAGCTGTTGTCGAAGGCGCGGCATTTATCCTGGTCGACGAACCGTTAAAGCGGCAGCCTGCATAGGCTGTTATATTCACGATTGTTGGAGGCCTGGTATTGTTGTTCTGTACGATTTGTGAGCCCAGAATTGCAGGTGCTACCGCATAACTACCCTGCAACGTAACATCAATGTTAATCCCTCCCGTTGAGGCTCCTGGTGTTCCGACAGTAACGAGGTCAGTAAGCACGCGGCTTTCGTTTGTCAGTACCAGCTTTCCGGCTTCATCCCAGACAGCAAATCCCCAGTCGGGCAACGTTTGTGGAAAGATGGCAAAGATGTACGCCGTCAGAGTGTGTGACTGACCATAAGCGTTGCTTGAACCAACAAGAATGTTTCCTCCTGACCGGGTTGCCCCGACTGTAGTGGGCTGGGCTGTATCACTCGTTTTGCAAAAAACCATCGCCGGATAAGAAGTATCCAGAGCTACCGTCGCAGAAGCACCGTGGTATGCCCCATTTGCCACTGAGTTAACCACTACCTTTCTGTACAGACAAAACGGCGTTGACTGAGGAGTAATAAACGGATTTCCACTTTCCAGCGCAATCAGTGCGCCATAATCTGCCATTATGCATTCTCCACGAAAACCACCAACTCACATTCCGAAGCGGGATAATTTCCAATGCCAACTTCGCTGGCAGTGCTGAGAGTGATGGTGTTCCCGTTAGCGATAATGCGTCGGCCCACCGAGACCGCGCCTTTATCAAGGGACACCGCAAATCCGACCTTCATCCCCGCCGGAATGGTAAAGGACCAGTTGCCCGAGGTTTGCCCCTCGGAAAGCTGAATACGCCCTACCACTGATACGGGTTTGATACCGTAGTTGTTCGGGTTGCCGTTGGCGTCCCAGGTCTGAATACCCCAGGCCATTAAAATACTCCTGTAAGTTTGCCTATCTGAACACGGAGCCTGTTAGCATCCCGAATGCTGATGGTGACGTTAGTCTGCTTCATGCCTCCGGAACTGTCGCTTCCGTAGTTCTGCATCGTTCCGTCTTTACCCCAGCGCCAGCCAGCGCTTCCGGCAACATAATTATTAGACTGCAGAGAATCCGTAATTTTGCCGAACTGGATACTCGCATCACGGAAGAACGCATCATTGATGAATGTCTGCCCGTTCTGGATAACAAACGGCAGCGACACGCTGTTACCTGCGGCTGAGGTGACAGCGAACCGGTCAGCCAGGAAGATTACCTGCGACTGCATCCCTGATGGCGTATTCTCCACCCCGATCCCCATGCCTGCGGCGTAATACTGGCCATTACTCGTTACCCCAACTTTGATGTTGTACATCGCGCTGAGCTGGCCGTTTACGTTCGCAATTGCCTGGGCGTTCGTTGTTATCGCCGCCGTATTTCCGTTTATGGTCGCAGTGATGGCGTTTATCTGCGTCGCCGTGGTCTGCTGGTAATTCGAAACCGTCTGGCTCAGACTGTTGATGGATGCCGTATTACCGTTGACGTTCGTCTGCAGGCTCAGCAATGCGCGCGCCGTTGCCTCTCTGTCGTTGACAATCACCTCGTCAATGCGGTCCAGATTCGCGCTGTTACCGGCAACCGAAGCAGACAGGGTTTTACGCGTGGCGACCTGAGCAAGATTTGCCTGGATTATTGCAATTGCCGAGTTCTTCACGCCTCCTGTCATGCCGTCCATCGACACAGAAATCTCGTCGATCTTCACTTCGGCCTGCGCCAGCCCGTCAGCGTTCTCCTGGATGTCTTTCGCCTGCTGTTCGAGTTCGTCGGCATGGTTTTTGATTTCGTCAGCCATGCCAGCAATTTTTTCGTTGCTGTCCACCGCGTTCTCGATCAGGTCTTTGAAGGTATCAGAGTCTTTAATTTCCTCCAGGATCACATCAGTGATATCGGAAACATCGATGCTGGCCTGTCCTCGCACCCATTCTGTGTACCCTGACTCGTTGCCGCTGCGGTCCACCAGCTGCGCGCGGTACCAGAAAATCTGCCCAGCCTTAAGGCCCATCTGCTGATAATTGCGCTGCGGGTAAGGCACGTCGGCCAGCAGCAACGCATCATCTTCGGTGCCGGTCAGGCTGTACTGAATTTCCGTCTTCAGCGTGTCGTCGGTATTCGCCGGGAATCCCCAATTTAGCTCGATACCGAATACCACGTTTTCAGAAGCGATGAAGCCAACCGGCTTCGGTGGGTTGCCCACTTTACCCGTCAGCGTTTTCTCTTCTGAATAGCCCCATCCGGATGAAATTTCTGCGGCATTGATTGCGCGCACGCGCACCAGGTAGCGCCCGGCATAAATTCCGGGGACGTCGAATGACGTGGTGGAGCTGCGCGGCACGTTAACCCAGTTCCCGTCGTTGCGGCGCCACTGCGCTTCATAGGCAATAGCGTTCTGCGCCTGGTCCCAGCTCACGCGCATCGTTTCGACGCTGATATTCTGCTGAACCACGGAAAACGAGCTGATCACGATGTTCGCAGGCGGCGACTGGTTGCCCGGCGGGATCACGCTCACCGGCCGCTGGTCAATGATGGCTCCGGTATCAATACGGGCATATTTATCCGGGTCGTGCCATGCGCCGGTAATCGAGAAAGTGCCATCACCGTTATCGGAAACGCTGACAACACGATACTGCTGCGCGTATAGCTCGTCAGATTCAACCACCCAAACAGCTTCGGCCTGTGGCGTCTCACTGTATGCCGTGGTGACTGTGACTGATTCACCGTTCACGGCCTGAATGGTCCTGCTCTGCGATGCTCCGGAAGGTAGGTTGAGAATAAGGCGATCACCTGCAGCTGCATCTGCCACGCGGTCTAGTTTGATAACGCGACCGTTAACGGCGCTGATGCGGCCGCCCATAACCTTTCCGGAAAGCAGCTCGTCTGCCACGGCGATGATGTAGCCCGGCTGCGGAATGTTACCGTCCAGCCCGACATCAAACGAAACAACGCGATCCTTGTTGTTGGTGAGAATACCCCAGCGTCCCTTTCGGTTCGCTTCTGACTGCCTGGTGCAGCCGATGGCGGTCATTTCCAGCTGATTGAAGCCGTACCGCGCCACCAGCGCCTGCTCAAATACCGGCTCCATCGCGTCGGCATAAGCATTACCCGGGTCTGACCATGAAACCAGCGCTGTGGTGTAGCGGCTTTTCGTGGTGCTGCTCGAATAGGTGAAGCGACCGCCAACAACGTTAGCGCGCGTGTAGCTGTAATCAACATCGCGCGGCATATCAGCCAGGGCCACAATCTGATCCCCGCCCCAGTAGGTCATGCCACGGAAGATAGCAGCAAAATCACGCAGGACTGTGTAGGCGTCGTTCCGGTCCTGAATGTACACGTTGCAGGTATAACGTGGTTCAGTACCGTTGCCCCCTTTACCATCAGGTACCATCTGATCGCAACACTGGGCAACCTGATACAGCGTCCATTTATCAATATTCGCAGCGGTCAAACGGTGCCCGAGGCCGAACCGGTCAGAAACAACCAGGTCGTAAAAAATCCACGCAGGGTTATCCGTCCATGCCCACTTAAACGCACCGGTCCACGTACCGCTATAAGTGCGTGTTTCAGGGTCGTAGGTATCTGGCACGCGGATAACGCGGCCGCGGGGCTCGCAGGAGATCTGAGGGATAGAGCCGTTAAACTGGCTGGAATCGAATTCGATGTAGAGTAACGCTGTGTTTGGATATCGTAACTTGGCGTCAATCACCTCAGTGAAGCTCTGCAGCGTCATCGTGTCGCCGATCTTCGCGCTGTTGGCATCAGAGGTAATCTTACGCAGACGTATTGTCCAGGTGCTGCCAGCCTGCGGTAAATCGATACGGTGGCTGCGCTCATAACCAGACGTCGTTTTGCCGGTCACGCTGGTATTGAGTACCGTCTGCCATGTGCCGCCGTCCGTCTGCAGGTCAATCGCATAATTGACCGAGTAACCCACCAGATCACCGTCGTCCTCCTGTTTGAAAAGCGAGGGCCATTTCAGACGCAGGCGAACTGCTGAAAGCTGCGTATTGGTAAAGGTGCGCGTCCATGCTGTAGCGCTTGATACCTCAGTTCCTACGCTGATTTCGTTTTCGGTACCGGGAATACCCTGAATATATTTTTGGGCCTGCGTTCCTGCGCGAAACTCCCACGTTACACCGCTGAAGTTTTGGGAGCCGTCAGCATTCTCCAGGGCCGTTCCGTCCAGGTAGATATCTTTGCCGGTTAGCTGCCCTGCAAACTCCCCTTCCCCAAGCGCAACGAGGATTTTTGCCTTCGCTACAGATTGCAGATCATCAGGCTGTTCGGTAGGGGTTCGGGAACTTGAGCTGCCGCCCTTGCGGCCTTTTATAGCGATTGCATTTGCCATATTGCGCCCATAAAAAAAGCCACCCGAAGGTGGCTTATTTCTGAAGAAAAATAGTTAGATGTTTGTTTCGCTAAATGGGTTTACAAAGTCAGCTTCAGCTTTGAAAAACGGACAATCGCTTGAAGTCGTTACTGATAAAGGAAGACCGTTATCTTCAACGTCATATAGCTTGGAATATTTATCAGAAACCTTTCCTGAAAAATTCTCGCGGCAAATAACATCTTCGCCACGTGTTACTGTCACTTTCGAACTCCCACCGATTAAAATGCCTTCATCGACTCGCTGTAGGCCTGAAATAGTGATTCTCAAGTATTTTTTCATTGTTGATCCTCCACATAAATTCCGGCTGAGATAATTGCTCCGCCTATCCGCCGGCGACCATAAAGGAGCGGTACCGGGTAGCCTTGCGCCGCGGTGTTTGTTACACCACCGAATGCGTATGATGCACGGTTATCTGCGCTTTGTTTACTGGCTAATCCGGTTGGCTGAGGAGATAGCATCTGGACAACACCACCCGCCATCATAGCTCCACCAGCCATCATTACATTTACACCCCAAGCCTGGGCAAAACCAAATGTAGCAATGGCACCTACTGCAACAATAACAGCACCCAATATTGTCTGAAGTACACCAGCCTTTTTGCTTCCGATGATAACCGGTACAATCCTGACCACTTCACCAGTTACCGGAAACCCTAGGTCATCAACTCCTATGTTTTTCTTTCCTTTAAAAATGGCAAAGGTTAGTCCGCGACGCTTGCTGTTTACCATATAACTTTCAAACCCGGAGATTGTTTTTGCGAGTGCAACACCTGCTTCAGAAACTTTACTGATAAGTCGCCAATGAGTTTTACCAAATATTTTCCCGGGTTCGCCGCCAAGTTCAATTCGAGTCATTACTTCAGACATATAAACCTCTTAAAAATAAAAAACCCCGCCTGAGCGAGGTTATACATAATTGCTGCATTCAAAATGCTGTAGGGTAGATACCAAAATCACCGTTGGTTCCGTAACCAACTCTAAACATCAATACCCCAGTTTCTGTCACCTTACCCGACTGTTCGCTCATGCCTCCGCCACACATACCTTTGGGCCAAGCGCTAAAGATATGATCTCCAATTTTGGGATAGACCGTTACCTTTTGAGCTGTGTCTAAGTCTGCGACCTCCTTGCCATCAACATAAACTCGGGTCATGCAGGCGCTGCCCATAAAACCAGAGTCGCGTTTGATTATTACCTTACCAGTCCCTTCTTTTTTAACTAGCAGTGTATTGTTGATAACCTGTTTTGCAGGAACATCCTGTGCTTGTTCATTTGTCACCGGCTTTGTTGCACAACCAGCAACCATTAAGATGGAGGTAAAAACTAAAATTCTTTTCATATCCCTATCCCCTTTGGTTTTGCAAAAGGTTAGCACAGAGATTTGTAACGTAGAATCTTCATCGTCCTTTCCTGCCAGTAGCCACCATACGGCACGCGCTGGCTCAGATGTCCGTACAGGTGGTGCAGCAGCATATTTCCCTCCAGCAGAATTCCCGCGTGATTCCACTTATCGGCCTGGACCTGCATGATCACCATATCGCCGGGTTTCGGTGGCCCGTCGAATTCACAGAATCCGCACTCATACCAGCAATCCTGATAGAAATTGTCCTGATAGTCGTTTTCCCACCAGGGATAATCCACCCGGTAATCGTGGAGCTCGATACCATGCGTTTGCCGGAAATAGCTCATTACCAGCCCCCAGCAGTCGAAGTGTCCAAGCACAAACGGACGCTCCAGCAGCGGCAGTTCTCCGCGCGGCTGGATGGTGCGTAAATCCCCCTCCGGCCAGCTCACAATATGCCAGGGTAAAAGCGTTGCGTCGCATTGCGCTTTATCCAGTTCGCTCGGTTGCGTTGTGGCGTCAGGGTGACTGTGAACGATGGCGATCACCGTTCCCCAGTCCTCAGCAACTGCGTAGTCTTCGGGGCAAAGGACAAAATTGTCCTCCGGCGCCGCGGCAAGATTTCGGCACGGGAAATAACGTTCAACGCGGCTTTTCTGCGCCACCACGCCGCAACACTCATGAGGATATTCAGCTGCAGCATGCGCCATAATCGCATCGATGGTTTTCTGACGCATATCAACTCCTGATCAAAGACGTGCCCGGGAAGCCACCAAACGAGAGTTCGTTATTTTCGCCGAATCGGAGTTTGCAGGCCGTCAGCGTGCCGTTGCATTCATCCAGCGACGGATCGCTTACCGGGTTGTTGTTTTTGTCGAAATAGCGGGTGCCGGCATAGTCACAGCCGTCGCCGGTACGATATTTATTCCGGATGCACCAGGTACACAGGGAATGAAGCTGTCGCGTCGGGATCATTTGCCCCTGCAGGTCCATCGGGCTGGACAGAACAAATTCAACGGTTTCACCGGCAAGCTCGCCAGTTTTCCCGTCGATATACCAGACCTGCAGCTTTTCCTGAGTCGGGTCTGCTGTGGGGTTGCCGTCTGCGAAATTCCTGGCATCGAGATATTTCTCTTTTGTGTCGTGAATAGTGACTTTCGCCTGCAGCAGATCGTCATACGCAAGGCACAGGGCAGAAATGGAGCTTTCGATGTTCGCAACCGTCAGTGATGGCGTTGCGTTGCTCCCACTGGTTGATTTCTCCAGACCTTCCAACTGATACGGCCAGGCGGCGTATTCATTTCCCTGCCACCAGATTGGTTTCGCCGGAAGCTTGGACTCATCCCCACCAGCGGCGATGATTTCCGCTTCTGTGTGGGGAATGTTGTAATTGTGAAAGCGGAGAACGTCCGTTAGCCCAAAGGAAGAACCGTCCACCTCAATCAGACGAACATCGTTTCCGGATTCCAGCTTCTGATAATCTGCGTTTAAGCTCATGGTTTAAAAGCCTGGATGAATGTTGCTTCAAGGTTGAATTTCCCCGCGCCGAGCCCGGTGGGTTTATACGTTTCGCAACGATACAAACCCAAAGGTTCGAGCGGTGGCTTCCACTGAAAGGCTTTCGTTCCTTCATGCCTGTCGAGAAAAGATTTAATCGCTGAAATGTAGGTTTCGTTGCCAGTAAAATTGAGCGTCCATTGCTGGGTTCTGGTATTCAATCCATCCCCTGAAACCTGCTCATATCCATCGCCAAACTGGGCTTTCCTGACGCGGAAACTTGTATCTGCCTCCGCGTTAATCCGTGGGCACCAGGTGAAAGTTTCAATGGCCATAATTATCGGGTTCCTTTCATTGCGTTCCAGATGTCGCCGCCGGGACGAATATCACGCATCACATTCTGCTTATATCGTCGATCAACAAATTCCCCGACTTCGGCACCAAATTGCTCAAGGCCTGGTGAGGTCTGAGTTTGAGTGTTGCCGTTGCCATCGATGGTGATATAAACCTGTGGCGCCGAAGATACAGACTGACCGCCACCACCTCCGACCGCACGAACGCCGAGAGAACCATCCGGCGCGCGGGTAAGCGGCATGATCGCCTCCGGCCCAGCCTCGCCCATGATTCCGGCCCCGCCTTTTGCGAAAGCGAACATGGTGGGGTTTCTGACGATCCCATTACTGAAAGCGCTCAGAGAGGGGGAGTCATAAACGCCGCCTTTGGCGTTAAACTGGAAGTTCGATCCGTAACTGGAAACCGCCGTACCGGTGCTGGCTGATGCTCCCGCCCCGCCCCCGAAGAAGCTGCCTACACTGCCGATGAGAGAGCCAAAGATGCCAGAACCGGAAGAGGCCCCACCCATCGCGCTAACCACCGCCATCTGCAGAGCCACTTTTTCGATAATCTGTAAAACAGAGATACCCCAGGATTTCCAGCTGACCTTATTGCCTTCGAGCATTGAGGTGACATTACTAAACGCGTTGTCGAGTGTGGTTTTCACCCCGTCAGAAACCGTGCCGGAAACATTGCTGATTTCATCAAACCAGTTTGCATAGCCGCGTGATACTCCGGACATCCAATCCGCTTCAGCTGCTGCAATAGCCTTGTATTTCTTATCCAGAGCATCGAGGGCTGCGGCGCGCTGCGCGATGGCCTCGGTACCGCCGTCCGTTTTAGCAAAAACACGGTCGATCTGTTGCGTCTCGTCGAAACGGCTACGCTGGCGATCGCTCATGCCTGCGGTTTCGGTTGTCAGCGTCGCCTCATCCCTGAACTTTCGGGCCGCTTCAGTTAAATCTTTCAGGGCATCAGCTTGTTCGCGCTGCTTGCGCACGTTCTCGTCGGCTTTTTGCGTCCATTTTGCCAGCTCTGCTGATGATGCCTGGATCGCCCTGCGCTGCTCGTCGGTCCATTTAGTGCCTGCCTGGTGCGATGCCGCGTAAAGCTCGGAGGCTTTTTCGCCTTCCGTCGCCCTGACGCGTTGCACGTCGATAGCCACACTCAGATCGGCCATTTTCCGGGAATACTGTTCGGCGGTGCTGGCCGCTTCGCGCTCGGCTTTACTCTGTGCTTTCGAGGCGGCGGTAGAGGTTTTTTTTGCCTCCGCAGCCGCTGCATCTTTTTTGGCTGCCTGATCCTTGTTGTAGATGTACTGGGTGTAAAGTGCTCCCGTCAGCTTCAGGTCTTCTGCTTCATACACGTGCTGCTGATGGAGTTTCTCTAAACCGCTTAGGCTGGCCAGCTCGTTATCTCGGCGCGAGCGCTCCAGTGCGGTTTGCTGTTGAGGCGTTGCGTTTGCCAGTGAAACGACGGGCCCGGCATATTGCGGCGGCTTGGCGCCAGCGGTCGCTGACATTGAGCGGTTAAGCAGGTCATACGCACCTTTCAGGATAGAGACGGCGCCAGCCTGTTCGATAGCCTTTTGCGTGGCCAGATCGCTGGCCTGGTTTACCAGCTTCTGCGTTTGCTCGACTTTTGAGGCTGCCTGTTCGCGCTGGTACTCCAGCTGGTTCAGCTTATCGGTCAGCTCGATATTTTTGGCCGTGATGTCGGCCTGGTCCATGAAAGTGTTAATCAGGGTCAGCGTCGGATGGCGGTTATAGTCCTGCTGGATTTGGTCAACCGCCTTAAGGCTATCTTTCACCTTCGCGATCTGAGAGTCGAGGTCGGCCAGGTCCTGTTTTTGCGCCTGTAAAGATGTACGGGCATCAGCCGCGGTCGAACGCAGGCCAAGCACCGACATCTGCTGGAGCTTGGTGTTGATCTCGTCGAGGTTGTTGGCAAAACCTACCGCCTCACGGTGCACCTGCTGGGTATGCTGATACAGGCCATACATCGCAGCGCCGGCACCGATAATCACTCCAGGCCAGCCACCGAGAATACCAAGAACGCCACTACCCAGGCGGGACATCACCGAGGCTGTATTGGTGAGGTTATTAACGGCCGAAGTCCTGCCAGCAAGCGCCGTATTCAGTGATGCCTGAGCAGCAGCAAGATTACGCTCAGCTACAATCTGAGCCTCAATACTCGTCGCCGCTGCACGCGCCTGTTGAGCGCGGTAAACAGCCTGGCGACCAGCAGCAACGCTAACCTGAGCTCCACGGACCTGAGCCTGCGCCAGCGCGACCTCGGCGGCCGTATTAGCGAGGACTGCCCGGGTTGACTGAGCAACGCTGCCGACCATGTTGCCAAAATAACGAGCGAGGCCAACACCAACCAGAAGACCGGCTGTATTTGCCACATCATCGATGTTATTCGCCAGACCATCCAGCACGCCAGAAAGCGTGGATGATGCGCCGACAGCATCATTCGCCCCGCCAACCCATGCGAGAAAGGCGTTTTGCACTTTCTGTGCAGATCCGCTGATGGATGCAGGAAGGGTGTCGAATTCTTTACGGAGGATCTCAACGTTGGTCAGCAGCGGGACGATCTTGTTGGTCGTCAGCTCGCCGTTGTTGGCCATATTTCGCAGGCCACCAACAGTGGTACCCAGCCCATCAGCCAGCAGTTTCGCCAGGCGGCCACCGTTCTCCATGATGGAGTTAAATTCTTCACCTCGCAAAACGCCTGAGCCAAGTGCCTGGCTAAGCTGGGTGATAACAGAACTTGCCTCTTCGGTACTGGCGCCAGACAGCTTCAGTGAGGTTGCTACGGTTTCCGTAACTTTTGCGACGTCAGCAGAAGCGTAACCGGCATCTCGCAGGGACTGCGCAATTCTGCTGTACAGGTTGCTGTTTGCCTCGAGGGATGTTCCGGTGCGCTGGCTAATCTCCATCAGCACGCGCTGGGATTGCACGTAATCCTCACTGGAAGAGGACGCAAGGCGAAGACGCCCATTCAACTGGTTCCACGTGTCGGCAAACTGAATCAGCTGATGCGTGGCAAATGCACCAGCCCACGCACCGGCAAGCCCGGCAGCAGAGGATCGCACGGTTGCAAGCTGAGAATTCAGGTCAGCCAAAGACCGCTGAGTTTCACGCGTGGCCGCTGCAGCTTTTTTCCCGCCCTGTTCCATAGTGCGGTAGTAATCGGTTCCCATGCGGGACGCTCTGGCGATCTCTGACTGGAAAGAAGAAGAGTTCGCCGAAATTTTGATGATTAGCTCGCGCAGCGTTGCCATATTTCACCCATAAAAAAGCCCGCAGCCGCGGGCATCAAAGACTGGACATCCATTCTTCAAGTTCAGAGACTTCAGCGCCTTCTTCCTGCTCACCCCATTTCAGCATCACGTCAGGAATGGTGAATTTCCCGCCCTGAGAGTTCAGCATTGCAACGGAGATCTGCGCCGCCTGAGCATCGGCGCGCCAGTCACCAATCGGACTGATGCGGTCGAACTCGATCCACATTTTGAGCTCGCTGGCGGTCATGGTCTGGCGCAGTTCGTGGAGAGTGCGCCCCAACCGGAGCGCCAGCGACATCAGGAAGAAGGTCAGCGGCTGCTTTACGGCTTTCCCGCTTCTTCTTGGCTCATGCCGAGGTTGAGGGCCTGAGCCAGCAGGCGGGAGTGCACAGGACCATAAATTTTAGATACCTGCTCCTGATCCTCATCGCTGAATACTCGCTCGCCGTTTTCATCAAGCAGAACGTCAATAAACAGAACCACATCAGCCTCTTTGTTACGCAGAAACTTTTCCGCCTCCGTCAGCGTCGGTGCCTCTTCGCCCTCGGCGAGCTGGGGATTAACGATCTCCCGGAATTTCACCCAGGCATCGCCAGAGGGTTCACGCAGCGTTACCTTTGCGCCATCCCATTCAGGGACCGTGATACCTTCTTTGGTGCGATAGGCTTTCGATGCTGTAAGCGCCACGTTGCGTAATGAATTCTGTGATGTTTTTTGCTGCATTTCATTTTTCTCTTGTTACATGATCGGAGGGATAAAAAAAGCGGCCGAAGCCGCTCAGGAACCAGACGCGTGGATGCGTTTAGGTTTGCCGCGTACACGCAGAGAATAGGTTGCGCCAACAACGGAAGAGGTTGCAGCAGACCATGAGCTCTGGCGTACCTCCACCAGTACGTAGAAACCGTTGCCAGACGGGAATACCACGCGCAGCGCGCGCAGTTCGTCATTTTCGTAAGCGGTCTGCAGTGCCTCCTGTGCTGCTTCATCGCCAACCCAGTTACGGGTAATGCTCATTTCAGCAGGCGCGGCAAGGCCATTGGTTTGCTCCTGTTCGGTTGAACAAAGCGTGGTGACGTCGATATCCCCTTTCTGGCCGCCGGTGAAGGTGATCTCCTTCGTTGCACAGGCCGCTTCCAGCCAGGTAATGCCAGCCCCCGGGAAAGTTGGTGAATTAAAATCATCAGCGGTTACGGGTGCGTCGGAGACGGCAAAGGTCATCCCCTTCGTGACTTCATACTTACTGGTCATGGTTTCTCCAGTTAAAAAAAGACCGCCGAAGCGGTCTGTTATGGTGGGTAAGGTTAAACGGTTACCTGAAATTCAAGTGTCGCCCGGTGATAGCGCAGATCAGGCTCATAGCCCGGCGTTTTCACAATGCTTTCCGGCTTCAGCACCTGCAGAGCATCAAGCGCCATATTCCTGATCGTGCGCGCTTCAGCGATGGTGCTGGAATAGACATCAACCTGCACAGAAACGGCAGATTCAGCCTGACCGCAAAGAACGTCTGCGGCCACGTCGGTAATAATTGAGAAAATTACCCAGGGCGGCGAGACTGAAGGCTTCCCGTCACTGCCGAGTGGGGCAACATAGGGATAGACCTGCCCTCCGGCCAGCGACTCAAGCAGAGGATAGAGATCGTCTTCCGTCATTTGCTTAATGCCTCGTCAATGGCCTGGTTCATGCGCCTGATCGCGACCTCCGTCGCCTGCTCCTGGCGTACATCGAACGCGGGACGAATGAAAGGGTGCGGCGGCATGTTAACGGTACCCATTTCGACGAATCGCCAGTAAAAGGCGTTTCTCGGGTTATTCGCCTTCATCGTGTTATCGCTGTTCCCGGTGCGCGGGTTAACACCACGAATGTGGACACCGGAAGAAATTTCCCCGCGGCGTCGGCTTTTTTGGGTCACCACCACCACGTTTTTTTTCAGTTTCCCGGTACGCACAGGAGCTCGGGCGATCACTTCTTCCTTAAGCACTTCGGCACCGGCTCGCGTGGCATCACGCAGAACCTTGTTGTTTTCAGCGCGGCTAAGCGCTTCCAGATCCTTTGCGATGTCATTCAGCCCGGAAAAATCAAGGCTCGTCTCAATCATTTTTCGGTACCCTGTTTGCAAAGAATTTCGAGCTGAATACCGCGAGAGTCAGGGATTGGCGGACCAATGATATTCAAAATGGCCCCCTTGAACGCGCCAGTCATAACCCTGAGTCTGGACGCAGCAGTTATATCGCTACGAAATCGTGTCCATACCCTGATAGTGGCGACTGCGGTTTCAGCACCAGCGGCTACCAACTCGCGCCCACTAATGCCCTTTACTTCTGCCCAGGTTTCTGCGCCGTCATGCCATGTTTCAACAGGCTGGCCAGAAGGATCTCTGGATGTTGTTATGTTCTGAACCAGCACCCTGTCTCTCAGTCTTCCGGCCTGCATAAAGTCCTCCTATACCCCGTAAATTCGGTATGGCTGCAGTAGAGCTTCTACGGCGAAAGGTACCGCTGATGTAATATTTCCGATGTTTACAGCCTCTCGGTTTGCATACCAGTGACCAATCAACAGTAGCATTGCCGCCTTAACATCATCATTCAGTAGAATCGGGTCCGGGTCGTCTGCGTAGCCAGGGGAGCTTTGATTTTCATAGAGCGTTCGCCTTGTCCATGTCTGGACGTAACGCGCCGCCGCACCTGTGTAAATCTCCAGCAGAGCATCATCACCCGTAAAGTCGGTATCAATGCGGCAATGCTGTTTCACCACATTCTGATCAAGCATTTGTTTGCCCCAAAAAAAGCGGCCCGAAGGCCGCAATATTTATCAGCTCCCCGCGCCGGTGCTGAATGAACCGTACACGAACGCCTCAGGGCGTTTCACAGCCAGCGCCAGACGTTCTTCGCAACGGATGGTGATCATGTTTTTCTCGAAGTCGTCGGCGTTCTCCGTGGAGATCACCACGTTCGCATCTTCGCGGTCGAAGATTTGCGCGCCAGCGTTGAATGCACCGGTCAGGAATTTACCCTGGAAGGCTGCCGCTTCCGTTGCAACAACCGGCAGACCCCACAGAGTAGGACCAGTCAGCGCTGCAGGGTTAGCCAGGATGTAACGGCCAAGACTGTCTTTTGTCAGCTCGATCCGCGCCCAATCAATGAAGTGAAGAACGTGACCGGATGCAGGGAAGCGCGCCAGCTGCGCCTGCAACATTGCCAGACGCAGATCATCAATCCCGCTCTGCTGTTCGACAGTGAACGCCGGATTAAAAGCGGATGCCTGAGGAACGATGCCATGCAGATGAACGCCGGTACCATCACCGAAAAGAATTTCCTGCTCTTCTGCATACTTCAGCCCGTAGCGCATTTCGGCATCAACGGTGGACTGCAACTGTGCGAAGTCATCCAGAATCTGCTTTGAGGCTTTGAACAAGTGGGCGATAGTGCTGACACCAGTGATTTTCGGCGTGAACTCAATTTCGCTGTATGGTTTCTGCGTATTTTCAGGAACCACTTTCGCGTTATTGGTAAAGCCTGTCTGCTGCACCCAGAAAATAGCTGAGGAGGATGTACGTCCTGGAGCAATCAGATCGCGAATGAACAGGCGCTGTTTCGGTGCCGTATCAATACCCGGCAGGCGCTGTGGCTCCACAACACCATCAGGCACATCCACCGAAGTCAGGGCGGCCTTAACCGGGATGCTGATGCGTTTACCGCCTTCCACGCTGGACGCAAAGGTTTTGAGGGCTTCAGCGGAAATCACCTGGTGGCCAACGGATTCGACAACCTGTTTCGCGTTTGCCAGCGGCATCTGGGCAACATGTTGCTCCAGTTCGCCCATAGCGGCCTTCAGCGTTTTTTCAGCTTCACGAAGCGCATTGAACTCAGAAGCCATTTTATCAACGGCAGCCTTTGTTTCTTCTGACAGCCTGCCTGACTTCTGCGCCTCTTTGAGTGCGTCTTCTGCTTTCGCGTTGAACTTGCCGGTTGCCTCTTCAATGCTGGCAGTGACTTTTTTCAGAATATCGTTTACTTCAGACATAAAGGGTCCTTATTTGACTAGCGCCGCCAGGGCGTTTTCAAGTGAATTGATGGTTTCAGGTTTGATGTCTTCGGCAGCGCCCGGCGTACCGTCGTTGGTGGTGACAGCGCCAGGCATGCCACCGGATAAGGCTTTAATGAGTTTTCTGCGCTCAGAGCGCGGGGTGTTGGTCTTGGCCAGCAATGCATCAAGTTTGCGAAGCGCGGCTGCAGGCGATTCGTCGCCGTCGCTGACCGCATCTGCAGAAAGCAAGCTGTCTGCCAGTCCCTTCGCCACAGCATCACTGCCACCGATATAGCTTTCCGCGTCCATCAGCTTCTGCACAGCGGCCATATCAAGGCCGGAGCGCGCCGCGTAGATGTCAGCCATAGCGGTATCGAAGGGTTCCAGTGACTGTGTCAGTTCTGCAAAATCATGACGGTTTCCCATCGCGTAGACCCAGCAGTTGTGGATCATCAGGAAGGCACCGCGGCCAATCTGAATATCATCCCCGGCCATCGCAATTATCGAGGCGGCGCTGGCGGCAATGCCCAGCACCTTCACCGTTACTCGGCCTTCGTATTCGCGGAGCAGGTTATAAATAGCCAGACCTTCGAACATGTCCCCGCCAGGTGAGTTGATATTCACCGTGACGTCGGTGCCGTTCATCGCCCGAAGCGCACCGGCAATACGTTTAGCTGTTACCCCTTCGCCCCAGTAGTCCTGCCCGATAACATCAAAAACAGAAATGCTGTTATCGTCGGTGGCAGCCGCTTTGATCCCGCCGTCCCAGCGGTCCAGTGCGGACGGTAATGTTTCACAGGTAACGCGCGCGCAGGGGCGACCCGCCGGTGCTACCGGAAGTTGTTTTTTGCTCATCAGGAAAGTGCTCCTAAGCGGCCTGTTTCAGCGGAGATTGTTCAAAGGAAATATCGGGGAATACTTGGTTATGCAGCTCTCGCAGGGCCAGTGCCTGAACAGCAGGGTTGCTGCTTTCGAGGTTTTTCAGTTGCGTCAGGTTGAGCTGAACGGTGTAAATATCGCCACCTTCAATTGGCGGCATGTTCTCAAGACGACGAACGTCATTACGGGACATCCAGCCATTTTGAAGCGCGCTGGTATAGTATGCCGCGCGACCTGCACTATCGGCTCGCAGTAGACCTTCAACAGAGAATTCTGCAAACACTTCGTCATCGCTGTCGAGTAAGCACCGGCCAATTTCCTGCTCAATATTCACCAGCAGCGGTCGAAGTGTATGAGTCAGAAACTGCAGGTTCATACCTTCCAGGCTTGATGCCCAGCTGCTTTGTTTCGTGGTATGACCGACCATGAAAGGAGGCACGCGAAACCAGCGACAAATTTCCTCAATACTGAAAGAACGGCTTTCCAGCATCTGGGCATCTTCAGGGTTCATGGTGACGCCCTGATACTTTAACCCGCCTTCAAGTACCATTATCTTTCCGGCATTTTTAGAGCCGGTAAATGCAGCCATGTAGCTGCGAAGCCTTTCACGTTGTTCATCACTGAGAGCATTTTCAGCGGAGAGAAAACCTGAACTCTGAAGCCCCTGTTCAAATATCTTTGCCGCAGATTCTTCAACAGCCATCGCGGCACCGATCACATCCCGGCCCGTTTTCATCGGCATCATGCCGCAAACGCCATCCAGACCGAATCCGCGAATGTGCATGATGTTTTTGACGGGAATGACGCGCTCGTTACCGTTTTCAGTGTATTTGTATTCCAGCGCTCCGGTAGTAAGACGTTTAACCACCATGTTCTGCGGCAGCAAAGGCACCAGCGAAACCAGGCGATTCGCGATGAATTTCTTCTCAATGAAGGCGTTCCCGCGCAGGCAAATACTGGCTACCACCATCAACATAAAGCGTGATGGAGTCATTTCTGAATTGGGACGACGACACAGTACAGAATAAGCCGGGTGGTCGGTTGCCGCTTTACGCGAACCGTCAGGCTGTCTAACGTATATTTTCAGCGGAAGGGTTGAAATAGACTCGCTTAACAGCCTTACGCATGCCCATACAGCCGATAGCTGGATGGCTTTATCGGCCGTGACCACCTTTCCGCTGCTGCTGGTGCCAAACCATTCCTCCCAGAACGTGCCGGTAGTCAGGCTGATAGGCACACCAAGCCAGTTAAGCAGAGCGCTTTTCACCCTGCCTGGCTGTTTGTTTTTTTTCATCAGAAACCTACCATGATGGGATTATTGAAGAATCCGGAGAGATCCTGCTGGTCGTTGCCACCGTTAACCAGAACGCGGCTCATTGCTGTGAACAATGCCGCCGGGCCATCAATCTTGGCCTCTGGTGTGGACTTGTTCGGGAAAATGTTCTCGTTCCGGTCAGGTTTGACGGTTACGTTGGACATCATCCAGTTCATTACCGGGTGATCGCTGTGATGGAAGCGGCCACCGTATACCAGTGCTTCGACCTCTTTCATCGCCTCAGAGAAATTGCGAACCGTCTGAGGTACTTCCACCAGTGGCAGCCCTTCTTCTGCCAGCGCAAGGCTGAACTGCGTCGCACTCCAAGGATCGAAGCCAATTTCTTTCAGACTCTCGCCAGCAACCCACACCTGCAGCTCTTCCTTAATCTGAGCATGGTCGATTACATCCCCGTCGGTAAGGATCAGCTTGTCCATCTCGGCCCACTTACGATAGAGCTCTGCCATCTGGCGTGAACATTTCTCAAGGCGCCCTTCCGGAAGCCAGAATTTAAAATCCGCATGAACGTGGCCACCTGGCGCGCGCCAGACTTTAGCGGCTGCACAGATATCAATTTTGTTTGAAAGGTCAACGCCCACCCAGGAGGGATAGGTTTTAAGTTCGTGCTGCGGGGCGATAAACTCGCATTTTTCCCATTTCATCATGTCCATCCAGGCAGACTCAGCGGTAACCCAGATATTCATGTGTTTGGTGAAAAAGTTAATCCTAGCCGAAACCTGCTCTTTCGCCTTTTTAGCCAGGCGGCGCAGGTCATCCCAGCGCTTACAGATACCCAGCCCCGGATTCGCCTTCTGCCAGACTTTTTCATCAAAGGGATCGTCACCTTCATCTAAGGTGTAGATGATTGCAAAAAACGTATCGTCTTTTACCAGTCCACGCAGCACCTTGATGGCGTAATCACGCAGTTCGTAGCAGATACCCTCTTTGTTGAAGCCCGCTGTGGTAATGCCGAAAAGCAACGACTGCAGGCGCGCGCCGGTTGCCGTCTCCAGAACGTCCCATACATCACGGGTTTTATGCGCATGCAGCTCGTCGACTATGGCGCAGTGGATGTTCAGGCCGTCGAGGTTGTTCGCATCTGATGATAATGGCTCGAATTTGGAGGCCGTCTGCTCCTGGTAGATGGCGAGTTTGTTGAATTCGAAGAGCCGCCCAAGAGTGGCTTTCGCCTTCTTGACCATATTCTTCGCATCTTCAAAAACAATTCTCGCCTGGTCACGGGTGGTAGCGGCGGAATAAACCTCCGCACCGCCCTCGCCGTCTGCCCCAGCCATATACAGCCCAACGCCAGAGCAAAGAGTTGATTTGGCATTTTTACGGGCCACCTCAACATCTGCAGTACGGAAGCGCCGAACCATCACCGGCCGACCGCTGCCGTCGTTACGCAGGACGGTTTCTCCCGTTTCTTCGTTAACCAGCGGGATAACAAAACCAAAAATATTAATCAGGATGAAAACATGCCAGTCCATCAGCTCAATAGGCTGGCCTGCCAGCGCGCCCTTTACGTGAGGCACAAACTTATAGAAATTCAGGATGTGCTGCGCGCGGGGCTCACTAAAAAAAATTCCGCGCTCTTCGCCGTGTGCCAGATCGTCAAGAAAACGCTGACAGGCAAGACGCACAAACTCACAGGCAATAATTTCCCCCGCCACCACCCTCTCGGCGTAGCGGATGCCTTCTGCAACCTTAGCCATTAATCCCTCGCTTTCATAAACTCGGCCAGCGGATCAACCGCATCAGGACCTTTTGCATTCACTTTAGAGCGGCTGGCTGGCGTCATGCCGAACTCACCGAGCATGGCGCGCAGACGTTTCCAGGCATCAGCTTTCATAATGGCGGCCGGGTGAGCCTTGATCATGCGAATCTCTCGCTCTTTGCCTTCGTCTGGCTCTTCGTCGCTATAAACGGCGTAGGTGTAGCCTTCTCTCTCCAGCGTATCGCAGTGATGCCGGTACTCGGTGTAAACCTCAACCAGAAGCTCAAGCGCTCTCGCGTCCAGCTGCGACATGACGCCAAGCGCATCGAGCTCTTCAGCCATACGCCTGAACCAGTATTTCCCCTGCTTGTCGAAATGCTTCGGCGTTGGGGGTACCCCTGGAGTTGGCTTTGGTTCGTTTTCATTAATCGGGCGTTTTGATGGGTTACCCCTCACCAAACGTAGATGGGTCGGGGTTTTCGGTGGTCCAGACATAATCGAAAACTCCTATTAATCATCGAGTGGGGGACCCCATAAAAAAGTTTTCTAACCTGCGGCGATGTGAAAAGAGGTTAGGCGGCGGTCCTTTGGCGCGTCATTCCTGAACTTTCAACCCGCCCTCCCCCTTGGTAGATTCAAATGAGAACCCTTGTCATTTAAATCTTTCAACCGCTGTCTTCGCCCTGTGGCAGGGCTTGCAGAGGCTTTCGAGGTTGGACAGGTCATCGGTACCCCCATTTGCTTTGGCGGTGATGTGGTCTATCGTCTCAGCGGGTGTATACCTTCCATTTCGCAGGCATTCCTGACAAAGGTGCTTATCCCTGTCGAGAACGATTGGGCGCAGCCTGTCCCACTTGCTGCCATAACCTCTCTGATGTCTGCTCTGTCCTCGCTGATGCTGCTGCCAGCCTTCATTAAGGTGTTTGGGACAAAAACCTGAGCGGTCGGTGGTTGTGCCAGGGCAGCCACGCTTGCGGCATGCCCTTGGTATTTGTGATGGCATTAACACTCCTTAAAAATTGAGTCATCGCCACGTTGAAAACGGTGAATCTTCCTGCAAAGTGTATTTGCCACACTTTTGTGGCTTATATCGTGGAGGTATTTATGGGTTTGAAACCTGGCCAGTCTAGTGGACGCGATGGCGGCGTATATCGTGAACGCGGTCCGCGTGGCGGCCAAACCGATAACTACACAACCATTCCTGATAACCATACTGCACCACCAACTTCTAAACCTGGTGCAACATGGGTACCAGTTAAACGGACTCCAGACAGCAAAAGATAAAACTAATTAAACCGGCCAATTGGCCGGTTTTTCAGGCTATTCGCCACGCTCGGCGGCGTTCTATTCGTTGCGCTGAATCAGGGTGACGCTCAACAGGCACACCATCAGCATGATCCACCAGCGAGTAACACGGATAAACTACTGCGCCGCCATAAGCATCACCAACGGCATAATCAGCAGGCTTGCTGCTGTCCCATCGAGAAAGGACTCGTTCAATATGCTGAGGGGGTACGCTATAACAAACGCCGTGTATCAGCCGCGGCAGTGTGATGTAGTCAGCCTGAGTCTTATCCGCAACAATCAGCCGTTCAGCTATCTGCATTTGATACTGAGGTGGGCGGCCAGTTCCCAAGTAAAAACTCACCAGGGATTCCGGAAAACTATTAAGCCATTCGCCAACCCGTTCAGTAAAATCTGAAACAGGCAGCGCATCGTCTTCCAGCACCACTACCCGGCAAGATTGCTCAGCAGCCCATTCGATAGCGCGACGATGATTCCAGTTCGCGCCGTGGTGACCGTCATCAATAAACAGCTTAGCTTCCAGCAGCGCGGCAAGACGTTGCGCATGACCTATGCGAGAGTGATGGCCAACCACAACATACTTCACTTGTGTTTCCACCATGCGGCCTCCTTACCGATCCCATCAGTTTTGAAAACGGTGTGCACATGAGGTCCCGTAATCACCTTTCCTGCGAATGAATGAGCGATAATACCGAACGCCAGCATGTCACCCACCGCAGCGCCAGACTGCTCCTTCTTCCAGAAGCGATAACTCTCGATCCGGTAGTAAAGACGGATGATGCCGTGAGCGAACGCCATTACATCAGCGCGGCTGCCACCCAGCAGACCAGCGTTAAGCATCACATTATTGCGGTGCGCTTCAATGAACTCCTGATAGATACGCTCAGGATGATTCTGCTTTGCCCACGTGTCGGCGTAGGTCTTCGGTTCAGAACCGACGTAAACATTCCCAGCCTGCATTTCATCCCATGGCGCGCGAAGCATTTCGACATCGGTACCATCGGTACACCAGACGAACCGGTATTCAGGATGATCGCGCAGGTGCTGCCAGATATGCAGCCAGCGCCGGAAGTAGACATTCATCTTCACGTCAGGAACGCGATACACCTCAACGTCTGCCGGTGCCGTCTGAAGTTCATCCACCAGCGCGATACGGCCACAGTTCCGAAGCGAGGAAGCCCACCTGGTCAGCATGTCAGGTGCGGCCGCCATTTTCATACCGCGCTGTGGGTCTGGCTGGCTGGTAAGCAACGTTGTGATTACCACGTCGCGCTGAGATCTATATTCGGCATAGCCTGTATATCCTGAATCCCGGCGCTGCCCGTAAATCACAGCGTTCTTTTTATCGAGCGCTTCACGTTCTGGCCTCGGAATGCTGCGCGCGCCTTCTTCGTACTCGTCCATTGAGTGAATCAGCTTTTCAGAGCCAACTACATCAGCGAACGCCCACGACGTTAAACCAGCGTTGTGAATGCGAAGCGCCAGATCAGGATGCTCATACATGCCCCGGCCATACACCTCATCGAACCCGCCAACCTTCTCAATGGCGCTGCGGTGGTAGTAAAGCATCACGCCGCGCTGCCCGGTGTAGGCAACATGCTTATCATCACGGTACAGTTCCGCCATGTCGTTCAGCTTATTGCGCCCTGCCAGATCCAGAAACTGGTAAGCGAGGTGCGGTTCAGGTGATTCGATGTAAGGGAGGTGCCAGTTGTCAACGATAGGCCAGGCGTCATCATCCCATAAAAACAGATGCTCGCACCCGGCATCCATCAGGGCTGACAAGCTGGCGTTCTTCGAAGCAACAATACCGAGTGATGTTTCATGGCGAAGCAGATGCACGCCGTGGGGAACTACAGATGCAGGTTTCGAACCATCATCCACAACCACCACCAGCGCACCAGCTGGCAGGTGCTTCATGTGCTGTTCGATAGCTCTTTTCAGAACGTCGGCGCGCTGGTGTGTCGTTATTGCAATGCCAATCTGCGATGCAATTTCGCAGGCAGGTGCGTACGGGACACCATCAATAGTGACCTGCATTTGATTTTCCTTTTAGGCGTGAGCCTGTCGCACGGCAAAGCCGCCGAAAGTTAACGGTTTGCCCAAGCTCACAGCTGAAAGACTTTCTTCGATGTGCGCGTGCGATGCGCATTAAAAAGCCCCGCAGGTGCGAGGCCGATTTATACCGTGTAGGGGATAATGGTTGCCTTATCCGCTTGTGGGGATAACCATTATCAAGCCCACCAGCAGGTGGGCTTTGTAATGGCTGCCACTACCCGGAGTGGCCACGCTCATGCCCTTGAGTTGCTGTCGCTTCATCGCCGCTTATAACCGGTGCGCGTATGGCGTTCGTGCTGCTTTACCGGAGCATGTTCCCTTATTTACCCTCACATCGGTCTGCTATACCTGCTCGCCATTACGCGACTCGGGGCAGCATCATGACTGCTGCATTGCCTTTAGGCTGCGGTCAACCCGTTTTACTGCTTCATTGTCTCTAGTCACCAATTCACTGTATATATCTAAGGAAATTCTTAATTCCCCACGCTTACGCTTGTTATTATCTGCCTGGCTGCCAGGCTACACATGACTCTGATGCGGAGAATGCCAACTCCGGGGAACATCAATAAAAAAGAGCAACGAAACTGAGACTTCTATAGCCCTCCCTGAGAGGGCTTTTTTTCCAAAAAAAAGCCAGCTCGGACAGAACTGGCTGGGTCTTGCAGTAAGTAGGTATTACTTCACACTCAGTTCGATGTTTAACCTATTCCTTTAGTCAAGCATTCAGATGCCGGGTGCCTCCCGGTGGATTTGCTTAACCCTGCAAACCCGCAACGTTACGTCCAGCAGTGACTGGTTGCCCCTCCGCTCAGGGGGATTCATCTGTATGGCATAGATATCGAATCACTCGTGCCATTTAAATGTAGCTGACAGATAAAATAAAGTTGTGAGCTTTGTTTAGTTTCTTCGCTAATCATTCATTCCGCATACCCATTGGCATTAGAAAAGAGCACGCTTTAGTCCTTTTGAGTTATTTATTTAATGCTCATTTATATTTTTAAGAAATGGACTACATTTACATTCTCCTTGTAATGATGACTTCTTTGGTCTCCCTTCCGAATTGCAGGATTTAATATCGGAAGGGACTTTTTTCCTTTCCCGCCTTGATAAATACTCATTGTTTTCTAAACTCTTACACAGGCTTTGCTATGTCAGGTGAAGTCGTCGTTCAGGACTACCCGTGTGCTCAAGGATGAGCCACCCTTATTTGTTCAAGCTTCTCCCTGCAAATTAATCATCTGACTCAAAAAATTGTCCATTCGTATAATGGAATCCTCATTATTTGCTAAGGTTTAAGTCCAGAGGAGAGACTGTGTCCGAACCTCAGGGATGAGGCTCAATTTTTCTCGCAATTTGCTTCCCACGCTTTGTTATGCGCAAGGATGTCCCTCTTTGTCTGGCGGTCCATAACGTCAATGTCGTGATCAGTAAGGTAGATTGGTTTTACCCAGTCACAGGCTGTATCAACCACCACCGGGACGCTTCCACGTGTCACGCAGCTCGCGATCAACATCGTCATCAGGCATGCGGTTAACAGTCTGCTGTACATTGCTGGCCTCTTTCGTTGCTTCTACCCGGCGTTCGGCTACTGCTTCAGTTGCTGCGGCCTTTTCTTCGGTGCGCTGCTGGTCAGCTTTTGCTTCCGCTTTGCTGGTACCGCGTGAGTGACCAATACCAAAGGCACCTGCGATAGCCGCCATTATCAGGGCAGCGATACCGACGATTGTTTCTAATCCCATATCAACCTCACACCAGTACCGTTTTGGCCTGACCGAAGCGAGCGCGACGATCTTCCAGTCCGTTCGTTCCGCCGTTGATAATCTTCGTCACCTGCATCAGGTCGCCGGAGTACTTCAAGCATCCCTTAGTGGCGAAGAACCACGCCGCGCTTCTGGCTGCATAAATGGGCTCTGCTAATAGCTCAGGCTGTTGAACCAAATCTACCTTCAGGGCATTTCCGCAGTCACGATAGTTATCCAGGAACGTGATGCCGATGAGTCCACGCCCTCGGTATTTCCATCCATCACCAGGCGCATTGTTACCGTAGCGTTTACTGTAGACCAGGTTTGCAATGGCACGCTGGCGCTCAATCGGTAATGCTCGTTCTTCAGGTCGACGGCCAAGCGTATTAGCTTGGTCTTGTGTGATGCGTCCTGCTCGAATGAAGCTTGCCAACCCCACTACGCTGTAGTTGAAGTTTTCCTGTAGTCGGGTGAAACCTAACGACTCATGTCCTGCCTGAGCAATGAACATGGCCTGGTCTACCGGCTTGGTGATGCCGAACTCTTTCATTGCATCACTGACTGGCTGAAACCATCGCGCAGCTAACTCGGCGCTTAGCCCAGCCGCCTTTTGAAATTGTGATTGGTTCATTAGTGCCTCAGTGCGTCAACCAGGCGCGCCACGTTTCCCCGAGCCCAGAGCACGGCGGCGCATATCAGGACGTTCACCAGCACCACGAACCAGTGCGATTCATGGTACAGGCCGAACAGGTAACGGAAAGGGACGCTGGCGTATACCAGCACCGTGAAATAAGCCATCAGCGATATCAGAGGGCGATGTCTCGCCCCGCCGCGCTGGTAGAACATCAGTGCAATAACGATAACAGCAGATATAATTGCGTTTGCCATCGCACTCGGATCACTTGTTACCATTGCTGGCCCCTCCACCACGTAAACGTGAGAGAATTCCAAACAGGCTACCCAAATCCTGACTGTTGACGAACGTCAGCAGCTTAATAGCAATAGCGGCTACGATTACCGCGCCCAGCGCATCAAGTGGCCTGTCGCTATACCCCGTCCATTTGGAGAAGTAAGAGCCAAGCAGTGGCGCGCCGATAACGCCGAAGATGAATGAGGTGATGAAGTAGCCTACCAGCTTAAGGCGGCTGATATTAACCGCCGTAGCGACGTAGAACACCGCACCAGCGAATGCGCCAAACACCACACCGTAATCTATGCCGGTTGCCAGACCGAAGATGCTGGCCCCCATCAAACCACCAGCAACTACCGTAGTGCCAGAAACAGGATCGGACATTGAGCCCCCTCTTATTGCCGTGAGTCCTCTCAGAACGAGGGGAAACAAAAAAGCCACCCTTGGTGGGTGGCCTGTGATTTAAAAAGCGGCTCTTAGCCAATTTTATTTTTATTACTTTTCAAACATTCAAATTTTAACTTTTTTCGCCATACCTGATGGTATTGAAACACGTGTTGATTTTGCTTCAGGCCAGAAAATTCTGAACTCATCCTGCCAGGAATCAAGAGAGGATTTTAAAAAGTGGTTTCGGTTGTGGCCATCAGTGTACTCACATGCTCGCATAACACTTTCAATGCCCAACTGCCTATCAAGGTAGCGCTTTAAATGTTCAACATTGCTTATCTCAACACATGCGCGCTTACCAAGCCTTCTTGCAATTTCAGCGCTTTTTGAGTTGGCAAGGCACAGCACTAATCCGTCTTCTTTGTTTCTATGGAACATCATTGTTCCAGGATAAAAGACGCCATCAAAGAATGAATCAGTAATTACCGCAGTTGCGCCACCTTCAACTTGTATGAGACCACCAAGCGATTTTATGTCATGCGTAGATGTATCAATTAAATTCTCGTCTGGGGTCATAACACCATCTCTTTCGTCAGAAAGATAAGTGCTGGCCTGAAACAGAGGAACAACCCCGCCTCTGATCCAAGGGAAAACCCATTCCGGTTTAGTCAGATAAAGATATTTCTTCATAGCATCCCCTTTTTTTAAGGGATGATATCTGAAAAATTAAAAACCCGCACTGATGGCGGGCTTATGTTTTGTTCTGTTGCTCAGTACGCTTTACTGTCCCGAGCCTAACACAATTTAAGCACTTTCTTGCTCACTCTGCAACTTAAATCTGTCGCTATTTGTGCCAAACGCATCACATAATGGAGCGTACAGGATCGATTCTGCCAAACTTACCCATGTGTCGATTCGGCGGCGGCATGTGATAAGTGTCCAGTCAGGGTGTTTTGCATTCAGCTCGTTGGCCATCTGCAGTTTGCTCTTACGCAGCCGGTGACGGTCAACGATTACGCCATACAACCCACGGTATTCATCATTCATCAGGACCGAAGCAATAACACCATCCACCTTCAGACCCTCTTCATCCGAGCAGAACGCCAGGCCGCTTTTGTTTTTGCTGTCGAGGATTTCGCGCAGGTATGCTTCCAGCTCAGGTTTAGTGATGCCGGATTTCTTCATGCGGCGAAGCGCATCGTTGATTGCGGTCTTAGTGATTTTCCCCGATGCCAGCAGCTGGTTGAACATGTTGCCGCAGGAACCACCACCGATGTATGACCAGCGGCCCCACATGCGGAGCTTACCCTGTACCCAGATGCTTTCGAGAGTGCGAAGGCGAACCATCTCGCCGGATTTGCCAACTTCTGAAGGATTGATCATCTTGCGTCTCCACTTACGCCAATACGCCGATTTGCAGCGCACGATCTAAAAACCGAAATAACAGCACCAACTGGTCGCCGTATTTCGCTTCAAATGCCACAGGATCAGCGTGCAACTCGTCGTGATGCGCTCTGCACAGCGGTATCACAAACAGGTCATGCGCTTTGGTTCCCATTCCACCCTGCCCGTGGCCTATCAGGTGGTGGGGGTCGTCTGCCGGGTTATTGCAGCAACTGCACTGCTGCGACTTCACCCAGCGGGTGTACTTATCGTTCTCCCAGCGGCGGCGCTTTGGCCTCAGCATGAAAGATTCAGGTGATTCAGGATCGACCTTCACCGAGACTATCTTCTTAACTTTCTCCTGGAGGATTTCAGTCGCCTGTAATGACGGCACAATGTCGCTTTCCCGCATCACTGAACTGTGCGATTCAGGCTTAATCCTGAGCGCCTGGTTAGCCACTGATTCAGGAATAAGGTCAGCAAGATCGTTACGTACCATCCACCAGCAGAACTCCGGCAGCGTCAGGGTATGGTCTGCGCCAAAGCCCAGCATAATATTCACCCTTTCGAGCAGCCATTTTACCAGGTTCTGCATGGCAATTCCTGCCAGTCTTTCAGTAGTTTGTTCACGCAACTGGTTATCACAGCCCCAGCAAAGGCGAATGCTTCCGGGCGCGTGACGCATCAACGTAAAGTCCTTCGAATGCCAGTCATTATGGGGCCACTGACATTCGAATTTACGCTCCAGCCAGGCATCAAGGCTACTAAGTCCACCAGCGCGCTGAATTACCCGCTCGTTCTGAAAAAGCGCCTGCATACTAACATCATCTGTCAGTGGCTGGTGTGCTTCGGGGATCAGTCCAGAAGGCAAGTGCTGGACTGCTTCGGAAGGCGTTTCAATCACCACACGGCCACGACGGAACAGCCACAGCAATTCATTACCTGGGCGGAACAGCACCACCCCGGACATTGGCGCAACTTCAGGTGTCAGTATGGCTCTCACCTAATTACCTCCATTGCAGTTTGATGCTTGGTTATAGATATTTCTACCCTTCCTCCATGCACTTTCGGTCCCCACTCCACCAGCATTCTCTGCACTTGGCTGTCATCCTCCCAGATGCCAGCGTGAGTAAGCGCGTCAAACAAAGCCTTGTTGTAATTGTCAATGTCGCGGCGGCGTGCATCTGGCGGAAAGAGAAGGATTTCCACCGCAGCTGGTGACGATGATGGTTTTGGAAGGCAACGCAACTGTTCCATAATCGCCGCACATGCAGCACTCTGATATGCCCTGCCTTTCTCGCTGATAAGATGGCGGCCTTTTAACGGCCCCTTGTTAGGGGATCGCCAGTACGTGTTTACGCTCGGCGGGAACGGGAGCACTAGTTTCATAAAGTCACTCCCTGTTTTTTCAGCCATTCAATCGCGTTATCTCTGGCCTGTTCTCCACCAGAAAGCAGGTCTTTTATTATTGTTACAGGATCAGTATCCCCTTCCGTTTTGACGACGGTGATCCCCCTGGCAGCGCCAGGAGCAATCGAGATGTAACCCTTTTTGTTGAGTGACTTTACGTGCTCAGCTGCAGCGTTCGGTGATGCGCAGCCAATTAACCCGGCAAGCTCCAGCATAGTCGGCGGGAATCCAGTTCTTTCCTTGTAGAGCACTATGGCATCCAGCACTTCACTCTGACGCGACGTTAACTCTGCTCTCATGCTGCATGCTCCTCCGGTTTTCCCACTAGAACGGCCACTGCCGGAATAAGCTCAACAGCCGGTGATTCTGACTGATTCCCCCAATGGTCCCAGCCATGAGCACCGCAACGGCTGAAGAGTTCAATGCGCGGAACGTCACCGTAGAGTTTTTCCAGACGGAAACGCGCCTCTGCGGGCTTTTGGCTGTGATCACCAAGTGGGCTGTAAATCACCTGCTTGATGCTGGCGCACTGGCGTTCGAGTCCATACCCCCTGGTGGCGATCAGCATGTCTTCGGTATTGGCTCGGGTGTAGTTGCCGCCGTTCATGCGGGTCTGCTCGTTAAGCAGGTCGAGGAAGTCGTAAAAATCCTCTACTCCACCAGCCTGAAGCGCTTTGTTGATATGCTGCTCTGCCAGAGAGTTGAACTTCACCCATGTGAAGCCCTTCATCGTTCGGACCTTAAAGCCCCAGGCTTCAGCCAGCTCAATGGCTTCACGGGTGTGCGTCCCGGTTAACCACATCGCCAGAACAGCATCATCTGCAGCAAGCTCCCACACAGGAAGGCGCTTCATGTCGATCAGCTTCATCTTGCCGTAATGATTTGTAGCAGCGCCATTGCTGACGGTGTTGCCATATTCCCAGGCTGGGTCAGCGTAAATCAGTGAGTATTTCATCAGACGTTCCTCGCCCTGCCAGCCAAACACCAGCCATCACCGGTGGTTTTAACCCTCGGCACCATACTCAGGCAGCGCTTACGCTCCTTGAGAATTTTGGCTCGCAAAGTTTCGTTCTTTGATCGAGTGAATGCTTCCATCAGAACGGTAGCAGCACGCTGATAAAGTCCCTTGTCAGATAACTCTTTAGCCTTTGCCATCATCGCAATGACTGCCGGGTTTGGTGCGGCTTCCTGCTTTGGCTCAGGAATTACTTCTGCTCTCTCAACCGGCATACGTGGGGTGATAGGCCCAATAGGACCTTCCGGCGCTTTAGCGTAGTAACGAAAGTTGTGACGTTCGCCTTTGCGCTCAGCACGATTAAGCATGACAAGGCGACATACAGCACGCTGAACACTGTGCAAGGCATACTCCGGGAGTGCTGCAGCGATCTCTTTGTTCGTCAGTCCAGGGTTGTTGGCCACGAACAGCTGAATTGTTTTGAGAAAGCTCATGAGTTTATCCCCCTGAAACCCGCTGGTGTCTTGCTGCAATCAGTGGTTTTGAAGCTGGTTTTAAACACATCATCTTCGCGAACCCATTTCCCGTTAACTCGTGCTGGTCTCCCGGCATTTGCCCAGCTGTTCGCGGACTTCAGGTAGCCAGGGAACTTGGTAGGCTGGAAAAGCGTCTGTGGACGGAGGTATGCGGACATCGTTAGATCTTCGCTCCACTTGGCGTTGCAGTAGTCAACGACGAGTGAGAGCTCTTCGACGGTGAATCCTTCCCCAATTCTGGCTCTGATGTTTTGCAGGGAGTTTTTTGATACCTGGTATTTGGAGTTAGTCACCCGGTTCAGGTGAACCAAAACCTGTTTAGCCTGATCGGTGATCAACACATCACCGTCTGGTTGCGCCGCAACCGGACAAATAGGGTTTTTAATATCTGTAGTATTCTCTGTTGTATTCTCTGTAAGAACATCAGTCCATTTTGACCTGATGAGAGCGGTTCGTTTTGAACCGATGGAACGTTCCACTTTGACCTCTTCCATCGGTTCATTTTGACCTGATGGAATAGTGCATTTTGAACTCTTCGATTTGGTCACTTTGACCTCATCTAAAAGCTCACTTTCGTAGTTGATCGTGTAGTAGTTCGTCATGTCGCGCTGAGACTTGTTCAACTGTTCAACTTTGAGCACGCCGAGGTTCTTCAGGCGGGTGAATGTGCGCTTCAGCGTAGACTCAGACCAGAACGGGAACTGCTCCAGCCATTGCTCGTTGGTGTTGTAAATCCAGCGCACGCCGTCACGCTCCAGTCCGGAGGTGGTTTCTTTAAGCCAGTAGTTAACCTGCTGCAACGCAATGGCCTCGTTCAGGCCAATGCTGTACGCAAGGTCAGGATTTATCACTATTGGCCGGGATGGCATCAACAGGCTCATGGTCGTCCTTTAACTCTGTAAATTTACGCTGGAATTGCTCAAGAGGGCTGAAGCACTCATGATCGTACCCTTCGCGAAGGTATATAACGCGTCGAGTCTGTGGCTCCCATCTGATGACACGGACCGGGACCCCGTAGTGGTCTTTGAATCGCCGGTTAACTTCAGCCATTCCTCACGCCCCTTCTCGTTCATCTGAGCAAAAGCCTCTACCATCGCGTTATCAGGCTGGTAGTTGTTCGCACCAGCCTGGTCGTTTAATCTCTCCACATAGCCGAACGGGGAATCTTTTCCCACCAGTGGAAGGCATCTGAATTGCTTCGCTGGTCTCAATCGGTTTAAACTGTTCATGCGTTAGTTTCTCCACTGAATACGACACGCCAAGACGCCCGGAGCTGCACACTCGCGGGCGTCACTTTTTTTGGCTTTGCTTACGGCTAAACAGCGCGACAATCGCGCGGATTTCTTCTTCACGCGCAGCCAGGTGACGGCGGTGATGTTCGTGAATCTCTTCAGCTTCATGTGGTTCAATCACTCCGTCTTCCAGAGCCTTCTGGATAATCTGATCAACCTGTCCGCGTGCTGCTGCAGTTCTCATGGCACGGGTAAAAAGGTCTACGCGATCGAGGTCTTCCATCTGGGGAACGTCCACCAGCAAAGCGCCGCGTCGTTGAGCGAAGTAATCAGCCAGGAGAGATGTGTTTGAAATGTCTTCCATTGCTTCCAGCTCGTTCACTTCGAAGAAGCGACAGCCGTTCTTCTCGTACAGGTTGTTATTGAACTGCGTTAGTGACATGCCAAGAGCACCGGCCATAGCCTCACGGCCACCCGAGTACGCTTTACACATCGCTTTAACTACTTCTTTCAGGCTTGGTTCTACCATGTTGTTTTTCCTTTGGTAGTTACGTGATGCTGATTGCTGGGTTACGGTGTTACGGCAACGTCAGGATCAGCAGGTTTGTTTTTGTTAGGGAATGGTCGGACTTCCTCGGCTTCAATTTTCCCGTCTTCGTTTATCAGGATATTTACCCGGCGATTACGCTTGATGGCTTTACTTATGGCGCTTTGGTATACCCCAAGAGCCTCAGCGGTTTTAGCCTGCCCGTTTTCCAAAACATATTCAGAGAGCGGAATAATCTTCATTGGTTTTCCTCGTGGTTTACATATAAAGAGTATCACTGTTAGTGATAAACAAGTCAACACTAGCGGTGATTGGTGATTATGCCGTGCGGTGATAAATTATGAGAATGAAAAAGAAACCATTGACCGCCGAACAAATCGCCGACGCCAACAGGCTAAAAGCTATCTTTGAGTCCAAGAAAAAAGCGCTTGGGCTCTCACAGGAGACTTTGGCTGAGCAAATGGGTATGGGACAAAGTGGTATCGCTCAGTTACTGAATGGCACAAATGCTATCAACGCTACTCATGCCGCACAGTTCGCTAAAATTCTCGGAGTAAAAGTCGATGATTTCAGTCCATCCCTTGCAGCTGAGATATCAGCTATGTTTGAGGCGATTGCGAACGGAAGGAATCATTCCTCTGTATATGAGTACCCGCTGTTAACCGAAGTGCAGGCGGGCTCATTTTGCCCTGTTAATTCATACACAGAACGCGACGCGAAGGAATGGGTTTCAACCACTGTTAAAGCCAGTGATTCTGCCTTTTGGCTTGAGGTATCAGGCCATTCAATGACTGCGCCTCCTGGAGTAAAGCCAAGCTTTCCTGAGGGAATGCTTATACTCATAGATCCAGAACAGGACGTTGAGCCTGGTGATTTCTGTGTTGCTGGTATATTCAACGATTCAGAGGTTACTTTTAAAAAATTTGTTCGTGAAGACGGTAAACCCTGGCTCGAACCTCTCAATCCAAGCCCTCGCTATCAGGCCATTGAATGTAATGAGAATTGCAGGATAATTGGCAAGGTCGTCAAGGCCCAATGGCCTGAAACCATCTTCAAATAAGGAGCCAATCGGCTCCTTATTTTTTCATCTTTTTTCACCTTACGAATCATAAAGTTAACATTACTCGTGATATTTTTATCACTACAGGTGTTGACCATCTAATTACTATTGGTGATACTCGTTATGCGCCGGGGTGATGATGTTTAAGACCATCGCTAGGTTAGCAGAACGGCATATAGCACAAGTGCCGCAGCGATCCGGGGATTCCTTGCAAGACAGTTCCAGCTTGTAGCCGGACTGATCAAGCCAAGCGCGTACGAAAGCTAGAAGCCTTTCAACAGCGTGGCGATAAGTGTTGCCTTGTAAGAGACAAGTATAATTTCAGGTATTAAAAAAGCACCCATTGGATGCTTAGCTCTTTAAAAATCTCACTGTAAAACTGTTACACATTAGCTATTACATGCTGTATGAGACCTGGGAAGGTGGAATAGTCGAGTAATTAATTTTACCTTCTTTCTGCAATCGCAGATGAGTGTATTCAAATTGAACCATCAAAAAGAGAAAGTGCAATTGTTTTATCGGATATAGTAGAAATATATCTGAATTTTTCCCCTTGTTTTTGCTCACAATCTACTTTAGATGAAATAATGAACGTATCAATTCCTTTCAAAATAAACCCAGCTTGATCATCTGCATAAGCGTAAGTTAAACCAGGAATAGCTAAAAAGAAACAAAAAATAACACTTCGATGTTTTTTCATCTCAGGTAAAAAGGTTTTAACCCTTGAT
>NZ_JADBQM010000027.1:0-62921 GCF_014895895.1 Enterobacter cloacae complex sp. P14RS
GAGTTAAGGACTACGACTTTTATGCATCTGAAAATTTTTATTTTATAGACCGCAAAAATATTTATATAGACTCTGCTTTTTTTGATATCCCGTATGATGAAAAGCATACGGATGCAATTTCGCGTTATAGCGTAGACTCATGGGTAAAAACATTGTGCTCAACTGATATCAGAAAAGATGTTGTTTAATTGAAAGATATTAATTCTAATTTAGCTTAAGAGTATTGAGGTAGTAGAATGAAGGGTATTATTCTTGCTGGCGGTTCAGGAACACGTTTACACCCAATTACACGTGGAGTCTCTAAACAACTTTTACCCATTTATGATAAACCTATGGTTTATTATCCAATGTCGGTGCTTATGCTTGCGGGTATCCGTGATATTCTCTTAATCACAACACCTGAAGATCTGCCTTCTTTTAAACGTTTGTTAGGAGATGGTAGTCGTTTCGGAATTAATTTGTCCTATGAAATTCAGCCGTCTCCTGATGGCCTTGCGCAAGCATTCATTATTGGTGAAGAGTTTATCTCTGGTGATAAATGTGCCTTAGTATTAGGTGATAATATTTTCTTCGGGCAGAGTTTTGGTAGGAAACTTGAATCGGTTGTTTCAGGTAATGCCGGGGCTACTGTTTTTGGCTACCAGGTAATGGATCCAGAGCGTTTTGGTGTTGTAGAGTTTGATGAAAACTTCAAGGCATTAAGTATAGAAGAAAAACCAGCTGCACCTAAATCCAACTGGGCTGTTACTGGCCTATATTTTTATGATGCAAACGTGGTTGATATGGCAAAACGCGTTAAACCATCAGCACGCGGTGAACTTGAAATTACTACGCTGAATGAGATGTATCTCGAACAGGGAAATCTTCAGGTAGAATTACTGGGACGAGGCTTTGCATGGCTCGATACCGGTACCCATGACAGTTTAATCGAAGCATCACAATTTATTCATACTATTGAGAAGCGACAAGGGTTCAAAATCGCCTGCCTGGAGGAAATTGCTTACCGTAACGGTTGGCTCACTGAGAGTGAGGTCCTGACCTACGGGAATGAAATGAGCAAGACCAATTACGGCCAGTATTTGCTCAATTTAATAAAAAATAGCAAATAGCGATTCATAAAATTAACAATATCATACCCTTAATAGCTATCAGGTTTTGATTATAAAATGAAAGCAAAATATTTTTTCCTTACCTCTGCGCTTCTTTTACCTCCTGCATTCTCTGGTGAAAAACAGCAATGTGATTTTCTCTGGGGCACGGCATCCTCATCTTACCAGGTTGAAGGTGGCTGGAATGAGAGTGGAAAGGGTCCTTCAAACTGGGATTATTTTACTCATAATGAAGTAACAAAATATACTATTGGTACCGTTGAAAATGGAGATGTTGCAGCCAATCAAATTTCTCGGGATGTCTATCTAAAAGATATACAACTCATGAAAGAATTAGGTGTCAATTCGTACCGCTTCTCCATATCCTGGTCCAGGGTCATGCCTGACGGTGTAACGGTAAATAAAAAGGGATTAGAATATTACAACCAACTTATTGCTGACTTAAAAGAAGCTAATATTGAGCCGGTGATTACACTTTACCACTGGGACATGCCATTAGCGCTTTATAAAAAAGGTAGTTGGTCTAACCCTGAATCACCAGTGTGGTTCGAAAAATTTGCGCAAGTTATTTTTGAGAATTTTGGTAATAAAAGTCATAATTTTATTACCTTTAATGAGCCTGAAGGCTATGTTTTTACTCTTGAACCCCTTGCAGCAAATCTCATTGAAAAAAAACCAGACGGATACCGTGACGTTTTGTCCGTAGCGTCTCGTGGAAAACAAGCGGTAGCATTACACAACCTTTTGATTGCAAATGCGATGGTGGTACGTAATTACCATAAGGCTAAATATGATGGACGTATTGGCATTGCGTTAAACTTATCTCCTTGCATCGATAATGGACATCCAAATAGTACTACTGAGCAGTTATGTAACGATCTCCACAACAACTGGATTCTCGATGCTCTATATAAGGGAAAATATCCAGATTCAGTATTGAAAATGTATCAATCAGCATATCCTAAATTTAAGCCCACATCTCAAGATATGCAATTGATTACCCAAGGAAAACCTGATTTCATCGGCGTAAATTATTATGGTCCAACATTGGTTAGGAATGATAAATCTGAACCGTTTGAAATAGGTAATGTCCCTAACCCAGATAAAAAACCATCCGTCAACGGACCTGTTTCTCCTGAGGCGTTGGTTACAATGATGAAAAAGATTGATGCCGAATATGCTCATCCTACCTTCATTATTACTGAGAATGGTGCAGGTTTTGGTTTAGCTGATGAAAAACTTAAGGAAGGGGTCATTTCTGATAAGTTGAGAGCAGACTATCTCAAGAGACATGTTACTGCCGTTATGAATGCAAAAAAGGAAGGATTGGATATTCAGGGCTATCTATTTTGGAGCTTGCTCGATAATTTCGAATGGTTATGGGGTTACAAAAATAGGTTTGGAATAATTGGTGTCGATTTCGATGATAAGAATTTGAAACGTATACCTAAGTTAAGCTATTATATATACCAGAAAACTATTAAAGAATATAAAAAGCAATGTATTTCAACGACGCAAAAATGACCACTTGATAAAGCCATGCTTTTGTTATGGCTAAAGTGTATTAATGACCATAATTACCTACCTCTGCTCTCGATTTCTGAGTTAAGATTATTCGATAATATATCCACCGGGAAGTACCTGGTGGGACCACACCTGACAGGAGTATGTAATGTCCAAGCAACAGATCGGCGTTGTCGGTATGGCAGTGATGGGGCGCAACCTGGCGCTCAACATCGAAAGCCGTGGTTATACCGTCTCCGTTTTCAACCGCTCCCGTGATAAGACCGAAGAAGTGATTGCCGAGAACCCAGGCAAGAAGCTGGTTCCTTTCTATACGGTGAAAGAGTTCGTTGAGTCTCTGGAAACGCCTCGTCGAATCCTGCTAATGGTGAAAGCGGGCGCAGGTACCGATGCAGCTATCGACTCCCTGAAGCCTTACCTCGAAAAAGGCGACATCATCATTGATGGCGGTAACACCTTCTTCCAGGACACCATTCGTCGTAACCGTGAATTGTCCGCTGAAGGCTTCAACTTCATCGGTACCGGTGTTTCCGGTGGTGAAGAGGGTGCGCTGAAAGGCCCATCTATCATGCCTGGTGGCCAGAAAGAAGCGTACGAACTGGTTGCGCCTATTCTGACTAAAATCGCTGCTGTTGCGGAAGATGGCGAGCCGTGTGTGACTTATATCGGTCCGGACGGTGCGGGTCACTATGTAAAAATGGTGCACAACGGCATCGAATACGGCGATATGCAGCTGATCGCAGAAGCATACTCCCTGCTGAAAGGCGGCCTGAATCTCTCTAATGAAGAGCTGGCTGAAACCTTTACCGAGTGGAACAAAGGCGAGTTGAACAGCTACCTGATCGACATCACCAAAGATATCTTCACGAAAAAAGATGAAGAGGGTAAATACCTGGTTGATGTGATCCTGGATGAAGCAGCGAACAAAGGTACCGGTAAATGGACCAGCCAGAGCTCTCTGGATCTGGGTGAGCCGCTGTCTCTGATCACCGAATCCGTCTTTGCGCGTTATATCTCTTCTCTGAAAGAGCAGCGCGTTGCTGCTTCTAAAGTGCTGTCAGGCCCACAGGCTAAACCAGCCGGTGACAAAGCTGAGTTCGTCGAGAAAGTTCGTCGCGCCCTGTACCTGGGTAAAATCGTCTCCTACGCGCAGGGCTTCTCACAGCTGCGTGCGGCGTCTGACGAGAATAACTGGGACCTGAACTACGGCGAGATCGCGAAGATCTTCCGCGCGGGTTGCATCATTCGTGCGCAGTTCCTGCAGAAAATCACCGATGCCTATGCTGAAAACGCAGGTATCGCTAACCTTCTGCTGGCACCGTACTTTAAGAAGATTGCAGACGAGTACCAGCAGGCGCTGCGTGACGTGGTTGCCTACGCTGTACAGAACGGTATCCCGGTTCCAACCTTCTCCGCTGCGGTGGCGTATTACGATAGCTACCGCGCTGCCGTTCTGCCTGCCAACCTGATTCAGGCACAGCGTGACTATTTCGGCGCGCATACTTACAAGCGCACGGATAAAGAAGGCGTGTTCCACACCGAATGGATGGAATAAGTTAACTTACTCGCTTTCATCAAACCCGGAGCCTGTCTCCGGGTTTTTTTATGCAAAAAATGCCGCGCATTATTCGAAGTAGTCTGAATCTCATCCCCCTCGTTGTGATTACTCCTGGTTTGCCTTGACAGTGCTGTTTGCCAGGAGGTACAAAGCCCAACAGTTATGTTTATCGCGATGGTCTGCTGGCCATCAATACAGTTAACTAAAAGAAGTCATTAGCGAATGAAAATAACAATTTCCGGAACAGGGTATGTCGGTCTTTCTAACGGCATTCTGATTGCTCAGAACCATGAAGTGGTTGCGCTGGATATCGTGCAGGCCAAAGTGGATATGCTCAATCAGAAGAAATCGCCGATTGTCGACAAAGAAATCCAGGACTATCTCAGCTACAAACCGCTGAATTTCCGCGCCACGACAGATAAAGAAGATGCATACCGCGATGCGGATTACGTCATCATTGCGACGCCTACTGACTACGATCCAAAAACCAATTACTTCAACACCTCAACCGTAGAAGCGGTTATCAAAGATGTTATTGCGGTCAATCCTGATGCGGTGATGGTTATTAAATCAACCATTCCTGTCGGCTTTACCAAATCCATCAAAGAAAAGTTTGGTATCGATAATATTTTCTTCTCGCCTGAGTTCCTGCGTGAGGGGAGAGCGCTTTATGATAACCTGCATCCTTCCCGTATCGTTATTGGCGAACGCTCTGATCGCGCTGAACGTTTCGCTGCGCTGCTTCAGGAAGGCGCAGTGAAGAAAGATATTCCGGTGCTGTTCACAGACTCCACCGAAGCGGAGGCGATTAAGCTTTTCGCAAACACCTATCTGGCAATGCGAGTCGCGTACTTCAATGAGCTCGACAGCTATGCAGAAAGTCTTGGGCTTAACACCCGCCAGATTATTGAAGGGGTTTGCCTCGACCCGCGTATTGGTAACCACTACAACAACCCGTCATTTGGCTACGGCGGTTATTGCCTGCCAAAAGATACCAAGCAGCTGCTGGCAAACTACCAGGCTGTACCGAATAATCTCATTTCTGCGATTGTTGACGCTAACCGTACGCGTAAAGATTTCATCTCCGATTCTATTCTTGCGCGCCAGCCGAAAGTGGTCGGCGTGTATCGTCTGATCATGAAGAGCGGTTCCGATAACTTCCGCGCCTCTTCCATTCAGGGGATCATGAAGCGCATCAAGGCGAAAGGCGTTGAGGTTATTATTTATGAACCGGCCATGCAGGAAGATCAGTTCTTCAATTCCCGCGTGATCCGCGATCTGGATGCTTTTAAGAAGGAAGCGGATGTCATCATCTCGAACCGTATGGCCGAAGAGCTGGCTGACGTCGCTGACAAAGTCTATACCCGCGATCTGTTCGGTAGCGACTAATTCTCTTACGTTAAAATAAAAAACCCGGCTGATTTGCCGGGTTTTTTATTTTCAGACCTTGTAAAACTCGCGGTACCAGTCAACGAAGTTCTTCACGCCGTCTTTAACCGAGGTTTGCGGTTTGAAACCGATCACGTCATAGAGCGCTTTCGTGTCGGCGCTGGTTTCCAGGACGTCGCCCGGCTGGAGTGGCAACATATTTTTCTCGGCTTTCTTACCTAGCGCCTCTTCCAGCGCGGTGATGTAGTCCATCAGTTCTACCGGCGAACTGTTACCGATGTTGTAAACGCGGTAAGGTGCTGAACTGGTTGCCGGTGAGCCAGTCTCGACGGTCCAGTTTGCGTCAGGATGGGGAATAACATCCTGCAGGCGGATAATTGCTTCAGCGATATCATCGATGTAGGTGAAATCGCGCTTCATCTTGCCGTAGTTATAGACATCGATGCTTTTGCCTTCAATCATCGCCTTAGTAAACTTAAACAGCGCCATGTCCGGGCGTCCCCACGGACCGTATACGGTAAAGAAGCGCAATCCGGTGGTCGGCAGGTTGTAGAGATGCGAATAGGTGTGCGACATCAGCTCATTGGCTTTTTTGGTCGCGGCATAGAGTGAAACCGGGTGATCTACGGAATCGGCAGTGGAGAAGGGCATCTTACGGTTGAGGCCATATACGGAGCTGGATGAGGCATACAGCAAATGCTGAACGTGGTTATGGCGGCAGCCTTCCAGCACGTTGAGGTGGCCAATAAGGTTGGCATCGGCGTACGCATGCGGGTTTTCCAGGGAGTAGCGTACGCCTGCCTGTGCGGCCAGGTGAATAACGCGATCGAACTTCTCGTCAGCGAAAAGCGCAGCCATACCTTCCCGGTCAGCTAATTCCATCTTGTGGAAGGTGAATCGCTCAGATTGTAGCCGTTCCAGACGTGCCAGCTTTAAATTAACATCGTAATAGTCGTTCAGGTTATCAATACCGACAACCTCATGACCGCCCTCAATGAGGCGTTTGCTGACATTCGAACCGATAAAACCCGCTGCACCCGTTACCAGAAATTTCATATCTTTCCTCAAATACCTAACGCTTACAGATGCGATAACGCATCACATAGTGACTATGATAGCGCGAAGGGGGCGAGTTACATAACGCATCTTTCCGATATAACTCATCGGATTCTTATAGAAAAATCCTCAGCAATATATACACTATGCAAACATAATAATTTTCCCCCTTTTTATCTGTTAGGGATTGTATGACGCAAAACAACAATAGTCCGGTCAGCCGAAGCAATGACCCTGAGCACATTGATTTACTTGCATTAATGCTACAGCTGTGGCGTGGGAAGTGGACGATAGCAATTTTTGTTTTTGTTTTTATTGCCATGGCGATAGGATATCTATCAGTCGCAAAGGAAAAGTGGACCTCACGGGCGATTATTGCACAACCAGATGCGGCCCAGATAGCGACTTATTCAAATGCATTGAACATCCTCTACGGCAGCGCTGCCCCTTCGATGCTGGACATTCAAACGCGCGCTATTGGACGTTTTAACTCTTCTTTCTCAGCGTTATCGCAGGCGCTGGACAATCAGGACGTGCCAGAAAAACTGACCATTGAGCCTGCTGTTAAAGGGGAAACGTTGCCATTAACCGTCTCCTATATCAGCACTTCTGCTGAAGCGGCTCAAAAGCAGTTAGCGCAGTACATTCAGCAAGTAGATGAACAGACGGCAAAAGAACTTGCCCTTGACCTCAAGGACAATATCAAGGAACAGATTAAATCCCTGAACGATTCTCTGGTAAGCCAGGAAAAGGTCGCTCAAGAGCAGAAAGAGCTGCGAATCAAACAGATTGCTGAGGCGCTGAAAAATGCTGAGGCGGCGAAAATTACCTCGCCGCGCATTCAGCAAACCCAGGATGTGACTCAGGAAACGATGTTTCTGCTGGGAAGCGACGGTCTGAAATCGATGATTGACAATGAAGCGTCACGCCCGCTGGTCTTTTCTGCTGCTTACTATCAGACCAGACAAAACTTGCTGGATATTCAAAATCTGAACGTAAACCCGGATACTATCCACGTCTACCGTTACGTTATGAAACCAAATCTGCCTGTACATCGTGACAGCCCCAAAAAACCAATCATTCTGACTCTTGCCGTGCTGCTGGGCTTGATGATGGGTTCTGTAGTGGTACTGGCGCGTAACGCATTGCACAACTACAAACCAAAAGCCTGATTTGCAGATTAAAAAAAACCGGGGAAAATCCCCGGTTTTTTTATTTATGACGCTTTCGAAGATTCTCAATCACCGCCGTCAAATCCAGCTCCTGATCTTGCAGCAGCACCAGCAGGTGATACATCAAATCCGACGCTTCATTCGTCAACTCTTCCCGGTCGTGTACGGTCGCGGCCAGCGCCGTCTCAACGCCTTCTTCACCCACCTTCTGCGCAATACGCTTAGTCCCGCTGGCATACAGCTTCGCGGTATAGGAGCTCTCAGGATCCGCGGATTTACGCTCCGCCAGGAGTTGCTCAAGCTGATACAGGAACAGCCACTGGTGGCTCGCCTCGCCGAAGCAGCTGCTGGTGCCCTTATGGCAGGTTGGTCCGATGGGGTTTGCCAGCACCAGCAGGGTGTCGTTATCGCAGTCTGGCGTCATGCTGACCACGTTCAGGAAGTGACCCGAGGTTTCCCCTTTGGTCCACAGGCGCTGCTTCGTGCGCGAGAAAAACGTCACTTTGCCGCTGTCGATTGTTTTTGCCAGCGCGTCCTGGTTCATGTATCCCAGCATCAGCACTTCGCCTGAGACGGCATGCTGTACAACCACCGGCAGTAATCCGTCAGTTTTTTCCCAGTCCAGCTGCGCCTGTTGTTGCTCTGTTAACATACCCTGATCTCCACGCCCTGGTCGGCCAGGTACGTTTTTAACTCGCCAATATTGATAATCTGTTTGTGGAACACGGACGCGGCCAGCGCGCCGTCGACGTTCGCATCGCGGAAGGCTTCCAGGAAGTGTTCCATGGTGCCCGCGCCGCCGGAGGCAATCAGCGGAACGTGGCACACCGCGCGAACTTTCTTCAGCTGCTCGAGATCGTAACCGTTACGCACGCCGTCCTGGTTCATCATGTTCAGCACAATCTCACCTGCGCCGCGCTTCTGCACTTCCTGCACCCAGTCGAGCGTTTCCCACTGCGTCACGCGCGTCCGGCTTTCATCGCCGGTATATTGGTTAACGTGATATTTGCCGGTCGCGGCGTCGAACCAGGTATCAATCCCTACCACTATGCACTGCACGCCAAAGCGATCGGCCAGGCGGGTAATCAGTTCCGGCTCGGCCAGAGCAGGGGAGTTGATGGAAATCTTGTCGGCGCCAAAAGAGAGAATTTTGGCGGCGTCATCAGCAGACTTAATCCCGCCCGCCACGCAGAACGGAATATCAATCACTTCCGCCACGCGCGCGACCCAGCTTTTATCGACCACGCGGCCATCGCTGGAGGCGGTGATATCATAGAAGACCAGTTCGTCAGCGCCTTCATCGGCATAGCGTTTTGCCAGCGGGACGATATCGCCAATGATCTCGTGGTTGCGGAACTGCACGCCTTTCACAACCTGACCATCGCGCACGTCAAGACAAGGAATTATCCGTTTTGCCAGCATTGAATCGCCTCCGTCACCGTAAATTTACCTTCCAGCAGGGCCCGGCCCACAATCACGCCCTGTACCCCCGTTCCGCGCAGCGCGGCGATATCGGCTAAGTCACCGATGCCGCCAGATGACTGGAATGCCACCTGCGGATAACGGGCGCAAACTTCTTCATATAAAGAAACGTTGGAACCCGCCAGCGTGCCGTCGCGCGAGATGTCCGTGCACAGCACGTGCTTCAGGCCCACAGGGAGATACGTCTCGACCAGCGCTTCCAGCGTTACGCCGGAATTTTCCTGCCAGCCGCTGACCGCCACCTGCTTATTACCCTGCTCGTCAATGCGCACGTCCAGCGCCAGTACCAGGGCGTCGGCGCCAAAGCGGCGGAACCAGCCTTTCACCGTCTCAGGATCTTTCACGGCGGTTGAACCGACCACCACGCGCGCCACGCCCGCATCCAGCAGAGCCGCCACGTCGTCTTCGGTGCGCACGCCGCCGCCGACCTGCACGGGCACGTCAACACCAGCAACCAGTTTTTTCAGCAGCGGGATCTGGCGCTTCGCCGGATCTTTCGCGCCCGTTAAATCCACCAGATGCAGCACCTGTGCACCCTGGCCGGCATAATCCTGCAGGCGCGGTAGCGGGTCCTTTCCGTAGTCGCGCTGTTGACCGTAATCGCCCTGATGAAGACGGACAACCGTGCCGTCAATTAAATCTAACGCGGGAATAATCATCACATCTCCAGGAAGTTTTTCAGCAGCTGCGCGCCCGCGGCGCCAGAGCGTTCCGGGTGGAACTGTACGCCGAAGAAATTGTCTTTCTGCACCGCCGCGGTAAACGCCTCGCCGTAAGTGCACTGGGCGATGGTATTGACGTTCACCGGCATGGCGTAACTGTGCACGAAGTAAAAGTACGCGCCGTCTTCGATGCCGCGAAACAGCCGGTCACCCGCTTTGGCGTACACGCGGTTCCAACCCATATGCGGCAGAGGCAGGCCGTGGTCGGTCATTTTCGGTACGTCTTCGTCGATAATGCCCAGCAGGTCAACGCCGTTGCTCTCTTCGCTGCGGCGGCCAAGAAGCTGCATGCCCAGGCAAATCCCCAGCACCGGCTGGGTACAGGCTTTGATCAAATCGACCAGATCGCGTTCGCGAATCTGGTCCATCGCCGCCTGTGCGGTGCCAACGCCCGGCAGGAAAAGCTTGTCAGCGCGCAATACAATGTCCGGATCGCGGCTCACCACCGGCTCATAGCCGTGGCGCGCGATGGCCGAATTCACGGAGTTGAGGTTGGCGCATCCGGTATCCAGAATCACCACGTTCATTACAGCACTCCTTTCGACGAGGGCAGGGCATCGCCTTCCACGCGGATCGCCTGGCGAAGCGTACGGCCAAAGGCTTTAAACAGGCTCTCCACGCGGTGGTGATCGTTTTTGCCTTTGGTTTTCAGGTGCAGCGTCAGTCCCATGGTGTAGGACAGGGAACGGAAGAAGTGCTCCACCATTTCGGTGCTGAGATCGCCGACGCGCTGGTAGGTGAAATCAGCTTTGTATTCCAGGTGCGGACGACCCGATATGTCCATGGCGCAGCGCGCCAGGCACTCGTCCATCGGCAGGACGAAGCCGAAACGGTTGATGCCGCGCTTGTCGCCGAGCGCCAGCTTCAGGGCTTCACCCAGCGCCAGGCCGGTATCTTCCACGGTGTGGTGATCGTCAATATAAAGGTCGCCTTTTACCGCGATCTCCATGCGGAAACCGCCGTGGGTGGCAATCTGGTCCAGCATGTGGTCAAAGAAACCGACGCCGGTGTGGATCTTGCTGCCGCCTTCACGGTCCAGCCAGACTTTTACATCAATCTGCGTCTCTTTGGTGTTACGCTCAACGTGGGAATAGCGGTCGCGTTTTGTCAGTTGCTCGCCAATCTTTGCCCAGTTAAGGTCGTTACGATCGTAGCGCAGCCCCGCGATGCCCATGTTTTCCGCCAGCGTAATATCGGTGATGCGATCGCCGATGACGTAGCTGTTGGTTTTATCCAGCATCTCTTCGGCCAGATAGCGCTCAACCAGCTTCACCTTTGGCTTACGGCAGTCGCACTCGTCGGCTGGCATGTGCGGGCAAATCAGCACCTCATCAAATACCACGCCCTGAGAGGTTAGCACCTGCATCATCAGGTTATGCGGGCCGTCAAAGTCCGCCTGCGGGAAACTGTCCGTACCCAGACCGTCCTGGTTGGTGATCATTACCAGCTTATAGCCCGCTTTCTGAAGCTTAAGCAGCACCGGGATCACGTCCGGTTCAAAAGCCAGCTTGTCGAAACGATCGACCTGGAAATCGGCAGGTGGCTCCGAAATAAGGGTGCCGTCACGATCGATGAAAAGGATCTTCTGGGTCATACTTTCTCCGCTTTCAGGGCGTCAATGACGCGCTGGCTCTCTGCGCGGGTGCCTACGGTGATACGTAAACAGCCACTCAGGGAAGGTTGTTTATTCTGGTCTCGTAAGATAATGCCCTGATCCCATAAAGATTTAAATACGGCACTGGAGGCGGTGAAGCGCGCCAGGATGTAGTTGGTTTCCGAGTCGAACACCTGCTCGACGCAAGGGATGTCTTTCAGCGCGGTGACAAGGTACTGACGTTCCTCCAGGATCTGTGCCACGCGTTCGCGCATCGCGTTGATACCCTGAGGCGTCAGCGCCTGTGCCGCAATATCGGCAACCGGCGTTGAAAGCGGGTACGGGGCGATCACTTTCAGCAGCAGGTCGATAACCTCTTTATTCGCCAGCGTAAACCCGCAGCGCAGGCCCGCGAGGGCGAAGGCTTTTGACAACGTGCGCAGCACAACGAGATGCGGATACTCTTCCAGCCAGCCCGTCAGCGTCGCCTGCGGGCAGAACTCGATGTAGGCTTCGTCGGCCACCACCAGCGCTTTACCACGGGTCATCTCCAGCAGGGTGCGGATATCCTGCGGGTTAATAATCTGCCCGGTGGGGTTATTTGGGCTGCAGACGAAGACGACCTTCACGCCGTCGAGATTGTCGGCAATGCCCTGTAAATCGAGCTGCCAGTTCTCCAGCGCCTGGACGTTGCGGCACGCCACGCCGAAGGTTTCGGCGCTGACGCTGTACATTCCGTACGTGGGCTGGCAGTACATCACCGCGTCTTTGCCCGGCTCGCAGAACGCGCGGATCAGCAGCTCAATGCCCTCATCCGCGCCGCGGCTGACCAGTACCTGCTCCGGCTTCACACCCGCGTACTGGGCGTAGTTTTCAATCACCGCTTTTGGCTGACACTCCGGATAGCGGTTCAGCGTTTGCTGCGACAGCTCAAACTGCACCGCAGTCGGGAATTCGTTGGCGTTCAGCCAGACGTCCCCGTTTCCGCCCAGACGACGCGCAGACTGGTAAGGCGTCAGGCGGCGGACATTTTCGCGGGCTAATTCTTCAATGTTCATGCTTGCTCCTTCAGGGCGGCAACGCGCAGCGTCACGGCGTTTTTGTGGGCGGTCAGACGCTCGGCGGCGGCCAGGGTTTCAATAGTAGAAGCCAGTGAGGCAAACCCGTCACGGGAGAGTTCCTGCACGGTCATGCGTTTCTGGAAATCCGCCAGGCCGAGGCTGGAACAGGTAGAGGTGTAGCCATACGTTGGCAGGACGTGGTTGGTGCCGGAGGCGTAATCCCCCGCGGACTCCGGTGACCAGTCGCCGAGGAACACCGAGCCCGCGCTGGTGATGCTGTCGACCAGATCGCGCGCGTTGCGGGTCTGAATGATCAGGTGCTCCGGGCCGTACTGGTTGGAGATGGAGATGCACTGTTCCAGGTCGCGCGCTACAATCAGGCGGCTGGCAGACAGCGCCTGACGCGCTGTTTCCGCGCGCGGCAATTCGGCCAGCTGACGCTCAACGGCTTCGCCCACGCGTTTCGCCATATCGGCATCCGGCGTCAGCAGGATGACCTGCGAGTCTGGGCCGTGTTCTGCCTGTGAAAGCAGGTCGGAGGCCACGAAGTCCGGCGTTGCGCCGCTGTCGGCAATGACCAGCACTTCAGACGGACCGGCAGGCATATCGATGGCCGCGCCGTCGAGACGCTGGCTGACCTGACGCTTGGCTTCGGTCACATACGCATTGCCCGGGCCAAAGATTTTGTCGACTTTAGGAATGGAGTCTGTGCCGAACGCCAGGGCGGAAATCGCCTGCGCGCCGCCCACTTTATACACCGCCTGCACGCCGCAGAGTTTTGCCGCGTAGAGGATCTCATCGGCGATCGGAGGCGGAGAACACAGCACTACTTTCTGGCATCCGGCGATACGCGCCGGCGTGGCGAGCATTAATACGGTCGAAAACAGCGGCGCTGAACCACCAGGGATATAAAGTCCCACTGACGCCACCGGGCGCGTCACCTGCTGGCAACGCACGCCGGGCAGGGTTTCCACATCCACGGTCTGCAGCTTCTGCGCGGTGTGGAAGGTATCAATGTTTTTCACCGCAACGGCCATCGCCTGCTTGATGTCGTCACCCAGACGATTACTGGCATCAATGATTTCCTGCTCCGTAACCTGCAATGCGCCGACTTCCGTCTTATCAAACTTTGCACTGTATTCACGCAGGGCGTCATCGCCACGGGCTTTGACGTTATCCAGGATCTCCGCCACGGTGCGTGAGATGCTCTCAGAGGCGGAAATCGCCGGGCGCATCAGCAGCTCGCGCTGTTGCTCGTCGCTACAATTATTCCAGTCGATGATTGTGTTAAAGCTCATGGCCATTACTCCATCATCTTCTCAATTGGCAGCACCAGGATGGAGCTTGCGCCCAGCGCCTTCAGTTTTTCCATGGTTTCCCAGAACAGGGTTTCGCTGCTCACCATGTGCATCGCCACGCGCTGCTGATCGCCCGCCAGCGGCAGGATGGTTGGGCGCTCAGCGCCCGGCAGCAGGGCAATCACTTCATCCAGACGCTCGGTTGGGGCGTGCATCATGATGTATTTGGACTCACGCGCCTGAATCACGCCCTGAATACGGGTCAGCAGCTTGTCGATCAGCTGCTGTTTGGCGTCGGCCATCTCGCCGTCGCGCTGAATCAGGCACGCTTTAGAGCGGTAGATGACTTCCACTTCGCGCAGACCGTTCGCTTCCAGCGTCGCGCCGGTCGAGACGAGGTCACAGATGGCGTCCGCCAGACCCGCACGCGGTGCCACTTCAACGGAGCCGTTCAGCAGGCAGGATTTAAACTGCACGCCTTTCTGGTCGAGATAACGCTTCAACAGGTGAGGGTAAGAGGTGGCGATACGTTTGCCGTTCAGCGCGGCCGGGCCGTCCCACGCTTCATCAACCGGCGTTGCCAGCGACAGGCGGCAGCCGCCGAAGTCCAGACGACGCAGGGTGAAGTAACGCGGGTCTTCACCCTGGGCGCGGCGGGTCAGCAGCTCTTCTTCCAGCACGTTTTCACCGATGATACCGAGGTCAACGACGCCGTCCATCACAAGGCCGGGAATATCGTCATCACGCACGCGCAGAATGTCGATGGGCATGTTTTCAGCCAGAGCAATCAGGCGCTGGGTGTGCAGGTTGATTTTGATCCCGCAGCGGGCCAGCAGTTCGCGTGAATCGTCACTCAAACGGCCTGATTTTTGAATAGCTATGCGTAAACGTGAGTTATCTAACATTCTTTATTCCTCGTTAACCTGTTTTAACCTGTCTGAATTTGGTCCAAAAAAAAGCCCCCGGAAGAAGATCTTCCGGGGGCTTTTTCATGCGTTCATGCACCACTGGAAGATCCAAACGTCTTCCAGCACACATCGCCTGAAAGACTAGTCAGGATGATGGTGATGATGGTGGTGTTTAAATTGAACGCGTGTCATATAAATTCTCGATGAATGCTTATTCATTTGATGTCTTTTAACCTAAACCAGTTGTACGACATATTGCAAGGGCTTTTTTTGATCATTAATTCATTTCATATTGATGCTATGAATTGTGTGTTCTGCCGGGCTGGCGTAGCCTTATGAAAGACGAGTGAGAGTCAGGAGAATTCGCATGAAAAAGGTCGCGATTGTCGGTTTAGGATGGCTGGGAATGCCGCTGGCGATGTCATTAGCCGCGAAAGGCTGGCAGGTGACCGGGAGCAAGACCACCCGGGATGGGGTCGAAGCGGCACGAATGTGCGGTATTGATGGCGTTGAACTGCGTCTGGAGCCGGAGCTGGTGTGTGATGCGGACGATCTGGACACGCTGATGAACGTAGATGCGCTGGTGATTACGCTACCCGCACGGCGCAGTGGCCCGGGCGAATCATTCTACCTGCAGGCGATGCAGGAGATTGTCGACAGCGCGCTGGCGCATCACGTCCCGCGCATAATTTTTACCAGCTCGACGTCGGTTTATGGCGATGCTGAGGGCGTGGTGAAAGAGAGTTCCGAGCGCCGTCCCGTAACCGTGAGCGGTCAGGTCCTGAAAGAGCTGGAAGACTGGCTGCATAACCTTCCCGGCACGCAGGTCGATATCGTTCGTCTGGCGGGGCTGGTTGGCCCGGGGCGTCATCCGGGGCGCTTCTTTGCCGGTAAGACGGCACCAGACGGTCAGCATGGCGTGAATCTTGTGCATCTTGAAGATGTTATTGGCGCGATTGAGCTACTCTTACAGGCTCCAAAAGGCGGACACATCTATAATATATGTGCACCGTCTCATCCGGCGCGCAGCACGTTTTACCCGCTCATGGCACGCCAGCTTGGGTTGGCTCCGCCGGTTTTTGGTGAGGCAAAGAACGAAAGTAAAGGCAAAATTGTTGATGGCAATCGCATTTGCCATGAGCTGGGGTTTGAGTATCAGTATCCCGATCCGCTGGTGATGCCCATGGAATAAGCCCCGCAGCGGAGACTATCGCACACCAGAAGGGGGCGAGCATGAAACCGCTGCTGGATGTTCTTATTATTCTGGATGCACTGGAAAAAGAGGGGAGCTTTGCGGCTGCCTCGGCAAAGCTCTACAAAACCCCTTCGGCCCTGAGCTATACCGTTCAAAAACTGGAAAGCGACCTCAATATTCAGATCCTCGATCGCTCCGGGCACCGCGCGCGGTTTACCCGCACCGGGCAGATGCTGCTGGAAAAAGGCCGTGACGTTCTTCATACCGTTCGCGAGCTGGAAAAGCAGGCCGTCAAGCTCCATCAGGGATGGGAGAATGAGCTGGTGATAGGCGTGGATGATACCTTTCCGTTTTCTCTACTGACGCCGCTCATTGAAGCGTTTTACCAGCATCACAGCGTCACCCGGCTGATCTTCATCAACGGCGTGCTGGGCGGCTCCTGGGATGCCTTAACCCAGGGCAGAGCGGACATCTTTGTCGGTGCCCTGCACGAGCCTCCCCAGTTGAGTGACTTTGGTTTTGCCCGCCTGGGCGTGCTGGAGCAGGTATTTGCCGTGGCGCCCCATCATCCGCTGGCTCAGGAGCCTGATCCTCTTAACCGTCGCGTTATTAAGGGGTACCGCGCAATAGTAGTCGGGGACAGCTCGCGCCCCGAATGTGCGGTTTCCTCGCAGCTGCTGGATGAGCAGGAGGCCATTACCGTTTTTGACTTTAAAACCAAGCTGGAGCTGCAAATTAGCGGCCTGGGCTGCGGCTATTTGCCGCGCTATCTGGCGCAGCGCTTTATTGATAGCGGTGCGCTTGTTGAAAAACAGGTGCTTGCGCAAAGCAGTAACGAATCGGTGTGGGTCGGCTGGAATGAACAAACCGCCGGGCTGGCCAGCGCCTGGTGGCGGGACGAAATTTTAGCAAATAGTGCTATCGCTGCAGTTTACTCTCAGGGGAGCGCCGAGAAATCAGCCAGTTAGAAAAAAGAAAATGACCCGGTGCGTTGCAAAGTATTGCCTTTTGTATCCGATGTGGGGCAAAATGCCGCCGCTGCAACCAAATGAATAATCGACGATATAAAAGGCGTCGGTTATTTTTTTTTGCATGTACGAAACGAAACTAAAAACCAAGAGGCCGGGCTTCGTACCGGATAGATATTTACTAAAATCCGACAGTTGTTGTCGCTGAGGAAGAAAGAAATGGGGCAATTTTTCGCTTACGTGGCGGTTATCACCGTAAAGGAGAATAACTATGTCGCATAACGCAACTCCAAACACCTCTCGCGTGGAATTACGTAAAACGCTTACGTTGATTCCGGTTGTTATGATGGGCCTTGCCTATATGCAACCGATGACGCTGTTCGATACATTCGGTATCGTATCGGGCCTCACTGACGGTCATGTGCCGACGGCTTACGGCTTTGCGCTGATTGCGATCCTCTTTACCGCGCTGAGCTACGGTAAACTGGTGCGTCGCTATCCGTCTGCAGGTTCCGCCTACACCTATGCCCAGAAATCCATCAGCCCGACGGTTGGCTTTATGGTGGGCTGGTCTTCGCTGCTCGACTACCTGTTCGCGCCGATGATCAACATTCTGCTGGCAAAAATCTATTTTGAAGCGCTGGTGCCATCGATTCCCTCGTGGATCTTCGTCGTGGCGCTGGTAGCCTTTATGACGGCCTTTAACCTGCGCAGCATCAAGTCCGTTGCCAACTTTAACTCCGTTATCGTTGTGCTTCAGGTTGTCCTGATTGCCGTGATTCTTGGCATGGTGATCTATGGCGTATTCCACGGCGAAGGCGCGGGCACCCTGGCGAGCAGCAAACCGTTCTGGTCTGGTGATGCGCATGTGATCCCGATGATTACCGGGGCGACGATTCTGTGCTTCTCCTTTACCGGTTTCGACGGGATTAGCAACCTGTCTGAGGAAACGAAGGATGCAGAGCGCGTGATCCCGCGTGCCATCTTCCTGACGGCGCTGATTGGCGGTCTGATCTTTATTTTCTCGACCTATTTCCTGCAACTGTACTTCCCGGATATCTCGCGCTTCAAGGATCCGGATGCGTCTCAGCCGGAAATCATGCTCTATGTGGCGGGTAAAGCGTTCCAGGTCGGCGCGCTGATCTTCTCCACCATCACCGTACTGGCGTCCGGTATGGCCGCGCATGCAGGCGTTGCGCGTCTGATGTACGTAATGGGTCGTGATGGCGTATTCCCGAAAAGCTTCTTCGGCTACGTGCATCCAACCTGGCGTACCCCGGCGATGAACATTATCCTGGTCGGTGCGATCGCGCTTCTGGCGATTAACTTTGACCTGGTGATGGCAACGGCGCTGATTAACTTCGGTGCGCTGGTGGCGTTCACCTTTGTTAACCTGTCGGTTATCTCTCAGTTCTGGATCCGTGAAAAGCGTAACAAGACGCTGAAAGATCACTTCCAGTATCTGTTCCTGCCGATGTGCGGTGCCCTGACCGTGGGCGCGCTGTGGGTTAACCTGGAAGAGAGCTCGATGGTGCTTGGCCTGATTTGGGCAGGTATCGGTCTGGTGTACCTGGCCTGCGTTACGAAGAGCTTCCGTAACCCGGTTCCGCAGTACGAAGACGTTGCTTAAGTCTTAACATTTAAAAAAAAACCGGAGACCTTGTCTCCGGTTTTTTTATATCTCACTTCAGACTATCTCTTGCGCGTACTGGAACAGGGCTTTTAACAGGATCTGTTTTTCTGCGTTGCCTTCATATTGGTTGTATAACGACTCAAGCTCCTGCGCGTAATGCTGCAGATACTCTGGCGTAAACACGTTTCGACGGTGCTGCAGCCAGCGCGCCTGTTCTGCTTCATCCAGCGTGCCGGGATAATTGCGCGCCCGGTAGTTAAACATCAGCTTTTCGATGCGCTTATCGGCGAAGGTGATGTCCAGCGCAGGTAAGTTACGCGGCTCGGTTTGCAGAACAATATTCATGGCTGCGCGGTCGGCATCGCTGAAGAAGCCGTTGTAGAGCTGGGCATCCACGTTTTCGGACGGCACGAACGACTCCGCCTCGGCGAAGATGGCGACCACTTTCTCGCGCACCTGCGGGTTATCGCGAAGCACTTTCAGGTTATCCAGGCAGTGCTGACGGTTAATGCCCAGCCTGTCGGCATCTTCCGGACGCAGCGTGTTCGCCTGCGCCAGCACCGGACATTTATTGATGTGCACCAGCTTAACCGGCACCGCAGGCAGATCCCCGAGTTCATTTTTCGGGGTGTAAAGCCGTTCGCGCAGGGTATCGCTGTCAAGCTCCAGCAGCGGCGAAATATCGCCCGCCAGGTCCACCATGATAACCGCATTACGGTTATCCGGGTGCCACGCCAGCGGCGCAACCCAGCTGGTATTGCCGCGCCAGGCGCCAAACATGCCGGAGATATGCACCAGGGGCTTCATCTGCGGTACGTCGATAAGGGTCATGAGCTTCTGCTTGCTTCGGTGGCTCAGCAGATATTCAAACAGCCGGGGCTGTGCGGTTTTCACCAGCTTCGCCATGGCAATGGTGGCATAAACGTCTGCCATCGCATCGTGGGCATTGCTGTGCTCGATGCCGTTGGCGCGCGTCAGGTGTTCCAGCCGGAAGCTGGTTAGCCCTTCCTCATTTTCCGGCCAGTTAATGCCTTCAGGGCGCAGGGCATAACAGGCGCGCATGATGTCGAGCAGATCCCAGCGTGAATTGCGGTTCTGCCAGCTCCAGGCGTACGGATCGTAGAAGTTGCGATAGAAGATATTGCGCGTCACTTCATCATCGAAGCGGATGTTGTTGTAACCGACCACGCAGGTATTAGGCACGGTAAACAGATCGTGGATGCGGCGGGCGAACTCTGCTTCGTTAACGCCTTTTTCCCGTGCTTCCTGCGGCGTGATCCCGGTGACCATTACCGCGCCGGGCTGCGGCAGGTAGTCATCAGCCGGTTTACAGTAAAAGACCTCAGGCTCGCCAATGATGTTGAATTCGTCATCGGTGCGGATGGCGGCAAACTGCGCCGGTCGGTCCAGCGCCGGATGCGTGCCAAAGGTTTCGTAGTCGTGGAATAAAAAAGTCGGGCGTGCGGCAGAGTCAGACACCAGTAATACCATCCTGTTAAAAAATGACGTCACTATGGTAAACGATCGTGCGGGTCAGACCGAATAAAAAGCGCCGCCGCGTCGCAAATTTGCGAGACCGCTTCCGCGTAAAACCTGCGTTCTGTCACATTTTTTTGCAATTAAGCCAGGTAACGACATCAGAAGTCCCGTAAAAAGGTCATCGATTTTTAATGACCTGAGGATATACCGTTGAAACGCCGTCTGTTTATTGCTGTTTCTTTACTCGCTTCGAGTGTCTCATCTGCTTTTGCGGCCGAACCACTGGATTTTTCGCCGCAGCCTCCGGCCATTCAGGCTGGCTCCTGGGTGCTGATGGATTACACGACTGGTCAAATTTTAACGGCGGGCAACGAACATCAGCAACGTAACCCGGCGAGCCTCACCAAGCTGATGACGGGTTATGTGGTGGATCGGGCCATTGACAGCCACCGCATTACCCCGGATGACATCGTCACCGTAGGGCGCGATGCGTGGGCAAAGGGCAACCCGGTTTTTGACGGTTCGTCGCTGATGTTCCTGAAAGAGGGCGATCGCGTCACCGTGCGTGATTTAAGCCGCGGTCTGATTGTCGATTCCGGCAACGATGCCTGCGTGGCGCTGGCCGATCACGTGGCGGGCGGACAGCCGCAGTTTGTGAAGATGATGAACGACTACGTGCAGAAGCTGAACCTGCGTGATACGCACTTTGAAACCGTCCACGGGCTGGACGCGCCGGGCCAGCACAGCTCGGCCTATGACCTGGCCGTGCTCTCCCGGGCCATTATCCACGGTGAGCCCGAGTTTTATCATATGTACAGCGAAAAGAGTCTCACCTGGAACGGTATCACCCAGCAGAACCGTAACGGCCTGCTGTGGGATAAAACCATGAACGTGGACGGCCTGAAAACGGGGCATACCTCAGGAGCAGGCTTTAACCTTATTGCCTCCGCGGTGGACGGTCAGCGTCGTTTGATTGCGGTGGTGATGGGCGCGGACAGCCCGAAAGGGCGCGAGGACCAGGCCCGCAAACTGCTGCACTGGGGGCAGCAGAATTTCGATACGGTGCAGATCCTGCATAACGGTAAAAAAGTCGGAACAGAGCGTATCTGGTACGGCGATAAAGAACAGGTGAAACTGGGCACCGACCAGGACTTCTGGCTGGCCCTGCCGAAAGCGGAAGTACCGAACATCAAAGCCAAATACGTGCTGGATAAAAAAGAGCTGGAAGCACCGATTGCCGCGCATCAGCGGGTCGGGGAGATCCAGCTCTATGACCGCGACAAAGTCGTGGCGCACTGGCCTCTGGTCACTCTGGAAGCCGTTGATAAGGGAGGCGTATTCTCACGCCTGAGCGATTATCTTCACCACACGCTTTAACCGCTGATGGGCAGACTGGCAGGGTTGCGAGTCTGCTCACATAATAAACACTCCTCGTTTGCCGATAATAGAAATCCTGCTTTATAGTGTATAAATATACAGTTCTAATCGGAGGCAGCATGGACTACAGCATCAAGCAGCAACAGAAACGTAAGATTGCGGGTTTTCATCTTGTTGGGCCGTGGGAAAAAACGGTCAAGCAGGGCTTTGAACAGCTGGTCATGTGGGTAGACGGGCGTCACATTGAGCCGCTGGAGTGGGTGGCGGTCTATTACGATAACCCCGATGAGGTTCCGGCAGAAAAACTGCGCTGCGATACGGCCGTTACCGTACCGGATGATTTCGTCATCCCGGAAAACAGCGAAGGGGTGATGATGACGGAAATCGCGGCCGGTGATTATGCCGTGGCGACGGCGCGCGTGGAAAACTACGACTTTGCAACCCCGTGGTATCAGTTCTTTAATTCCCTGCTGCAGGATAATAAATACCAGATGGCGCTTAAGCCCTGCTTTGAGCGCTATCTCAATGATGGCAACGCGGACGGCTACTGGGATATTGAAATGTTTATCGCGGTAGAGCACAAAACGGTTTAAGCCTGCTTAATGAAGGGTTTTTCAGCCGGGAGCGATCCGCCCGGCTGAAAACACAGTACAATTGTGATTTGCCGTGTTGCTGGAGAGCGGGTGTGCGTCCCGACAAATCATTAACCCCTTTTGAAATTCGCTTATATAAACATTACCGCGTGGTGCACGGGTGTCGCATCGCGCTGGCGTTCGTGTTGACCTTTGTACTGGTCAGGTTGCTGGATATACCGGAAGGAACGTGGCCGCTGATCACGCTGGTGGTGGTGATGGGGCCAATCTCATTTTGGGGAAACGTTGTCCCGCGCGCCTTCGAGCGAATAGGTGGTACCGTGCTTGGCTCTGCCCTGGGGCTGATTGCCCTGAAGCTTGAGCTCATCTCATTTCCAGTGATGCTGGCATGGTGCGGTGCCGCCATGTTCCTGTGCGGCTGGCTGGCGCTGGGCAAACGGCCTTATCAGGCGCTGCTGATTGGTATCACTCTCGCGGTCGTGGTCGGCGCGCCAGCAGGGGATATGACCACGGCGATGTGGCGAAGCGGGGACGTTATTCTGGGCTCGCTGCTCGCCATGCTGTTTACCGGCATCTGGCCGCAGCGGGCTTTTCTGCACTGGCGTATCCAGATGGCTAACTACGTCACGGCGTTTAACCGCGTTTACCAGGCGGGGTTTTCACCGAATCTGGTTGAGCGTCCCCGGCTGGAAAAGCATCTGCAAACCATCCTCAACGACGTGGTCAAAATGCGCGGCCTGATAGTACCAGCCAGTAAAGAGACCCATATTCAGAAAGCGATTTTCGAAGCTATCCAGACGGTCAGCCGCAATCTGGTGTGCATGCTTGAACTGCAAATCAACGCGCACTGGGCCACGCGTCCCAGCCATCTGTTGATGCTTAACGCCCAGACCCTCAAAGAGACGCAGATGATGACGCAGCAGACCCTGCTGACCATCGCCCATGCGCTCTATGAAGGCAACCCGCAGCCCGTTCTGGCGAACAGCGAGCGGCTCAATGAAATCGTGGCGGAACTGAAGCAGTTAATCAACGAGCGGCAGGGCGATAACGTGGCGGAAACGCCCATTCACGGCTATGTCTGGCTGAGCCTGGAGCTGGCGCGACAGCTTGAACTGCTATCGCACCTGATTTGTCGGGCGCTGCGCAAATAAAACGCGGATGTGACGCCTGCTGCTTCGATTCAGCAGCAATTGGGGTTATGATAGCTTTAAACGATATAGCCATTGTCATTCGCAGCTGCTGTCAGTAAGGTTATTGTTACAGCGGTTGCTTTAACGAATCCGAATCTCACATTATCAGGGGTGTAAAAAATGGAAACTATCAAGCCTTCGTTCCAGGATGTTCTGGAATTCGTCCGCCTGTTCCGCCGCAAAAACAAACTGCAGCGTGAAATCCAGGACGTTGAGAAGAAGATCCGTGACAACCAGAAACGTGTTCTGCTGCTCGACAACCTGAGCGACTACATCAAGCCGGGCATGAGCGTTGAAGCTATTCAGGGCATCATCGCCAGCATGAAGAGCGACTATGAAGACCGCGTTGATGATTACATCATCAAAAATGCCGAGCTGTCCAAAGAGCGTCGCGACATCTCCAAAAAGCTGAAAGTGATGGGCGAAATCAAAAACGCCGAAGCTAAAAGCGAATAATCGCAGCGAATTGTGAAAAAGGCTCTCTGGTGACAGGGAGCCTTTTTTATTTGACGATCAACGGTCCGCTGATTTGTAGGTCGGGTCAGGCGCGGCCGCCAGCTGACAATTCTACCCGACGCAGAAAAGCAAAAAGCCTGCTTCAAAAGCAGGCTTTTCAAATTTGGCTCCTCTGACTGGGATCACCTTTGCCAGTAACTGGCTAATAAGGAAGCTAAACTTGAATCTTCATCCTGTCAAGACCACCAAAATGACCACCATTAGTTGTGGGTTAAATAAATCTGTTTATAGGCATTCAATGTTCCCTAATTGTGGCGCTGGGAAGCCTACTTGTGCGGTCGTACCTGCTATAAAAATAGTACTGACTGAGGCCAATAAGACTTGTTAGCAAAAAGCGGTTTGTTCGCTTTTTGCTGTGAGTTCAACGGGTCGATGCAACGCTATCCTTAATCAAGGGGGACGTTGCCATGAAACGAAGAACGCGGATTTACTAAACGTCGGAACAGAAAGCGATTATCCAAGACAGATACAAACAAGGTGATTCCGTGCATGATATCGCCAGAATGTTCGACAGATATCATTCTTCTATTATGCCCACTATCCACCAGACTGGTGGATACCGTCCCCCTGTCGGAAAGCGGCACCCGTTAGCGCTTTCACTTGATGAAAGAGAGGAAATATCCAGAGCGCTTGTAGCAAAAATCAGCATCAGAGCGATCGCAAACAAACTATCGAGAGCTCCCTCAGCGATTAGCCGCGAGATTAAGAGGCACGGTGGTGCAAAACAATATCGTGCATCAAAAGCGGATGCTGCTGCGTGGGAAAATGCTCTGAGACCAAAACCTTGCAAGCTAATTGAAAGACCTACACTTTGTAAAATCATCGCAGAGAAGATGCATCAGGACTGGTCGCCGGAACAAATCGCCGGTTGGCTGAAACGCTGTTATCCGGATAATCAGGAAATGCATGTGTTACATGAAACGATATATAAAACGCTTTTCATACAAACTCGGGGGGCATTAAAAAAAGAACTGCAGCAATGCCTCCGAAGCGGAAGAGCCGTGCGTAGATCCAGAACGTCATCGCTTAAAGGGAAAGGATTAGGATCAATCCCGAATGCGGTACAGATAAGCGAGAGGCCACCTGAAGCCGCAGACAGAGCCATACCGGGTCACTGGGAAGGTGACCTGATCCAGGGCTCGAAAAACTCCTGTATCGTCACCCTCGTAGAACGCCATTCCCGCTTTGTTATGTTGGCCAAAATCAGGGACAACAAGACCATAACCGTTATATCTGCACTCATCAGGCAAGCCCGGGGATTACCTATTGAGCTTTATAAAACATTAACCTGGGATCGAGGAGCTGAAATGACCAGCCACACCCGATTTACTGTAGCTACAGACATCCAGATTTACTTCTGTGATCCTCAATCTCCCTGGCAGGTGGCTCAAATGAAAATACGAATAGGTTGCTCAGACAATATTTTCCAAAGAGAACTGACTTATCGATTCACAGCCAGCAGAGACTAAACAGCGTTGCCAGACAGCTCAACGAAAGACCGAGAAAAACGCTAGACTATGAATCACCCGCAGAACGGTTCAATCAGTGTGTTGCATCCATCAGTTGAACTCACAGCTCATAGAGGATTTGACCTGCCCCCGGTATTAGATACAACCGTCAGTCCATAATGTCGGTTTGTTGAACCGCTCCCCGTATGTGATCCATTCATAATCAGGAATAACTGGCTTCATTCTGGCTGCATATTCTGGCAACCGGCAGATTTTACGGCAAATTCGGAGGGGGTCATCCAGCCCAGCGCAGAATGGGGACGACTTTGGTTATAGTGTATGCGCCAGGCTTCGATTTTGCACCGCGCATCCTCCAGGGACATGAACCAGCTCTCGTTCAGACATTCCTGTCGCAGCCTGCCGTTGAAGGACTCTACCGTCGCATTGTCCGTCGGCGTTCTGGGGCGTGAGAAGTCGATACGGATACCCCGTTCATACACCCAGCTGTCCAGCATTTTCCCCGCAAATTCAGAGCCGTTGTCGGTTTTCAGCATCTGAGGTAACGGACGCCTGAGCTCTATGCTGTTCAGCATTTCCGCCACTTCTGTTGAACGCAGATTCTGCACCACGCAGATCCCCAGGCATTCGCGGGTGTACAGGTCTATAACCGTCAGCAGGCGTAGTCGCCTTCCGTCAAACAACGCATCAGAGACAAAATCCATGCCCCAGACGTGATTCGGATACAGCCCCTGAGGCTGCGGCTGTCGCCGCTGTGCGGATTTATTACGGCGTGGACGCTTGGGGCGCAGCGACAGGCCCTGTTCACTGTACAGGCGGCAAATGCGTTTGTGGTTATCACGCCAGCTTTCCCGCCTGAGCATCACGTGTACCCTGCGGTAGCCATGGTGAACCCTGGTTTAGGTAATCTCCCTGATGCGCAGGCGCAGCGCACTGTCGTCTGCCGCAACGGAATGGTACCGGAACGAGCTGCGGCTGAGCCATAGCGCAAAACAGATTTGTCTTTCGCTGGCACCGTATCGGGCCTGTAAATCCCTGATCCATTCGCGCAGGCGTGCCAGCGTCAGTTCTTTTTTGCCAGCACGTCCTGCAGCATAGCCTTGTCGAGGCTGAGATCGGCCACCAGTTTCTTCAGACGCAGGTTTTCCTCTTCCAGCTGGCGCATGTGCTTTAGTTCTGAGGGTGAAATGCCACCGTATTTCTTACACCAGGTGTAAAACGTGGCGTCGGAGATGCCCAGCTTGCGGCAGACGTCCGGTACGGACATCCCCAGCTCGGCCTGCTACAGGGCAAAGACAATCTGCTCTTCGGTAAATCGTGACTTTTTCATCGGCACCACCTCCGTTCAGGGGAGTGTTTATCATGCCGGAATTCTGTTTCTGAATGGAGCAGGATTTTGGGTCAGTGTCACCCCAGCAGTTGCAGCGCGTCGGTTTACTCGTTCAGCGCGTAGCGTGCGATGGTGCCATCACTGGCTTCTAATATGTAGACAAAAGTTTGCGCCAGCAGTGGCGCGCTGGCGGCAATCGATGCCATGAGCGCCACCGCACGTAATATTCTCTTCATTTCGCTTCCTTAGCGAACCATTGACGGACGTTTGGCATCATAGCGCCAGTTATCAATTAAAAATTGCATCCCCAGCGCATCGTTTCGGTTCTTATCCGGCAGCGCGTTGTAAAGCGCATGCGCCTCCTCGACGCGTTCCATATTCAATTCGATGCCAAAACCCGGGCCTGGCGGTAATTCCAGATAGCCATCGCGGATCTGCGGCGGTTGATGCGTCAGTTGCTGGCCATCCTGCCAAATCCAGTGAGTATCAAAGGCGGTCTGACGATCGCCAGGCGCCGCTGCGCCCAGGTGCGCCACCATTGCCAGTGAGATATCAAAATGATTATTGGAGTGGCAGCCGGTGGTCAGCCCCCATTCGTTGCACAATTGCGCTATCACGTTGGCATTGCGCATCGTCCAGAAGTGCGGATCGGCAAGCGGAATGTCGATGGCGTTAAGTTGCAGCGCATGATGTAATTGGCGCCAGTCGTTAGCAATCATATTGGTCGCGACCGCCACGCCCGTGGCGCGACGGAATTCGGCAAGCGTTTCCCGCCCTGAATACCCTTGCTCAGCACCACAGGGATCTTCCAGATAGGGCACCTTTCCTGCCAACTGTTTACCAAAGCGAATCGCCTCATCCAGCGACCAGCTGGCATTGGGGTCGACAGTGACGCGCGCGCCGGGAAACCGCGCCAGTAGCGCTTCAACCGTTTCCACTTCCGCTTCGCCTGCCAGCACGCCGCCTTTTAGCTTGAAGTCACGAAAGCCGTACTGCTCCACTGCCGCTTCCGCCAGCCGTTGAACGCCAGCGCTGTCCATTGCCGCCTCATGACGCAGACGGAACCAGCCATCCGCCGCGTTATCGCCCGAGCGGTACTGCATTGTGGTGCGCTTGCGATCGGCGATATAGAACAGATAACCCAGCACCGGAATACGCTCACGCTGTTTGCCGCTGGCAAGCAGATCGGCGACCGGCAGGTTAAACAGCTTGCCTTGCAGGTCTAGTAGCGCGGCCTCAATCGCCGCCGCAGCGTTATAAAACTTCTCCGGATTCATCTGCGGAATGTGGATGTCGTTGGTGTGTGAAGTGTGCTTCTGACGCGCCTCACTGTTGAAAAGCTGGCTCAGCGTGGCATTCAGGCGCAGCAGCGAGCTGCCTACAATCAGCGGGCGAAACTGCTCCAGCAACTGCAACGTCGAGGCATGACAGGGCGTTTCGCCCACCCCGGTATGCCCGGCAGAATCGGTGAGGATCACGATAATGCGCGTGAAGAAGCAGTTATGGGCACCGCCGATATTCAAAAGCATGCTGTCATAACCAGCAACTGGGACGATGCGCATGGTATTAATGACTGGACTGTCTGACATGAAGTCTCTCCTTGTGACCTAAAGTGGGGGGAACAGGTTTGGTGCGCAGCAACAGCCACAGGCCGGTCACCACGGACACGCTGGTCAGCGCGTAGAGGCCGCCGGTGGTGCTGCCGGTGTGCATCTCCAGATAGCCAAACACCGTGGGTGCGAAGAATCCGCCAAGGTTGCCGACAGAGTTGATCATCGCAATGCCCGGTGCCGCTATCGAGACGGGCAGTTCGCTTTGCGGCATCGGCCAGAAGAACGCGGCACTGACTTTGGAACCGATGCAAGCCACAATCATCGCCACAAAGCCAAACCACGGCGTGCCAAGCGTGGCCATAAAGGTGCCGCATGCGGCGATCAGCATGGCGATGCCCAGCCCTTTCTCCAGCTTATCGCGATAACGGTCGGTGGCTTTGCCCAGCAGAAACAGCGCAACAATGGCGAAGAGCCACGGGATGGCGGTCAGCAGTCCGGATTCGAAACTGTTGAACCCCTGAATACGCTGGATAATTTGCGGCAACCAGAACACCAGCGTGTAACCGGTCATGGTCATGGTGAAGAAGATCAGGCAGTAGAATATAAGGCTGCGATCGGTGATCAATCCCCAGCGTCCCTGTGTGACGGCACGCTCGTCACGCGTCGCGTCTTCAATTGCCAGTTGCTGCGCGAGCGCCTGTTTTTCCGCGTCGCTGAGCCATTTCGCCCCTTCTGGCTTCGATACCAGTACAAACGCCGCCAGCAGGCCGATCACTATCGATCCGCCGCCTTCCAGAAACATGACCCATTTCCAACCCGCAAGTCCGCCGACATCGTGCATCATCAGGATTGCGCCGGTGAGCGGGCCAGAGAATAGAAACGCGCTTGCGGTTGCACTCAATACCATTGCGGTTGCGCGGCCTCGCCAGGCATTGGGCACCCACTGACGAAAATAGAACAGCACGCCAGGGAAGAAGCCCGCCTCCGCCACGCCAAGCAGGAAACGCAGCATATAAAAATGCATTGGCGTGCTGACGAAACCGGTAAGTACCACCACCGTTCCCCAGGTGATCATAATGCGCGTGAGCCACACCCTTGCGCCGAACTTCTTCAGCATCATATTGCTGGGCACTTCAAACAACGCATAGCCGATAAAGAACAGTCCTGCGCCTAAGCCGAAGGCCGCCGCGCTGATTCCGGCATCGGTTTGCAGCTGGGCTTTGACGAAGCCAATGTTGGCGCGATCAATCTGGTTAATAATAAGCATCAGCGCCAGCATCGGGATAATGCGGCGGAAGAATTTGCCAATCGCAGAAGCGATATGCGCCTCATGATCGGCTGATAATTCATGGCGTTGTTGTGTCATGCGTCACCTTCAGTGAGAGAAAAACACCGCTATAGTTATACGCAGCAGGGTTGGTGAGTAGTTATGTATTTTTGCCCTGGAAGGGTTAGGCAAATGCCATACAGTTATAAAATTTCATAAGGTTATGTAAATTCACGTCGAAGAGTTTCGTGCGGGTTTGTGCGCTGGCTCACTCAGGAGGTGATGTCCGCTTCACGCGCTGAGACATTCGACAAGCTTTTTATGGCTTCAGTAAGGGCGAGTTTCGCGCTTGGAGAGCCAGCAAATACTTTGCTTCGTCGTAACAGGTTCTGTTTTTCCAGCAGCTATAAATTATCCGGATCTATTTGAACGCCAGAGCTCGGATAGCGGATTGATGCGATTTTCCTTTTTCTCGCTGGCCCAGTACGATGAGTTAACCGTCTTCGCAGTCCATTCCACGAATGTCTGTCGGACGAACTTCGCACACTGCCAACGCCAGAGTAGTTTTGAATTTCTTCGGCGCTGTTGAAGCGGTCGCGGTTATCATCCAGTGCGGCAAGCATGCGCGGTCCCATAACTGAACAGTTGGCAACACAAAGCCTCGGAGCTTGGGAGTACAAAGAGAATGTCAACAGGTTGTGCAGGCAGTGTAATGTAATGCCAAAACAGGTCAGACCGTGGTTCACCAAACCTGATAAGACTTCCGAACGTTGAGTTCGCTGAGGTAATTGTGAGATGTGGGCCAGCGGATTTCATTAAGGCCCGCGGCAGAACAATTGCTGCATTAAGGCCGGCAATCGTCCTGTCCGTCATCAAGTACAATGCCTGGCAAACAACGGGAGGCGAGTCTTAAAGCTACGTTTAAGCCTAGTCAAAGTGAAATCATGGGGACTGTTCTTACTGAGCCAGAGCGATGCTAACTGAAGAACGCGCTAAACTGATACTGGCGCTGAGCGTATCGCTGCAGGCTTTATCAACAACTCCAGACGAAGGTGATTATAAAGGTAACGATGTCTTTGACAACGTGCGCGCGTTGGTTGATGCAGCAGGATTCAGATGAGTAACGGATGCAGCCGCTCTGTCAGTCGGCATAAGGCGCGCGGTTAATATATGCACGTCACAAAGCTCTGTTCAGGCTTTATAAGGCTGTATGTAAATTCTCGTTAATCAGGGAATATACTTATGTTTACCGGATATGCACCGTACTGCCGTGCTCTCAGTTAAACCGACTGGGCGTTTTACCGAAGCTCTGACGGAATACGTCAATATAGGCGCTGACGTTACTATAACCGCTCAGCGATGCGATTTCACTGACTGGCAATCCCTCTGACACCCAGCGCAGTGAAGCCACCACCTTTGCCTGCTGGTGCCAATGACTGAAACTCAGCCCGGTCTGCTGACTGAATAGACAGTTGATGCTTCTGATGCTGAGCCCCGCTTCATGGGCAGGCTGTTGCTGATCCATTATGCAGGCCGGCTGGCTCAGCAGCTTGTCTGCAACGCTGCGCGCCCTGCGTTCTGTTGGCAGCTTCAGCGCCAGCGGCAATTCCCGACAACGGAGTGTTTCATAGCCCAGCAGCGTCAGAAGGGGGTTCGTGTATTCCTCAGGGAAGCCAGTGACAAGCTTGTTTTTGGAATCTTTGCCGCACAGGCGGAGTTTGAGCGAGAATTGATTGCCGAGCGAACAACAGCAGGTCAGGCCTCAGAAGGGACCCGAGGGAAGAAGGGGCGGCCTAAAAAATGACGCCAATAAAATCGCTACCGGCAATGGCATTAATAGGACGGCCAGAAACGAAAGTCAGTACATTATGCCACGAACTCAGGGGGTGAAAGTACGCTTAGTTTTCTTGCTCATTAAGTCATTTGTTTTGTGTTGAATGAGAATATAACCTTTAATCAGGTGGCCAAATTTTCTATGCCACTACAATCAGAGCTTCATTGAGGAATTCAGGTGTGTGTAATTTACGGGGCTTTTTGCTTATTGATAATGATCTTGTCATGAGTCCCTCTGGTTGAGAGTTTTCTCACTTAGTCCCGTGTCCACTATTGCAGGGTAGGATTAATCGAGGGAAGTGTCCCTCGCTGGATCTGATGCTTACATTGGACGGCGCAGGCTATGGCATCGGCTTGATGACTGCGACCAAGATCCCGGTAAGCCAACGATCGGATGTCGTTATCCGTCACCTGGCAGTCGAATCGGCTTTGACTATTTACTTGCTTCGCTCCGATAACAACCGCTTGTCTGTTTCACTAGAGTGGCTTATCGATCGTCTGCGCGATGGCTTGGGCGAATAAATTTCCTGCAAACCGGTCTCAAGAATCCGCAGCAGACTGTGTATTCCTTTTCGAGCTTCTCGCTGTTGCCACGGAGGCCGGTGAACGAGCCACGGCTGGGGCGGGAAACCACTGCCACATTCCACAGCCATGAAGTGTCATGCGCGGTCGGAGTAACGTGCGGTACCCCGATAAAACAGATCATTCTATCCATCCACGGCACTCGAAGATGCCGTTGCTCTCGATCAACTGAGCCGGAGGTTGCGTTCAGCTATGTAGCGCCTCGGTGAAGTGCCGAGTGATTTGCGGAACATAGTCACAAAGTTACCGGCACTTTCTTAACCCAGACTATCGGCGACCTGTCGAACCGACATTCCAGTACTCAACCATTTCACCGCAAGAATGACTTGGATCTGCTGGCGCTAGCGTTCGAAGCTCATACCGGTTTCCTGAATAAGCAACCGTGCGAGAGTGCGTTCACTCAGGCCGACACGAATAGCCCAAGTGCGGACGGTCCCGCGGTGTATTGGGGCTTCCATGAGATCTTCTGCAGTCGCACATCTGGCGGCATTGGCAGGCGAAGATTCCCCCTTGGTACCACCTAAATTTCACCTAAAAGTAAACTAATCAGATGTGTTTCTGCCCTCTGGATAGAACATAGAGAAACTTGCGGAGCGGATCACTAGCTCACGTAACAATGGTGTCGCAGATATCGTGCAGAACTTCGACGGAAGACTCGAAGCAGCGCTTGAGTTGATGTAGGCGATTTAGCATTCGATTATACCTGCGGCCAAGATCTTGTGAAAGAAGCCTCCCGGCACATTGATCTCTGGTGCTAGCCGCGTCTCCCGGTCGGTCTTTATAAACCTTCATTATATGGCAGCAATGAAGCGCTTCGAAGCGTCGGTTTAGAGCAAACCAGATGCCTTATGGCACTAAGTGCCTTATTGTCACTTGGTGCCAGATATGACAGAATACTCTCATGGCAAATAAAAATCCCGGCCTTCGCGAAAGGCACAAAGAGAGCACCCGGAGGGAGCTATCCAACCTCGGGCTTGAGTTGTTTCTGAAACAGGGCTTTACCCACACGACCATCGAACACATCGTCGAGCCGCTTGGTGTGGCTAGGCGTACGTTCTTTCGCTACTTCAAGACTAAAGAAGATCTGATCTTCCTGTGGCACGACGAGAAGACGCATGAGCTGGTCGATGAATTGCGGGGGCGTCCCGACCACGAGGGGCCACTGGATGCGGTCAGAGAGACGCTGGCCACGACGCTCCTGCGGTATGACGCCAATCCTGACATGGCTTTTGCACTGGTGCGCCTGCTGAAGGAAACGCCGGCTCTGCTCGCCAAGGGATGCGAAAAGCGGATGGATCGGGAGGTGTCGCTCGCTGCCGCACTCGTGGAACGAGAAAGCGAGACCGGGCTGAGCATGCTCAAAGCGCGCATCATCGTGGGCGCGGTGACGTCCGCATGGACGGCTGCCCTTGACGAGTGGTATGCGGATGGCGGCAGGCAGAACCTGCGCTCCATCGTGGCCAGGGCGTTTTCATTGGTGGGCGAACTGTGATGGCAGCTATGCACGTCTTGTCGGGCCATCAGCAACGCTATCGTCCCCGGCTCATGACGAGCGTGCTGGTCGCTGCGCCTGGCCCTGGTCCCAGCCAGACCAGATGCGCTCAATGGCCCGGGGTCAACGGCGCGGTGTCGCGAGACAAATCGCAAACCCAGACAGGTGGCACAGACACGATCAGCACCACTTCGGGGTTCTCTGGCGCCAGGTTCTTGTGAGAGCCAGACCTGTGGGGAGATGCCCCTGCGACAGAAGAAGTGGCCCGCAGTGAGCCTGATGCGCGCAACGCCAATGACGTGAGTTCCCTGACGGCTATGTTCCCCGCGTGGCTGGATGCGGATACCTCTCTCCAGACCGCCGATGCGTCTGCAGTTGCGCGCACGCGAACGAAGTCCGGTATAAGGCGGATGTAATCACCTTATTCGGGCAGGAAGGCCCGGGTTGACAGCTCAGGGGCGCGCAGGAAAGCGCCATCGCCGCTGCTTACGATCGCACCCATCCCGGGTCTCCTTGTGCGCGCCGCAGGGAACCCGCCGTTATGGGCCGCAGTACCGCAGCCCACAACGACTGAGCAAATGGACGACGCTCCGTCTGCCACCCCTGTATCGCCCGTAAGGAAAATTATCGCCATGAGTCAGGAACAAGAACACCGTAACCAGCCCACCCGGGGACACCTCCGGCGGCACCGGATCGCGTATTTCGTGGGGGGAGTGGCCCTCGTTGTGACGGCGCTGGCGATAGTCGTCGGCAGGGGCGATACGACGCTGGAGGAAGCGACTGCCGCGGCGACGCCGGCGCTGACCGTCACATGCACCATCCCCCGGGAAGTCTCGTGGCCCATAGAGATCAGGGCTTCGGGTGCGATTGCCGCATGGGAAGAAGCCAGCATCGGTGCTCAGATTGGTGGTTATCAGCTCATCGATGTTCGCGTCAATGTCGGCGATATCGTCAGGAAGGGACAGATTATCGCTCGTTTTGACCCGGATCTGTTGCTGGCGGAACGCGCGGAACTGAAAGCGAATGCCGATCAGGCTGCCGCCAACCGGCAGCGCGCGCTCGCGTTGCAAAGCAGCCGCGCGATGAGTGAACAGGACGTGCTCCAGCTGGTGACTCAATCCAGGACCGCGGATGCGCTGCTCGCTGCCAATCAGTTGCGGCTGCGTTACACCGACGTCACTGCGCCGGACGATGGTGTCATCAGCCACAGGACTGCAACGCTCGGCAGCGTCGTTACGGTGGGCCAGGAACTGTTTCGCATGATTCGCCGGGGGCGCCTGGAGTGGCGTGGCGAACTGACCGCCGAGCAACTCGCTCAGGTCGAGATCGGGCAGCAGGTAACATTAGACCTTCCCGACGGCAAGACAGCGAAGGCGACGGTTCGCCAGACCTCGCCGATTCTGGATAGCACCTCTCGCCTGGCCACTGTTTACGCCGACATCCACCCTGGAAGCACGGCACGGGCTGGTATGTACGCCAACGGCAGGCTCGGACTCGGGACAGAGCCGGCGCTGGTCGTGCCCGCCGAGAGCGTTGTCATCCGCGATGGGCGCAGCCACGTCCTGGTGCTGGCCGACACCAGTGCCACGTCCCGCGTGTCGCTGCGAAGCGTCAGCGTCGGCCGGCGTAATGGCCGTGAGGTCGAGGTCACCGAGGGGCTTGGCAAGGACGAGCGTGTTGTTGTCCGGGGAGCCGGCTTCCTCAAGGATCGCGATCTGGTCCGGGTTTCGCAGGGGCAGCCTGCTGGGGCGGGCAGACCATGAATTTCGCTACCTGGTCCATTCGCAATCCGATCCCCTCGATCCTGCTGTTCGCACTGCTGGCACTCGCAGGGCTATGGGGGTTCCAGAAGCTGCCTACGCAGGATCTTCCAGACCTTGATCTACCAATGGTCACGGTCATGCTGACGCAGCCGGGGGCGGCTCCTGCGCAGCTGGAGACGGAGGTCGCGCGCAAGGTCGAGGATTCACTTGCGACCTTGAGTGGTTTGAACCATCTGCGCACATCGATCACGGATGGTTTGGTTTCAATCCAGGTCGAATTCGTGCTGGAGAAGAACCTGTCGGACGCGCTGATCGAAACCAAGAACGCGGTTGACAGCATCCGGTCTGATCTGCCGGATGATCTTCTGCAACCGACCGTCAGTGCTTCCACGAGCGTAGGTTCGCCCGTTCTGACCTACGCCATATCGTCGTCCCGGCTTAATGAGGAGCAGCTTTCGTGGTTTGTGGATGACACCATTGCCAAGACTATTTTCTCGCTTCCCGGAGTCGGTCGGTTCGAGCGGCTTGGCGGAATCGAACGTGAGGTTCGGATTGAGCTCGATCCGTCGCGCATGTCTGCCCTCGGCATCACGGCGGCGGATGTCTCCCGTGCACTGCGCCAGGTTCAGCAGGAATCTTCCGGCGGCCGTGGTCAGCTTGGCGGCCAGGAGCAGTCGGTTCGCACGATTGCCACGGTTCGCCAGGCATCGGAGCTTGCGGACCTGCGAATCGCGTTGTCCAACGGCAAGAGCTTCAGGTTGGACCAAATCGCGACCATCGTCGATGGTCAGGCCGACCCCACGCAGGCGGCCCTGCTCGATGGCGAGCATGTGGTCGGCTTCAGCGTGTACCGCGCCAGGGGCTTTGACGAGGTACGGCTGGCCGAGGGCGTTCGCGAGGCCCTGGCCGGCCTTCAACAGGCCGACCCGGCGCTCAGCCTGACTGAGATTTCGGGGTCGGTCGGCCAGACGCTTGAGCAGTATGAGGGCTCCATGGCGATGCTGTACGAGGGGGCCATCCTCGCGATGATCGTCGTCTGGCTGTTCCTGCGCGACTGGCGGGCGACGCTGATAGCCTCGACCGCTCTGCCGCTGTCCATCCTTCCGGCATTCGCGGCCATGGCCTGGCTGGGCTTCACGCTCAACACCGTGACGCTGCTGGCGCTGGCGGTGATCGTCGGCATCCTGGTCGATGACGCCATCGTGGAGATCGAGAACATCGAGCGCCACCGGCACAGGGGCAAGTCGGTCCGGGAAGCCGCAGAGGACGCCGTGACCGAAATTGCCCTGGCGGTGATGGCGACCACAATGAGCCTGGTGGTCGTCTTCCTACCGACGGCCATGATGAGTGGTATCGGCGGCCTGGTGTTCAAACAGTTTGGCTGGACCGCCGTGATCGCCGTGCTCGCTTCGCTGCTGGTGGCGCGCCTGCTCACACCCATGATGGCGGCCTACCTGCTCAAGCCCGAGCCGATCCCCGAGAAGGAAGATGGCCGGGTCATGCGCTGGTACATGGCAACGGCGCGCTGGTGCCTGAAGCATCGCAAGACGACCCTGAGCGGAGCGGTCATCTTTCTCGCGGCTTCGCTCGCCCTGGTGCCTTTCATCGAGACGGGCTTTATCCCCGCCTCTGATAGCGGCAGCACGACCCTGAGCATCGAATTGCCGCCAGCCAGCTCGCTGGAGGACACGTTGGCGGTCGCCGGGTCGGCCCGCAAAGCCATCGGCGATGTTGACGGCATCGCCCATGTTTTCGCCACGGTGGGCAAGGCGCAAAGTGCCGGCCCCGGTGGGGCGCAGGCGGGCGAAGTTCGGCGCGCGTCGCTCACGCTCACGCTGGGGCCGCGTAATGATCGCCCTTCGCAGCAGGTCATCGAGAAAGCCGTGCGGGAACGCTTGCTCGATGTTCCCGGGGCGCGCTTTGCCATCGGCGGCGGCGGGCCGGGCGAAAAGCTTACGATCATCCTCGCCAGCGACAATGCCGAGGCACTTAAGGCGAGCGCGGATGCGGTGGAAGCCGAACTGCGCGACGTCAAGGGCCTTACTGGCATTGCCTCGACGGCCAGCCTGGAGCGCCCGGAGATCATCATCCGTCCCGACCCGGAGCGCGCCGCCGAGCGCGGCGTGACGACCGAGGCGATCGGGGACGTAGTGCGGGTGGCAACCAGAGGCGATTTCGACGCTCAGGTGGCGCGCCTGAACCTCGACAACCGCCAGGTCTATATCCGCGCGCGCATTCCCGATGCCGCGCGGCAGGACATCGACACGCTCGGCAACATGCGCGTGCCGGGGCGCGACGGGTCGGTGCCGCTGGCAAGTGTCGCCAGCCTGACTGTGCAAAGTGGCCCCGCGCAGATCGACCGCCATGACCGTCTTCGCAACGTCACCATTTCGGCCGATTTGGGAGGTACCGCGCTCGGGACGGCGCAGGCGGCTGTGGCCAACCTGACTTCGATCAAGTCCCTTCCGTCCAGTGTGAAGGTGATTGAGGCCGGCGACGCGGAGATCGTTGCCGAACTCGGCGGGGGCTTTGCCATGGCGCTCGTGGTCGGTGTTTTGTGCATCTACTGCGTTCTGGTGCTGCTGTTCAGGGATTTCCTTCAGCCCATCACCATCCTCTCTGCCATTCCTCTGTCCATAGGTGGCGCGTTCCTCGCGCTTCTGGTCACGCGCAGCCAGTTGAGTGTGCCTTCGATGATCGGTCTGGTGATGCTTATGGGTATCGTCACCAAGAACTCCATCCTGCTCGTCGAGTACGCGGTTATCGGTATACGCGAGCGCGGATTGCCTGTTCACGAGGCGCTGCTGGATGCGTGCCACAAGCGTGCCCGTCCCATCGTGATGACCACCATCGCGATGATCGCCGGCATGTTGCCTATCGCGCTGGGGTTAGGTGCGGATTCTAGCTTCCGCCGGCCGATGGCCATGGCGGTTATCGGCGGCCTTATCACATCGACTGCCTTGAGCCTGCTGGTCGTGCCAGCCGTGTTCCTGTATGTGGACAGGATCGAGAAATGGCTGGCATCGCTTGGTTTTTTTCGACACACCGTACGCGCTACCGCTGACGAGGTTGAGCGATGACGCAACTAACCTCGTCACGACTCAACAGTCCTGCAATTCACTCGTCACATCGAAACTTGATGCGCAGCGCCTGCACTGACCCGTGCGGGACGACCCAGTGTCGTCCGGACGGTATGGAAATCAGGCAGACGGTGCAGTGCGGCCGTCTGCTGGTGATGGTCCGCGAACTCATCGAGATGGCCCGATGGCGTGGTCCGCGAGCTGCCATTCCCCAGTACAGGGGAGGCATTTTCACGTTTTCCTTAAAAGGGATCAATCATGTCATCTCGTCCTCAATGCGCAGTCCGCCTGCGCCGGCAGCCGTCTTACGCTGCGCTACCGATCCTGGTCGCTGGCATTTTTTCAACACCCGTTGCATGGGCTCAGACCGACGATACGAATAAGTCGGCGAGAGGTCAGGCGATGCCCGAAGCCGGACGCAGTGAACCGACGTGGGGGATTGGCGTTGCCGGTGGCATACAGTACCGCGTCTACCGCGACTTCGACGACCGCGTTCGAGGCTTGCCAATGATTACCTATGAGAACAAATGGATTCAGGTGGCCGGGCCTGTCCTGGACGTCAAGCTTCCGTCGGTCGGGCCGGTGTCATTCAGGCTGCGTGGTCGGTACATCGGGGAAGGCTTCGATTCGGGCGATTCCCCATATTTCGCGGGCATGCGCGATCGAGACTCCAGTTTCTGGCTCGGCGCCGCCGCCATCTGGCGTACCGGCATTGCCAATTTCTCTGCTGAAGTGCTCACGGATGCCATGAGCAACAGCGGGGGGATGCGGACGACGCTGCAGATCGACAGGCGATTTACCGCAGGCACAATCGGGCTGGCCCCGCGGCTGGCGGCCGAGTGGGTGGATGGCGAGTACGTGGACTATTAATACGGCGTAAGGTCAGACGAGGCACGGAGCTGGCGCCCGGCCTACGGCGGTAGTTCCGCGCTCAATACCGAAATCGGGCTTCGCGTGGACTGGCAGCCCGTGTCCAGTCACACCATGTTCCTCGACATGGGCGCCAAGCACATGGGCAGCTCGATCCGCAACAGCCCGCTGGTGGAAAAGAGCACGCAGTATGGCCTTGGTCTCGGCTACCTCTATCGGTTCTGAGAAGCGATTGATGGCATCGCCCGTTGTTGGCGTTTGCCGGGTATCGCATTCGACTCGAAATGAGGGGGATGCAACGTATTGGGAAGGTCTTCTGGAACACCGATTGGTGTGTTCATCGAGCGACTCATGCCATAGGCGTTCATCCTCATCGTCAATGTGGAAGGGGTGGCTATGGCAATTTTCGGCAAATCCAGACGTTTCAGGAATCTTGACGGGAGCGAAGCTCCCGGCACCGTGGTGCCGGCATTTCGGATGCTGGTCGTCGATAGTCTTGCAGGCCGGGGCCGTGGTGTACCGAGAAAGGCTTCGGTGCCGTGTGTGGTGCCCGATCTCGTCGCGATCGCCACTCCACCGGGCACGGGTGAAGGCGCGCGCCTGACCTGGATCGGGCATGCGAGCTGGCTGGTGCAGATCGAAGGGAAGTCGTTCCTCGTCGATCCGGTCTTCGGTGAGCTTGCCCTGGGGCCAGGGGGGCGGAATGTTCCGGCTGGCCTGCGCCCCGAGGATCTGCCATCCATCGACGCGGTGCTGATCAGTCACAACCACTACGACCATCTCGACCTTCCATCCGTGAAGAGCGTCGATGCGCCGGTGATCGCCGGCCTGGGCATGGCGTCGTTCCTCGCAAAAAAAGGGATTTCCGCAAGCGAGTTGGACTGGTGGCAGTCCATCGACATCGGCCCCGTGAGGGTGACTTTCGTGCCCGCCCAGCACTACAGCCGTCGCGGCTTGACCGACGTAAACGAAACGCTGTGGGGCGGATTCATTCTCGAGGGAGCTTCCGCCTGCATCTACCATTCGGGCGATACGGGCTACTTTGACGGGTTCCGGGAAATCGGCCGCCGTTTCCCGGTGATCGATGCTGCACTTTTGCCCATCGGCGCCTATGAGCCGTCCTGGTTCATGCGCCGCCAGCACATGAACCCCGAGGAGGCTGCCCGGGCCTACAGGGATCTTGGTGCCGGGTGCTTCTTCGCCATGCACTGGGGGACTTTCAAGCTGACCTACGAGCCGCTAGACGAACCGCCGGTTCGCCTGGCAGCAGAGTGGGAGCGCCTTGGACTTCCCGCATCGGAAAAGCGGGTTCTTGCCGTTGGCGAAACCGCGGACGTGTGGCGTTATCCGAATGACTAATCTCATACCCGCCGGGCAGTCAGCGCATTGTCGTACAGACAGAAAATGAGTAAGGCCTTGACGATTTCCGCTGGCAGCCCGGTCCCCACGCTTTCTTGGCGGAAGCCTGGGTGGATCCTGCAAGCCCTGGCGTCCCACGCTAGTCTGGCAATGCGGTATGCACCTGACGTAAATCCACCCGGCCGATTGTCCCCCTGATGCGTCCCAGCCACAGGGTGCCCTGAATTTCGACTGCGCCGCTCGCCAGAGGAAAATCCGCGCAGTCAACCAGCGGCTGCACGCTCATTGTTTGTGGGTCAATGCGTAGCACGCGCGCATTCCCGCACGCAGCACCTTCCTTCCCGGAGAAATACTCAACGATTTCCCGTAGGGTGCCTTGCTGGCCCGCGAGCAAAAGACTACCGTCCGGCGCCCAGTGTACATTGTCGCTGTGGAAACCGGTTTGAATTACATGTTTCTTCGCGGCACCGGCTCTGAACGAAAAGCGGTTAAAGGTCTGGCGGACAGAATCTGCGTAGTAGAGCCATTCTCCGTCAGCCGACGTTTCGATTCCGTTCGGCATCAGGTCGCCTCCGGTATCGACCTTGCTCCATCCGGAACGGGAACTCCAGGCCAGCACCTCACCGATGCTGCGCCCACCCTCGATTTCCTCGAAATTCAGCGCACGACCTCCCTTCTTGGGGATGGGCAGCGTGGTCTGCGTCATCACGAATCCGTCGGGCATTGGTGCGACCCCGTTGCCGGTCACAGAACCCGGTGTAAGCACGCAACCCCGCCAGTGGATGCGGGGCAGAACGTCACGGGTATCGACAGTGAAAATCTCCACGGATTCGCGGACGCCGTGATGCACGACGAGGAGCTGGTGGACACCGTTCGCGCCACGACGAATGGTGAGTCCGTGTGGATTGAAGCGCTCTGGCGGCCGGTCGGGCTGGCCGTGAAAGGTGTGCGCGTCGAAGCGTACCTGCGCCTCCGGAGAGGGATAAAGGGCACGGATTGCATGCGTGGATGTGTTCACCAAATCCAGTCGCCCTTCGCCATCGGGTGCCAACGCTCTCACGCTCACGATCAGCCAATGCGTGCCTGGAATTCCAGTCAGGTCTTCAGAGGCTTCGATTGATCCCACCGGCGCTACCTGCGTTGCACCGTTTGTCAGGTTCTTGGGTGTATCCATTGTCATTCAACCCTCAATGTTTATGGGGAGGTGGTTCAAGAAGGCGAGGTCCACCCTCTCGCGATTGCGGATGCTGTCTATCAATCTACTATCGTCGGACTCCCGATCACATCCTCCGTCGATCACGGGCAGGACGCGCAATACTCCCGGGGTTACTCCTGTGGGTCCACGCAAGCTGCCTGACGAGAATGTGCCCAGGCTCGTGCATCTGTCGCTATCCTCCTGGCTAACGCAGCGACCAGTCGTTGTTGGGCCTGAACCATTTCCGGATAGCCTCCTGGCGCGGGCTCATCCAGATAGCCCCGGCAGACCAGCCGTGGCTTTCCCGCCTCATTCGCGAATCCCAAACTCCAGTCGGCATCAAGCTGAACCCGTTGTCCGGGCCAGGCATCAAACCGACGCAACTGGAGTTTGATTCTGAGTACAGGCCTGGCAGAGGTCTGTGGCAGCCCGGCCACATCCTGGGTGGCCAACTCATGCGTCAGTACTGACGATAAGGCACTACGAATTTCGTCATCCAGCGGGCCAGTCCAGCGCTCGTTATCAAGGACAACGGCACCAGCGGCGCCCTGTCGTACGACCAGTTGTGACTGATCGTTCTGTGACGGGATACCGACCGGCAATACATCAACCATGAAGGGGGCCGGTGGCTTCGTCGTTATTGTTTCCCCGGACGGTGCGAGAAGTGAGTAGTAATGTACTGGCGGAGACGCGCAGGCATTCAGAAAGAAGACCGGCACGAGAAGCCCAGAAAAACGGTAACTTTTCATTGATGCGATTCCTGTTGACTTACTGTGTTGTCTTTTCCTGTGGCAGGAGGCGAGGGAGATTCCGGGCGTCCGCGCAACAGTGATTCAGGATGCCGGCCAAGCATGTCTGTCAGCACCCGTAGTGAGCGAGATACCCGCTGAACTTCCTGTAGCGTCTGGCCCAGGTTTTGCTGTAATGGCGCATCTTCGGCCAGCACACCTTGTGCCGCACCAAAGGCCTGCCGGGCCTGCAGCAGGGTCTGCGTGGTTTGCGGTAACGTCTGGCTGTTGACTTGCTTAAGGGTCTTGTCAAGTTCTGCTAATGTGCTGTCGAGGTTTCGCCCGATTGAGTCGAGGGGCATCTTCTCTATCTTGCCGACGATGCTGGCCACCTGCCCCTGCAACTGATCGAAACTGCCGTTGATTGTGGGAACGCTTAGTGGGCGTGCCGATATGTCTATGGTTCTTTTCGGTGCATCCGGAACAAATTCCAGCGAAACATAGAGCTGTCCGGTCAGCAGATTTCCTGATCTCGCCTGCGCGCGCAGGCCATGTTCGACCAGTTCTCTCAGAAATTGAGCGGCTTGTTGCTCTGTATTTGTACCAGGCAATTTATCCAACAGACGCCCAAGACGTTGTGGATACACCACGATGCCAACGGTTGTGGGGAATCGGAGCGTACTTGGATCGTAGTCGAGGTTTATTGATACCACCCTGCCCAGATCCATCCCCGAGAATTGAACCGGAGCACCTACAGATAAACCGCGTAGTGCCTGGTCGAAGCGTAGCTGGACGAACTGCTCCGGCCCGTCGGGTTCAGCCATGGCGCTGGCTTGATCCGGTGCAAGACTGAACTGGGTATTTTCAGGTGCCTTTTGCGTGTGATCTTTGCCGCGTGCAGAGGCGGCGAAAGCAATTCCTCCCGCCACAATTGTGGCCACGGATTGCGTTTTGAGCTTGAGTCCGTCAGCACCCAGCGAAACATCCATCCCACTGGCATTCCAGAATCGGGTATCGGTAGTGACAAAGCTGTCGTAGGGTTTGTCGATGAAGACCTGCAGGCTGACGTGATTACCATCATCATCAAGCTTGTAGGAGGCTACCCGGCCCACCTGGATACGCCGGAAGTAGACCGGCGAGCCAACATCCAGCGACCCCAGATCTTCGGTATGCAGGACAAATGACTTTCCGGGCATACCACCAATAACCGTTGGCGGCGTTTCAAGGCCAGTAAAGACTTTGCTGGATGCATGTTCCGATCCAGCATCCGCCGCAATATAGGCGCCGGAGAGAAGTGTGTCGATGCCTGATATACCGCCGGTGCCAATACGCGGGCGCACGACCCAGAACCGCGTGTCGCTGCGGGTCAGACTTTCCGCGCTCCTGGCCAACGAGACCGTGGCGGCAACGTGCGAGCCGTCGTCGCTGAGTGTGATTGCCGTTACTGTGCCCACGGTCACGTCCTTGTACTTGACCGGTGTTTTGCCTGCCTCCAGTCCTGCCGCTGTACGGAAAGCTATAGTGATTTCAGGACCAGCTGACAGCCAGGTATGCGCCAGCATTGACAGCCCGACCAGTGCAGCGATGGCTGGTACCAGCCATACCAGGGAAATACGCCAGCGACGGCGGGCCACTGCAGGATTGCCGGGCTGGTGGATATGTTCGGGTTCGTTATTCATTCCGGTTTATCATCCCATATCAGACGGGGGTCGAAGGTCATAGCTGAGAGCATGGTAAGGATCACCACCACGCCAAAGAAGAAGATGCCAACTCGTGGCTCGATATCACTCAGGCCCTGGAACTTGACCAGCGCGGCAACTACAGCCACCACCAGTACGTCGAGCATTGACCAGTAGCCGATCACCTCAACGAGCCGGTAGAGTCTGGCTCGCTCGCGTCTCGCCCAGTTACTGCGTCGTTGTGAAGTTATCAGCAGCAGTGTGAGGACAAGAAACTTGGTGCAGGGAACTGCCACGCTGGCAATGAAAATCACCAGAGCGATGCCATAAGACCCGGATTTCCAGAACTCGATAGCGCCGTTCATGATGGTGCTACCGCTGCCACTGCCGAGTAGGCTGGTATACATAACCGGCAGCACGTTGGCCGGAATGTAGAAAATCAAGCCAGCGATCAACAAGGCCCAGGCCCGCACAATGCTGTCGGGGCGCCGACGATGCAGTGATGCGCCGCAGCGAGGGCAGTGTACGTGCTTCGTTTCGTCGAGCTTGTCCTGGCAAACGAGTCTACAGATATGGCAGCCGATGACACCCAGGTGGCACGCGCGGGGAGGCAGATTCATGTGCGGCCCGCCTGCCGTTGCTGGTTGTATTCGGTCAGCTCCCACAGCCAGTGGATATCGCGGCTCGCGATCAGCGTAATCAGCAGCACTAACACGGCCGTGGCCCAGATCCCCGGTCCGGGTGCTACCTGGAGGAAACTTGACAGTTTGATGACCGCCACCAGAATGCCGAGCAGACCGACCTCAATCATGCTCCAGGGGCGCAACGCGACCAGCATCCGCATCGCCTGCGCGAAGCCTGGCGCACGCCGACCAGTGCGGGCAAAAGCCAGCACCCAGGCCAGCAGAGTGATCTGTAGAAGTGGTGCCACGATGATTGATATTGCAGTTGGTACTGCAATGGGAGCGCCAGGTCCGTAGGCGAGCGCCGCCGTCGACTGCCAGAGCGTGGTCTCGTTGTGCAACCCCTGCATACTGATGCGAACGACCGGGCAGACGTTGGCGATCACGAACACGATTGCTGCGGCGACGGTCAGCGCCAGCCAACGATCGACATCCAGACGGTTGGCGCGATAGAGGATGGCAGTACATTGCTCGCAGCGTGCAACCTCGCCCGGGGCCAGCGCGATGCGCCGGTACACCCTGTCGCAGTGCTCGCAGACAACGAGGTCTGGAAACACGATGAGTTTAGCGGAGAGACTCAGTTTCTTTGCCATGGTTTTATGCCCTGTTGTTTAGTGACCGCCGCTCATGTCGATGGGTCCCTTTGGTTTTGGAGAGAACCAGATTAATGCGGCGGCGAAGGCGAAGCAGAAAGCAATCGCAGCGAACATGTTGAGTGTTGCGAGCATGACGCTCTGGCCCTCAACGATGCTGCTCAGCGTAGATGTGGCAACCTCTCTCGACATTCCACTGGCCATCATGCTGTCGAGGGTGGTTTGTCCCTGAGTCATCGCGCTTGCCAGTTCAGTCTGGTTCTCACGTGTCGCGTTGGCCCACCCGGTCTGAACTATTGAAGTCGCAAACGCGCCGGCGAGCGTTCGCATGAAATTTGAGATCCCGGCCGCGTCGGCCTGTTCTGCTGTTGTGACGCTCGCCATACACAGACCGGTTACAGGGATGAAAAACATCATCAGGAATGGGCCCGTCAGCAGCATCGGCCAGGCCATCTGAATGAAGGTAATATCCGGCGTGAATCCCACCCGCCACGCAGATATGCCACCAAGTCCCAGCAATCCGACCGATACAATCAGCCGTGGATCGAGCCTTGCCGCTACCTGACCGATGATGGGGGAACTAATTACTGCGAGAATCCCCATGATCCCGGTGGCATATCCTGCCCACGTGGCGGTGTAGCCCATGTTCTGCTGCAGCCAGAGCGGGATCAGAACAATACTGGCGAAGAACGCACCAAACGCAACCGAGTAGGTAATGGAAGCCGCAACGAAGCCGCGATGGCGAAACACGTGCAGATTAACGATGGGATTCTTTTCGGTCAGTTCCCACATCAGGAAGGCGACAAAGCCGATTACTGCAATCACTGCAAGCACGCGGATTTCTGTTGCAGCGAACCAGTCATGGTTGCGGCCTTCATCAAGCATGATTTGGAGCGCACCGACCCACACAATAAGCAGGCCAAGACCCACTACATCAATCGGAGACCGGGTGACCGTTTCCTGCTGGCCTCGCATCAGGTACAGAAGTCCTAGGCCACCGGCGGCAGCAATTGGCACATTGATGAAGAATATCCACTCCCACCCGACGTTATCGGAGATCGTGCCGCCAAGAATGGGACCGGCGATCGGTGCGACTGTGGTTGTCATCGCCCATATGATTGTCGCGATTGTCGCCTTCTCAGGTGGGAAGATACGCAGCAGAAGGGTCTGCGAAAGGGGAATGATCGTACCACCGGCCAAACCCAGGAATATGCGCCCGGCGACGAGCATGCCAAGCGTGCCCGACAGGCCACACACTAGCGAGAGCACGCCGAAGGCCAGATAAGAGGTAATGAACACACGATAACCACCGAAGCGGCGCATGAGCCACCCGGTAAGCGGCACAGTGATCGCTTCGGCCACTGCGTAGGAGGTGATAACCCAGCTTGCCTGGCTGGACGAGACCCCTAACCCGCCGGCGATATGGGGGATCGAGACGTTGGCGATAGTGGTATCCAGCACGACCAAAAAATTGCCCAGCCCGATCAGGATAGCGGCGAGGATGAGTTTCCCGCCCCTTAATGACCGGGCGGCTGGATTTTCATGCTGAGAGATGGAATCAACCATTATCGTCTGGTTCCTCACAATCAGTTGGAGACGTCGATATCGGCGGTCATAGACAGACCGACACGAAGAGGATGCTCTGCAAGCTGTTGGGGATCGAGTGCAATCCTTACTGGCAGGCGCTGGACGACCTTGATCCAGTTGCCGGTTGCGTTTTGCGCCGGCACTACAGAAAAGGCCGAGCCGGTACCGCCGGAGAAACCGACGACTTTGCCGTCATACTTAACGCTATTACCGTAGAGGTCTGAGGTGAGCTTAACCGACTGGCCTGGCTTAACCTTCCTGAGTTGACCCTCCTTGAAGTTGGCGTCCACATAGCTGGCGTGGATCGGGACCACGACCATCAGCATTGCGCCAGGCTGCACACGCTGACCAACCTGCACCTGGCGACGGGAGATGATCCCATCAACGGGTGCACGAAGAATGGTGCGTTCGAGGTCGACCTGAGCCTGCTCCCGTGCAGCACGTGCTGCCAGCACCTCGGGATTGGTGTCAGGTGTACTCTTGTCTATAAGTGCCCGGTTGGCGTCACGGCTCCCGATGGCAGTGGCACGATTGGCCGCGGCCTGCGTACGGGCTGCTTCAGCAACTCTCAGACTGGCGAGCGCAGTGCTGTAGGCATTGCGCGCTGTGGTCAACTCTTCGCCTGAGACGGAGCCCGACTCAGCCAGGGCGTTGCGGCGGTCAAGATCGATTTTCGCTCTGGCAAGATCAGCCTGTGCAGAAGAGACCTGCGCCTGGGCGCGCACTTCGTCGGCAGCCCGTGCCGCTATTTGCGCGTCAAGACCGCCATCCGTGGCGATAAGACCGCGCACGCGGCGTTCAGTCAACGCCAGCTCAGCTTCGGCGCGCTTTAGCGCTATCCTGGCATCCGTATCGTCCAGTCGAACGAGAACATCCCCCTGTTTCACGTGCAGCGCATCATCCACCAGGACTTCGCGCACAGGCCCCCCAATCAGAGGGGTCACCTGAGCGATATTAGCCCCGACGTAGGCATTGTCGGTTTCAGCATGGCGGGATGCGACGAAAAGATCATATGCGTAATAGCCACCCCCGAGCGTAGCGACGCTCGCCAGCAGGGCCAGAAATAGCCGCTTTCGCCTGGCGTTTTGCGCTCTGCTATCCGCAGCAGTATTGTTGGCAACGGGAACATCTTGTTCAATGGTATTGGTGGATTCAGACATGGCTCGGATTTCCTTTATGCGCGATAGCCGCCACCGAGCGCACGGATGAGGGCGATCTTGAGGACAAGGGCGCGGCTTTTCAGAGACGCGACCGTGCGGCGGGTGCTGATGAGGGCGTCTTCGGCAGCCAGCACATCAAGATAGGTCGCAAGGCCGCCGCGATAACGATTGCTGGCAACGAACCATGCGGCACTGGCAGAGCGCTCTGCTTCCTGTGCGTGTTCAAGCCGCAGGTCCAGCGCGCGTGTGCTTGTGGCTGCATCAGCCACATCTCGCAGCGCCTGCGTTAATGCGCCGTCATATTGGGCGACGGCCACCCGGTAATCGGCTTCGGCGGCACGGTACTGTCCGCGCAAACGCGCGCCGTCGAAGATCGGCAAGCTGATGGCCGGGCCGACTGTTCCAAAATCGGACCCTGACTCAAACACATTTCCGATGCCGAGAGCCTGCAGGCCAATCAGACCTGTCAGATTGACGTTTGGATAGAAGGCCGCCCTGGCTTCCTTGATCTGGCTCGCAGCAGCTTCTGCCCGGAGCCGTGCGGCAATGATGTCAGGGCGTCGTCCGATTAATTCGGCCGGTAGATTGGCTGGCAGGCCGAAGCTGCCAGTAATGGTCGCGCCCGGACGCGCTATAGTCAGTCCGCGATCAGGGCCAGCCCCAATCAGTGCTGCAATCCGGTGACGAGTGAGGGAGAGGGATTCATTCTGTTCAGCCAGATCGCCCTGAGCTGTGGCGAGTGCTGAACGGGCGCGCTCAACCGCACCTTTATTTTCCAGCCCTTGCTTATTACGACCCTCTATCAGTTCCAGTGTGCGCTTACGCACTTTAATAGCATGTTCGGCGGCATCATGTTCGGCGTAATCTCCGGCCAGATCTCCGTAGGCGCTGGCGATGCCTGCTGACACAGCCAGACGAGTGGCCGCAGCTTCGGCACCTGTTGCTTCGGCTTGTGAACGCGCTGCTGCTAATGCCGCCCGGTTGCGGCCCCAGAAGTCGAGCTCCCAGGTAAGATTGAGGGTTGTCTGACCATAATCACGCCAGCCCTCGGGCAGCCCACTTGCCGGGGAAAGATAGTTGTAGCTTTGCTTGGTCGATCCGACCTCACCATTTGCTGTGATGGCGGGAAGCAACCTGCTCCGGGTCTCCTGAACCAGTGCTTCGGCACGGGCAAAACGTGCTGAAGCCACGCGCAAATCGGTCGCTCCCTTCAACCCCTCGGTGATCAGTGCATTGAGCTGGGCGTCGCCAAATTCTTCCCACCAGCGATCCGAGGGCCAGGCCCTCCCGGGTGCGGAAAAGCTTGTAGCACTCGCGAAGCTTTCTGGTCCTGCAGGCACCACGTCATTTTTTTGTGGCAGGGGAGCACAGCTGCTTAGCATGAGCACAACCACAAAGGCGGTGACACCTCCCGACGCCGTGGTCCGCCATTGGAAATTTGATGACCCCATAATATGCCTACATAACCATACTGTACGGTCATTTTAGATATATGTTCTTGCAGGTGTCAATGCAAAATCGTACAGTGCTGTATGAAAAAGTGAGGTTTCGAATGAGAGTAAAGACAGACGATCGGCGTAAGGCGATCCTTGATGTGGCAATCGAGGTATTTCGCGATGTCGGTTATGCGCGCGCCAGCATGGCGATGATCTCAGCGCGGATCGGAGGATCGAAAGGCACCCTGTATGGCTACTTCAAATCCAAGGAAGCGTTATTCGCTGCTGCCATGATGGCAGTGATGGAAGAACAAGCAGATGAGATTATGGGACTGCTTGATCTGTCCGAGCCGGATGTTTCACTGGCACTTCGGCGTTTTGGTGAGGCCCTGCTTGCTTTGCTGACTTCTGCAGATACGCTTGCCATCATGCGAGCTGCCATTGCCGAAGGCGCAAGTTCTACGCTGGGAGCCACGCTCTACGAGATGGGGGCCGGGCGGGCGTGGGAACATATGACAAACTATATTGCCCGTCAGCAGGAGAATGGTGTGATTCGTCCGGTAGACGCCCGCGTTGCCGCGGCGCATCTAAAGGGTTTGCTCGAAATCGGATTTATTGAACCGTTGTTATTTGGTGCTCAACCCTGGTTTACGCCAAAGGAAGCTGTAGCAACAGCGGTCGATGCGTTCCTTCGGGCTTATGTCAGCAACGGCGGGGGACAGTAACTATTGTTCTCGGTCTGACCTTCTCATCGCAAAGTCCAAATCCAGAGCGATGGAGCACAGGTCACCACCGGCAACATGCTGCCCGGCTCCTTCGTCACGGCAAAGCAGGAGGCACTGATACCTGTGTCGCTGTAAAACCCGTATTCTCGTGCACCACTGGCGATCCGTGTACCTTGCCGCCCGGGCTAGGCTGGAGTCGTTTCGTTGCTTCAGTCCATGCGATATTGCTGTGGCATAGCTATACATGAACAATCTTGTTTAACCAGAGTCGCCATGTCCCGTCATGATCGCCACTGAGTTTCAGTTGATATCATGTTCGGCAATGGCCGTTTTCTGCCATTGCCGGGTTCCTGAGACAGGTCCGTCGCTGATTACATGATCAGCACAATCCGCCCGGCAGGCCGCCGGCCGAGTTCTGCGTTCCTGATGACAGTCAGCGCGTCGGTGAACGGCGCTTCCAGTCCAATGGATACATGGATTTTGCCTTCACAGGCCAGTCGGGCTATCTCCCGCAGGTTCCTGAATCCCCCTGTTGCGAACACCATCCGGTAGCGCCCTGAAATAAAGCCGCGCAGCATTCTGCCAGGTGTCGGATTAATGTCGATGAAGCGTCCCCCGGACTTCAGCATCGCCAGACCCTCGGCGACGTCGAGCGTGCCGAGCGTGTCGAACACCGCGTCGTACGGGCCATAAGCGGCGAAGGACGTTTTGTCCGGGTAGGTAAAGGCCGGGCGGACACCGGCCAGCTCCACGCTTGCCAGCGAGGCTTCGCCGCAGGCGCCGGAAACCTGTGCTCCACAGGCCTGAGCCAGTTGCACAGCACTGCTGCCGACCGCGCCGCTGCAGCCGTGAATGAATATCCGCGACTCGCTGCCAGCACGCGCTGCGCCCACAATGGCCGCCCAGGCGGTGGCGAATGGAATGGGTAAGCACGCAGCTTCACTGAATGACAGCGCGGCGGGCTTGGGGGCAACCAGCCTCGCGTCAGCATCGACGACCTCGGCAAACGCACCCTGCCTTTTGATTTCTACCGTGCCGAACACCTCATCGCCAACCCGGACGTCTGTCACGGCGGTGCCAACCTCGTCGACAATGCCTGCAAAGTCAGAGCCCATGCCCTGGGGAAACCGGTTGCCAGTAACGAACTTCATGACGCCACGGCGAATCTTCCAGTCGAGCGGGTTGATTGCTGCGGCCTTTACGCGCACGCGGACTCGCCGGGGTTCAAGGGCTGGCAGCGAATATTCTGCAAGCGACATTTCTTCGGGGCCGCCGTAGCGGCTGAACTGGACTCTCTTCATGGATGCCTCGTAATGACAATGGGATTTAGAACGTCACCGCGTCGCGCGGCGGAGTATTGATGTCGATGTCTTTGACGCTGGCAGCCGCCGGCCTTTCGGCAGAGGCATCAGCTGTCTGCGACCTGCCCAGAACGGTCGCCATAACCGAGTTCTGCCAGTTGAAATAGGGATTGAAAGTCAGCCGCGCGTGGACTTTTCCCTGCTCACGGTGGCCCCAGTCCGAATACCAGACCGGTACGCCTTGCTCGCAGGCCTGCGTGTCTTTTGCACTAAAGCCATTCAGGCAGATACGAATAATTCCGCCTTCGCCATACACGGGGTTGGCCGGGGCAAATGTCAGGCTCATGTGCGAAAACTGACTGATGCGCCATGCGGGGAGCCTGTCGGGACGAACTAGAACGCGTTGCATATCCACCAGACTGTCCGGTGCCTTGCCGTACCAGATCAGGCGGCTGTCCGGGTGTGTGAAGCGCCGCTGGAAAACGTCGAGCAGATAACCAGTATCCAGCACCGAGTCATGCCCGGCGACCGCCATGAATACCGGCCTGTCATAGGCCCGCTCTCGCAATAGCCGGCGCGCGTTGGCGCTGGTCCGGTAGAATTGTGCGAAACCGTTGGCCGGTACATTGAAGTATTTGACGGCATTCTGCATCGGAACGTTGCCGTCCGGTGTGATGAGCCAGGGCCTGATACGGGCTGCCAGTGGCGCAAGCCAGTCGAATGGCATGCTCTTGAACCCTGGCGAAAACAGCACCAGCCCTGCGATTTCTGGATGGGAGTAAGCGTAGTCGAGAGCCAGATTGGCGCCCGTGGAGAAGCCCCCCAGGTAGACTGGTCCTTCGACATCCTTCTGCAGTGCGTTGGCCTGTTCCCACACGACCTGCTGCCATTGCTCTGCTGTGGTTTGCAACAGATCCTCGGGGCGGGTTCCGTGTCCGGGGAGAAGCACCGTTCGCACGAGAAACCCTTGCATTGCCAGCGGCTGGCCAAGGTCCCGGAATGACCACGGCGAGTCGCCCAGGCCATGCACGAGCAGGATCCCTTTGCGGGGATAACTTCCTTTCTCCGACGACGCGGGTCGCCACTCCTGAGGTGTATTCCACGTCAGTTCGGCATCGTGGTCGGCAAGCTGAAAATGGCGACCAGCCTGTATATGTTGGATTGTTTCGCGTCGATAGTCCTCGAAGCTCACTGCTGCAGCGGGCGGGGCGCTCAGTTTTACGCTGGCGCAGCCGGTCAATATGCCCGCTGTAACAAGGGTCGCTGCGATCAGTATAAAACGGTGCCTCGGGTGGCCCGGTATCGTGCGGCAAACCGCTTCACGCGAGTTCGGCATGATCTTCTTCAGTGAGCCGGATGCCGCCAGCGGCGACATTCTCTTCAAGATGCCTGACCGACCCTGTGCCAGGGATTGCCAGCATGGCCGGTGAGGACGCCAGTAACCAGGCCAGCGCGGCCTGAACAGGCGTGGCACCGTGCCGCTTTGCCACTCGGGTAAGCCGCCCGTCGTCGATCTCGCCCACACCTCCGCCAAGCGGGAAAAACGGGCAGAAGGCGATGCCGGATTCTTCGCAGGTCTGCAACAGGCTCCGATCCTCGCGCCGGGCGAAGTGAAAGTTGTTCTGCACGGCCACGACCGGAGCGATGGCGCGGGCCTCATTGAAATGCCCGATATCGACATTGCTGATGCCGAGGTGGCGAATCAGGCCTTCTTCGCGAAGTGCGGCCAACGCCCCGAAGCGCTCTGCAAGCGACTCGCCGTGCGGTACCGTCATCTCACCGATGCGCAGGTACACCAGGTCGAGGCGGTTCACGCCGAGGCTTGCCAGGTTCTCCTCGACAAGCTTACGCATGTCTCCGCCCGTGGCGGGCCGGTGGCTGCCATCCGGGTTGAATACAACACCGACCTTGGTTGCAATCACCAAATTTGAAGGATAGGGATGCAGCGCTTCACGAATGAGCGCATTGGCTCGTACTACACCATCGGAGCTTTGGTAGAAATCGGCCGTGTCGATCAGGTTGACGCCAAGTTCAACCACGCGGCGCAGCACCGCGCGGCCGGTCTCCGGATCGCGAGCCGGACCGCGGAAACCATTGCAAGGCAGGCGCATGGCGCCAAAGCCGAGCCGGTTGATCGACAGATCCCCGCCGAGACGGAATTCAGGGGAGGGGGTAGCGGATGAGTCCATGTCATGCTCCTGGGAAAATTTGAGAAGACCACAAGGTTCAGCGAGACGCGCGATTTACCCGCGCCCAAGCCGGTCTGCAATCCGGTCGAAGATGAATTCGGTGGCCGTGGCATAGCCTCCTATCTGGCAGTGCGACTGCGCCGTCGAAGACTCATCGAACAACAGATACTCCTTGGGGCAATTCAAGGCGTCGAAGAACGGCCTGGCACCGTGGAAGACCTCGCCGGTTCCATCCAGCACCAGCGTTTCACAGGTCACCTGGTCCAGGATGGCTGAGTTGTCATAGGGCTGGAGGGCCTGCACTACATCTTTGATCGAGTTGGGCACGCCATGCTTCCAGGCGTAATCACTCACCAGATTCCGTAACTGATCAGGAAGCTCGGCCAGCGGCCGGTCGGCGAAACGCTCCAGCTGCGCGATGATTTGACGTCCCCAACTGATGTTGCCCGGATCAGTGATGCAGAGCTTGATACGTTTGTCGAACGCAGCCACGCGAGGCACCAGATAGCCGCCGAAGCTCAGGCCCATCAGCGCGATATTGGAGGCGTCTATCTCCGTAAACTTCTCCAGCGCGAAGTCAATCAGCGGGCTGACAACCTTCTCCCAGTCGGGGCGGAAGGTCAGGTTGTTCAGACGCAGCGCGAACCCCTGGCCAGGGCCATCGTAGGTCAGGCAGTGAATGCCCCGCTGAAGCGCACCTTCGCAAACCCACCGGGTGTCCTCGGCCCAGGTATCCCGGCCCGGTGTGACGATGAGTAGCGGGGCTTTCTCGTCAGCATGAGGTGATCTGTAGAAATAGCCGGGAAGGAAGCTGCCTTCGTAGGGGATTTCGATGCGTTCGGCGGGATAGCCGGACAGAGAGATGTGTCGCTCGTAGCACGATGCGCTGGCGACTGCGTACTCCTTCATACGCTTGTCCCCGAAGTCGCTGAAATAAAGCAACGCGCAGCGCCAGTACGTCGAAGCGCGAAGGTAGGCACTGGCCGCGGTGACAGACCTGTTATTTCTGTCCGCATCTTCGGCCCTGTCTTGCAGCCGGGTCGCCAGCGCGGCCCAGGCACTGACCCAGGTCTCTTCGTCGCTGCCCCTGAGCTGGTGCACCACGTCCATGACCTCGCCGAAGTCGGTCATGCCATAGGGCATCAGGCCCAGGATGTGCTTGATCAGCGCATCGAGCAGCACGTTGTCGTTAAAGAAACTCGGTTGTGCCCAGTGTTTTTTCTCCGGGCTGGCAACTTTTACATTGGCCGCATTCGTATTAGCCTGCTCTTTTCCGGACTGACTACTTTGAGTATTCATACATTTCTACCTCCATTCTTCTTGCTGGTTGCTACGTGGTTAAAAAAATGTTTCATTTCTTACTGTCTTCGTCCGTTTGCCCACCCGCTGCGCCATGAAGAAAAATTTGTACAGCATGACCAACGATTTCCTCGATTTCAGCATCAGTCAATGTTGGTGATCGAAGTCCAGACGCAGCCTGAAGCTTGGTGTTAGCGGCCACCAGACTGACAAAATGTTCCGCCAGCGCTTTGGCGGGGACGTCGCGGCCTAATCCTTTTCCCGGCTGCTGTTGAGCGGCAATCCAGACTGAAAGAATTTGGATGGCTTTACCGTAGCTGACGTCCCACATAGCTCTGGCAACGTCCGGAAAGCGCCGGCCTTCATTGACCAGAAGTCGATGCAACGCAAGGGTGCGTGAAGACAGGGCAGATCTCAGTAGTTGCCGGCCAAGAACTGGCAGCACCTCGCCTGGCTCTCCGTCCGCGATGTTCAGTTGCTCCAGCGGCCTGGCAACCTCGGTACAGAGGTCGATCATTGCATGCCTGAAAAGACCTTCTTTTCCTCCAAAGTGGCTGTAAATGGTGCTTCGTGATCCACCAACACGCGCAATCAAGTCATCAACAGCGACTGCATCAAAGCCCCGTTCAAGGAACAACTCGGCGGCGGCCTCAGTCAGGTCACGGACACGTTGGGCTCCTCTGGCAGTTCTGTGCTTAGGAGCGGAGGTTCTTTCGTCAGCTACCATTTTATTCTTCCGGTCTGGATAGATATTTGTACTGTACTATACAGTACAAATAGCAGCAGTTCAAATGGCAAAGCGCAAGATTTTGGAAGGAGTAAGAGCGCAATCAGACTGTCAGGCAGTGAATGCAATGCCCACCGCATCGCGCAGCAGGACAATTGGCTCAAGCCCACCCGGTGCCTGAACGGAACCAATGGGGTAGCAGGCATCGACAATATTGGAGGGATCAGAGCCTGCGCCAAACGGTGGCGTCCGTGGGTTAAACGCCAGCGGCTGCCCGCCTTTCAGACGGTAGCCCGTGCGGTCGGCTTCGGTACTGACATACCAGTCGTCGGCAAAGAAGGTATCGACCGCGGCATCCGTCAGTCGGTGGATATAGAGGCCCGGTACCAGTCGCAGAGTGACGGATTTCTCCAGCACCGGCAGTAATGCCTCAGGAACAGTGTTCCCCTCGCGGCGGAAGCGATCTGCGTTTACTGGATGCACGTTCAACACATCATCCGCTGCCAGTCGCCGCCCCTGAAAGCCCCCCAGCGCCCCCAGCGTATAGGTCGAGCCGCTTCCCAGGACGCGCGGCACATCAAGGCCGCCAGCAATCGCCAGATAGCCACGGCATCCCTGGCGGGCCGGGGCAAAGCGCAGATGTTGCCCGGCGTGGATATACAGCGCGCTGTGCGCAGCAGCAGGTTGATTGTCAACGATCGGCGTCATCGCCGCGCCGCACACCGCGATCAGCGCATCGGTGGAAAAATGTAACTCCGGGCCGAGCAGCGTCATCTCCAGCACCGCATCATCGGCTGCGTTACCCACCAGCAGGTTCGCCATCTGCATTGAATACGGATCCAATGCGCCGGAGGGGGGAATGCCCAGGTGGTAATAGCCTTCACGCCCTGCATCCTGTACCGTGGTGGCAAGGCCAGGCTTAATCACATTGATGGTCATACAACCCCCTTTTCAATAACTGAGGATAGCCCTGCGGATCGGCGACAAAGTCTGCAAGCACAAATGTCACATCGCGAATGCGCGGGGAAAATATGCCTTTTTTCACCTGTTCGCTGATGTCGTCATAAGTCTGATGATCGATGGCGCGGAACTGCACAATGTCACCCGCTTTGAAGAACACCATTTCGCTTTGCAGATACGGCTGACGTTGCGCCGGATCATAGATCGGCATTGGCGTGATACCAAACAGCTGATAACCGCCAGCGCCACGCACCGAGTAGATACAGCCGAAGCAGCCGCCATGACCGAGGGATAACCCGGGCGTATCGGTACGCGGGCGCAGGTATTTCGGTACCTGGAGCTGTTTGTCATGCCCGACCATCTGGTACATAAACGGCAATCCGGCGACAAAACCCACCATCGACACGAACCACGGCGTACCGCTGTGCGCGGCAATAAAGTCGTCTTTATCCGCATAACCGTTGATGTGTGCGGCATAGTCGAGGTCGCTGCCTTCCGGTGCCTGATGGCGATCGCGAAAACGCATTAACGTCTCGTGTGTCCACGGATCGTTGTACAGCACCGGCACCTCAATAATGCGTGTCGCCAGCGTTGCGTCGGCTTCGCTATCGGCTTCCAGCGCCTGCAACTTGTCGAGCAGCGTTTGCGGTGCCAGCACGTCCGGGTTAAAGCGTACCTGGAAAGAGGCGTTCGCCAGGCAAATATCCAGCACACCGGGGAGCTGGCATGCCTCCAGTGCCCGTGTCAGTGTCAGGCCGTGGAAAAAAGCATTTAACGACATTGACTGGTCAATTTCGGCAAAAAGATGCTCATCTCCGCCAAACGAGTAGCGAATCGGATTATTGGCCATAGCGCCTCTCCTGTAGCGGCGGCGTGGCTGCACTGTCGCGCTCCGCCAGCCACTGCTCAAGGGTGGTGGTGGTAAATTCTCCCGCCTGCAATTGCGGGTGTTGCAGCAGCCATTGATGCAGCGGGGCGGTGGTTTTGATGCCACGTAGTTCAAGCCCGCCGAGTGCCTGGCGGGCGCGGGCCAGCGCGTCGGCGCGATCGGGGCCCCAGGCAATTACCTTCGCCAGCAAGGAGTCATACCACGGGGGAACGCTGTAACCGCTGAAGACATGGCTGTCGACACGGATCCCTTCGCCACCCGGCCACACCACTGCGTCTATCCGGCCAGGGCAAGGGAAGAAGTTCTTGTCGGGGTCTTCGGCGTTAATGCGCATTTCGCAAGCGCTGCCGCTCAGGTGCACATCCGACTGCGCCAACGTTAGCGGTTCACCGTTGGCAATGCGTAACATCCACTGCACCAGATCGATGCCCGTTACCATCTCGGTTACCGGGTGTTCCACCTGGATACGGGTATTCATTTCAATGAACCAGAACTCGCCGCGCGTTTCATCAAACAGGTATTCCAGCGTGCCTGCCCCGCGGTAGCGTAGGTGCCGCGCCAGTTGCACTGCGCTGTCGCAGAGCGCGGCCCGCTGGGCAGGACTCAGGGCAGGCGAGGGCGCTTCCTCAAAGATTTTCTGCCGACGGCGCTGTAACGAGCACTCGCGGTCGAACAGGTGGATCACCCGCTCGCCATCGCCGAGGATCTGCACTTCAACATGACGGGCGCGGGCGATAAAACGCTCGAGATAGACTGCGCTTGAGCCAAAAGCGGCTTTCGATTCGCTCTGGGCAACGGGGAATTCCCGCGCCAGTGCCTCATCATTTTCTACCACGCGGATACCACGACCACCGCCACCGGCTGCGGCTTTAATCAGGCAGGGATAACCGATCTGGCTGGCGCGAACTTGCGCTGCCTGTACCGTTTCCAGCACCCGGGAGCCGGGAACGACCGGCACACCGGCTTCTGCTGCTGTGCGGCGGGCTGCGGCTTTATCGCCCATCACGCGAATGGTTTGCGCGTCGGGGCCGACGAAAATATACCCGGCCTGTTCAACCCGCTCGGCGAACTGGGCATTTTCCGACAGAAAACCGTAGCCAGGGTGGATCGCATTTGCACCGGTTTGCGCGGCGGCATCCAGTAAGGCATTAATGTTGAGATAACTGCGCGCGGCAGGTGCCGGGCCGATAATGCACACCTCATCGGCCAGTTTTGCCGCAAGGCTTTCGCTGTCCGCCTCGCTGCATGCCGCCACCGTTGGGATCCCCAGTGTTTGCGCAGCACGAATAATACGCACCGCTATTTCCCCACGGTTAGCGACCAATAATTTTTTTATTTTCCCCGTCATAAATCCTCCGCAGTGATTATTCGTTATCGGTTTTTATTATGGCGATCACCTGTCCGGGTTCGACGGCATCACCATTTTGTATGGTGATGGCGCTTATTATGCCGCGAGTCTCGGCGAATATTTCACTGAACTGCTTCATCACTTCAATTAAACCAATAATGGTATCGGGTTCGACTTTATCGCCATCCTTAACAAAAGGTGCAGCCTCCGGTGAGGGTTGCCGGTAAAAAATACCTGGCAATGGCGAAAAAATTTCAATATCAGACATCGTATTTCTCTCCAGATAAGCGGGAATGATTAAACCATACCCGGTGAGCAGACGTTTATACCTGCATTAATGAGCGCCATTTTTACCGAGCTGATAATTTCCAGTGCGCCGGGCGTATCACTGTGGATACAAATAGAATCGAAACGAATCGGGATGGTATTGCCGGTAACGGTTTTGACTTTCCCCTCCAGACAGGCCATTAACACTTTCTCGGTGATCGCCTGCACATTAAGACGTCCGGTACTGCGGGTGAAGACAATAAGCCCTTGATCGTCATACTCTCTGTCGGCGTAAAACTCGGTGACTACCGGATGCTCCAGCCGCTGCGCTGCCTGCCAGACGGCGGAGCCCGCCATGCAGTAAAGATAGAGGCCGGCGTCGAGTTGATGCAGGGCGGCAACAAAACATTGCGCTGCCGTTTCATCCCGCGCCAGGTGCATATATAACGCGCCGTGCGGTTTAATATGCTGCAATGGCAAGGAGTATAAACGTGCGAATTCCCGCAATGCACCCAGTTGGTAAATAATGTCGTTAACCAGTTCGTCCATCGGAATAGATAAATGGCGGCGACCAAATCCTTGTAAATCATTAAATCCCGGATGTGCGCCAATGGCTACGCCATTTTTTCTGGCCGACTCGACAGTTTTTCGCATAATACTGGGATCACCAGCGTGAAACCCGGTGGCAATATTGTCGGAGCTGATTATCGTCATAAGTTCATTATCAACATCATCGCCAATTATCCATGAGCCAAAACTTTCTCCTATATCGGAGTTGATATCGACCGTTTTCATCATAATAATTTCTTATTTCCGTTGGGGACGTCAATTCACTATATGAAGATTTATTTGTATCCGAAAAGTATTATTTTTAGATAGTCTGATATCAGAAAAACAGAACGCTCATGGGCAAACATTTTGCTTAAATAAAAAGAGGGGCAGAGATGCTGACATTACGCCAGGTTCGTTATTTTGTTGCCACCGCCGAAATGGGGCAGATCTCGCTGGCGGCCTTGCATCTCAATATTTCTCAGTCGGCGGTCACCGGGGCGATTCAGGAGCTGGAGCAGCTATTGGGCAAGAAGCTGTTTACCCGCTCGGTGCACGGCATGATGCTGACCGACTACGGGAACCATTTTCTTAACCATGCCTATACCGTGTTACAGACCGTGGATAATGCCGTGCGTAGTATGCCGGTTAATGACACGGGTGTGCGAGGCACGCTGCGCCTGGCGGCAAGTTACACGGTGATTGGCTATTTTCTGCCGTTCCATCTGCAACGGCTGGCGCAGGATTACCCGCACATTGATATCCAGTTGTTTGAGTATGAGCGGCAGGATATTGAACAAGGATTGGTTGACCAGAAGCTGGATATGGCACTGGTGCTGACTGGCAATTTACGCCATCAGTCGATTTATGCCGAAACCCTGTTTAATTCTACGCGCCGCTTGTGGCTGCCATCGCGGCATCCGTTATGTGAAAAATCGCACGTGACGCTGGAGGATGTGGCCGGGGAACCTTTCATTATGCTCACGGTGGATGAAGCCGCAGACAGTGCCATGCGCTACTGGGAAGAGGCCGGAGCCTGCCCGAGCGTCATCCTGCGCACCAGTTCGGTCGAGGCGGTGCGCAGCATGGTGGCTAATGGTTCGGGGATTGCTATCTTATCGGACCTGGTTTATCGCCCGTGGTCGCTGGAAGGGCGGCGCATTGAGACCCGTTCGCTGGTGAACCATGTGCACCCGATGAGCGTCGGCCTAGCATGGCGTCATGACGCCCACTTCACCCCGGCGATGGCGGCGCTGCGCGAGTATTTCCGCAGCGCATTCGTGACGCAGCAAATCAATATGGTGCGACGTTAACACCTCTCTGCGCCCGACGTGAGTAAACCTTTCCCTATTAATAACCAAAAGTTTTGGCATTTGAGAAATGGACAAGACTGGAGCGCCCCGAGCCGTAGACAAATCTGCCCTGTAGTTTGAGCACTGAAGAAGTCTATGGGTACACCGCGTTTTACTCCCGAATTAAGAAGAGGCTGTCCGCCAGATAATCGAACGTAGTTATTCCGTGGCCGAAAATGCGTTGTTGAGCGGGATTAATGTTCCGAGCCAGTAACTTACGGATCCCCTCGCGTTGCTGTCGGGCACCAGCCAGCGACATAACAGGGTAAGCACTTAAGCCAGGACGGGATGCTTTACCGTTGATACGGTATTTGGGATACCAAAGACGTGAACCGTCTGGATGGACACGCAGCTACAGACCAATCAGAGGCTTTACAAGAAGGTTTGAGGCTGCGGGTTTTCGTGTCGTTAAGGGGGGCATTTGGCGATCACTCCACAATCGAACTGAAATGACCCAGATTTGACGACCACTTTTTCCCGATGCGGGGGGTAAACTGAATACGAATCGGGAAGGCTTTTCACGCTAACTTATTGAATCAAAATCGTACATGGATTCGCAAAGCGACATGAAAACAAGAATTTGACTCTCTGACTGGGATCGCCTTTGCCAGTAACTGGCTAATAATTAAGCTAATCCTGAATTTCCTTTTTGTCAAGACCACCAGAATGACCACCAATCGAAGCTGGTGATCATTTTTGTACATTTGGTTATCGCTATTTAATTTATGAAACTTGGGTTGTTGTACGGCCTGAACCTACCTCGTTTGGATTCTAAGATCTGCAGGTGATTTTTATCTGCAGATCCTATATCAGTAAGTTTTTTATTCTATGCTTAGATCTTCTGCATAAATTAAAACTTTTTCAGGAGAGCCTATTTGCACATAGTTCAGGCATTCAGCAAACAAGAAGTGATTATTAAGTTCATCACTAATTTGATTTTTAGATAGGTCTGTTAAATTTTCAAAGAAATAATAAACTCCATCTAAAAAATCGTGAGGGTGATTTTCTAATGCGATATTTATATATTTCCGTAACTCTATTAATATGGACTTATCATTAATTTTATATTTTCTGAAAATGTACATTAAAAAATAATCGAAATAAACTCGGCGGTTAAGTCCCGTAATGAACTCTGACCATCTTAAACTTGTTTTAGTGAATAAAATTCTTTCAGGTAGATAGTATCTTAGGCGTTTATATAATCGGCCTATATAGATAGCCGCATCTCTACTTAATATGGGGTATGTACTAGCCAGTACCGTTTTTGCTCCTGCACATAGAAAAGCATTTGCTGCATTAAAATGATTTCTATCGGCTGGGCTTGTATCACAAGCACTTAATACGACTATTGGTGGGATATTAGCTAAACCCATTAACTCATAAGGATACAAAATTTCACCTGATAGCTCAAGGAATCCATGCCCATCATAATCATGGCCACCGTGCATATCAAATATTACAAGAGCGAATTTAAATGAATTCAAAGAATCCACTAGCTCATTTTTATTTGTGACATCTTTAAATATTACTTCCATTTCAAAGTTCGGGATGTAAGACCCTTTTTTAGAAACTTTTTCATTTACTACTGAATTAATACTAGGGTCGTTGCATTCTTTTATTACCCGATGCAATTCATTTTTTATATCATTACTTATACGTTCCCCAGCTTTAAAGGAACTGATGACTAATATTTTTTTAAAACTATCTAGGCTTATTGAAACTTCGTTATTATTGAGAAGAATGTTTTGTTTTATAAATCCCGGGGTGTTGAATATACGACTTGTGTTATGCCTTATCATCAACGGTAGGCCATTTACATTAGTCCATTCCAAAGG